>JABDLI010000157.1 GCA_013003065.1 Phycisphaerales bacterium | reverse complement strand
GCCGTGCGTCGTCCATCACGAAGGGGAGTTGAGTCCCCGGCGCGATGGACGCTGACGGCACGGACGCTTCGCTGTCCGTGGCACCATCGGGGGGTGATCGTTCACGCGTTCGGATGCGTATCCGATCTCACCGCGTGTAGAACGGCAACCCCACCACCGTCGCCCCAACCTCCTGCCGCCCGAGGTCGACCGCGAGCGTCGTGCCCTCGGCAGCGTGGGCTCGATCGACGTACGCCATCGCGATCGACGTGCCGAGGGTCGGGCTCAGGCAGCCGCTCGTCACCACGCCGGTGTCGTTCCCGCCGGCCCGCACGGTCATGCCCTGACGGGCGGCGCGGCGGGTGTCCAGGCTGAGACCGACGAGGGTGCGGGCCGGACCGTCGGCCTGGATTCGTTCGAGCGCATCCTGGCCGATGAAGCGGTCGCCACTCTTCTTCGGGAGCGTGACGGCGAAGCCGAGCCCGGCGGACAGCGGGTCGATGTCCTCGGTGATCTCGTGTCCGTAGAGCGCCATCGCCGACTCGAGCCGGAGGCTGTCGCGGGCGCCGAGACCGGTGGGACGCACGGTGTCGCCGAGATCGTCGAGCTCCTTGAGGAACATCTTCAGCGCCGTGCGCGCCACGAACCCGTCGGTGGAGACGATCACCTCGACCCCGTCCTCGCCGGTGTAACCCGTGCGGGAAACGAGCACCTTCAAACCCATGATGTTCTTGCGGATGAACCGGTACCGTTTGAGCTCCGCGATCTCGGTCGAATGCCGGGCGATGAGCGGCATGATCTCGGGACCCTGCGCGGCGATCATCGCCGTCGACTCCGTCGTGTCCTCCAGACGGAAGACGTCGTCGCCCTTGACGGCGGCAAAGTGCTCCAGGAGCTTCGCGCGATTGGAGGCGTTGCACACCATGAGGTACTCGGTTTCGCCGAGCCGGTAGACGAGCACGTCATCGCGGCAGCCGCCCTGCTCGTTGCAGATGATCCCGTACCGCGCCTGCCCGTCGGTCATGCTTTGGATCGCGCGGGTGCAGACGCGGTCGAGAAAGGGGCCCGCGTCCCGCCCCGTGAACATCAGCCGGCCCATGTGGGAGACGTCGAAGAGTCCTCCGCGGGTTCGCACCTGCGTGTGCTCGTCGATGATCGAGCCGTAGTGGAGCGGCATGTCCCACCCCGCGAAGTCCACCATCTTCGCGCCCTGGTCGACGTGAAACTGATGGAGTGGCGTGTGCTTGAGCGCGGCGGTCGGGGCGGGGGATGGGGTCATGGCGGAAGGGTAGCCCTGGCCGCATCCGCCCGCCACCGGGGCGGAGGAAGCCGGTTATCGACCCGGGCCGCACAATCCGTCCCCCAAACCGCCAAAGCGGCTCGCGGCGTCTTGCGATACCGCCCGGACAATCGGAGGATGTGCGTGCGGTGGAGGACGCCGCGGGGGAGGAGGCCGATATGCCAGCCGAGAAGTCAGGGCGTCGTTCGACGAAGTCCGCCAAGGTCACGCCCGAGCCGCCGACGCGCCTCGCGATGATCGCCGCCGGTTTGGGCACGATGCTCGGTGCGGTCGCCGCCCCGGCGCCGGAAGAAGATGCCGCCGAGCTGCGAGCAGCGCCGGCGCTGCTCACCCCCGATCGGAACGCCCAGTGGACGAATCCGGCGACGCCGCCTGCTCCCGCATGGCCGCGAGCTGACGCTCGAGCGATCGCACCCGCTTGACGAGACCGTAGAGATCCTGCGACGCCATCGCGTTGCGTTTGGCGATGTCGCTGTCGACCGCCGGCACGCCCCCGACCTTCTTGCCGGCGGGGACGTCCTGGGCGATGGCCGTCTTGCCCATCGCCTGCACGCCGTCACCGATCCGCAGGTGTCCGCTCACGCCGACCTGGCCGCCGAGCACGACATACCGTCCGATGTCCACGGACCCCGACACGCCGACGAGCGAGACGAACAAACAGTGTTCGCCGATCGTGGTGCCGTGCCCGATCGAGATGAGATCGGCGAACTTCGTGCCGTCGCCGATCGACGTGCGTCCGATCGCCGCCCGTTCGATGGCGCAGCCGGCGCCGAGCTCGACGTCGGATCCGATCTCCACGGTTCCCGTCTGCGGGATCTTCTCATGACGCCCGCCGTGGGTCGCGTAGCCGAAGCCGTCCTGACCGATGACGGTGCTCGCGTGCAGGATCACCCGGTCGCCGAGCGTGCAGCGGTCGTAGACGGTCACGTTGGGGAAGAGCACGCAGTCGTCGCCGAGCCGCGCATCGGGCCCGACGAAGACGCCGGGGTACAGAACGCATCGGGCCCCGATGACGACGCCGGCCTCGATCGTGGCGTGCGGGTGGACGGCGGTGCCGTCTCCGATCGTCGCCGTCTCGTGGACGGACGCGCGGGGGCTCAATCGTCGTCCGGCCGCGTCGGGCTCCGCGTCCATCGGCGGCGGGTGCGTTCGGTATCCGTACAACGCGACGAGCGCATTGCGGAACGCGAAGTACGGATCGTCGCAGACCAGCCTCGTCACGTGGTCCGGGCAGGGCATCCGCGGATCGACGAGCACGCCGGCGGCCCGGGTGTCGGGCAAGTACCGCGCGTACTTGCGGTTGGCGAGGAAAGTCACCTCGTTCGGTCCGGCCGTCCGGATCGGCGCGCACCCCGTGATCGTGACGTCACCGTCGCCGTGCAGTGACGCGCCAACTTCGCGCGCGAGCTGTCCAAGACTCATCGTCATGGGACGAACACACGAAGCTATCGGGCCAACGCTCCATTTTCAACGCGCGCGGGCTCCTTGTTGCATGGTGGGAGGCCCGCTATCCTCCGCGGGCCATGGCGATGCCCTTCCTTGCCGGCGTTTGCCGGGCCGTCCTGCTTCTGCTGCTGCTGACGGCAAGCAACGCCGCGGCCCAGGAACTCATCGAATGGGACGCCGATCTGGCCGACCGCCCCGTCGAGGCGATCCGGATCGAGGGTGCATCGCCCGCTCAGGTGCAGCTCATCCAGAACAACATCCGGGTGGCTCAGGGTGATCCCTACGACGGTGGAACGTTGCGTGACGACGTCAACCGCGTGTACCGGCTCGGCCAGTTCCGGTTCGTGACGGCCGAGGTCCGGCTCAACGCCGCCGGTGGCGTCGAGGTCGTTCTCTCGGTGACGCCGCAGCCGCTCATCCGCGCGATCCAGACCGAGGGCAACAAGACGATCTCCGATCAGGATCTGCGGGCGATCATCCAGCCCGTGCCGGGCGGTCCGCTCGACCAGTACCTGATCGAACGCGCCAAACGCGACATCAAGCTGGCGTACCGCAAGAAGGGGTACTACCTCACCGACGTCTCCGTCGACGAAACCGAACTGACCGAGAGCGGCATCCTGATCTTCAACATCATCGAAGGCCCCCGGGTGCGGATCAAGGCGATCGAGTTCGACGGGGCCGAGACGTTTCGCGTCAAGCGGCTGCTTCAGGAGATCAAGACACGCGCGCACGTCTTCCTGCTCCGGCCCGGCGTCCTCGACGAGGATGTGATCGCCCGCGACAAGGCGACGCTCGACGCGTTCTACAAGGCCCGCGGCTACCTCGATGTTCGGGTCGGGCACTCCATCCAGCTCAGTCCCGACAACCGCGAGGCGAAGGTGATCTTCATCATCGTCGAGGGACGGCGGTTCACGCTCCGGTCGGTGCGGGCGGAACAAGCCGGTCGCCCCGGCGTGCCGCTGGAGGTGTTCACGCCGGAGCAGATCGCCGCGCTCCTGACGATCAAGACCGGCGACGTCTTCAGCCGCGCGAAGATCGATGAGTCGGTGGACGTCATCCGCGACGCCTACGGGCTGCTCGGGTACATCGATGTTCGCATCGCCCCGTACGAGATCCGCCACCCCGAGCCGGTGGTGGACCTGGTCCTGGAGATCCGCGAGGGCGAGCCCTGGACCGTCGGCCTGATCAGGGTCAACGGCAACTTTCTCACCAAGGACAAGGTGATTCGCCGGCTCATCGACCTGAAGCCGGGGCGCCCCTACGACACGGAGCTGCTCCGCAAGGCTGAACGCGAGATCCGCCGCACGCGGCTGTTCAACGACGTGCGGATCACGATGCAGGAGCCGGATCCGGTCGACCCGGCGCTCCGCGATCTGCTGATCGAGGTCAAGGAGCGGAACACGGGCTCCGTGAACTTCGGCGTGGCCGTGGGGTCGGACGCCGGCGTCTTCGGCGAGATCTCGATCGTGCAGAACAACTTCGACATCGCCGACTTTCCCACGTCGATCTCGGAGCTGATCGCCGGTCGCTCCCTGCGTGGCGCGGGACAGCAGTTCTCCGCGACGTTCCGTCCGGGCAACGAGATCTTCGAGTACTCGGCGAGCCTGACGGAGCCGCATTTCCTCGAAACCGACTACGCGTTCACGATCCTCGGCGCGGTGCGTCGCCGGATCTTCGACCAGTACGACCAGGAGCGGGCGACGGGCAGCCTGAGCATCCATCGCAGCCTCGGGGACATCTGGCGGCTGGGGTTTCGGACGCGGGTCGAACGCGTGGAGCTCAGCGACATCGACCCCGATGCGCCGGTCGACGTCTTCCAGGATGCGGGGCCCGACGATCTCGCGGCGGCCGGGGTGACGCTGACCCGCACGACCGTCGACGAGATCACGCGTCCGACCCGCGGCAGCCGGTTGGAGCTGTCCTTCGACCAGTTCGGGATCCTCGGAGGCGACTTCGAGTTCTCCCGCGCCGAGGCGGAGTACACGGTGTTCGTGCCGCTCGACGAGGACTTCCTCGGACGCTCGACGACGTTTCGACTCAACACGCGGGTCGGGTATCTCTTCGGCGGCGATCGCCCGCCGATCTACGAGCAGTTCTACATGGGCGGGACGACGTTCCGCGGATTCGACTTCCGCACCGTCAGCCCCAAGGGCATTCGCGCCGACACGGGTGAGCTCGGCGACGATCCGGTGGGCGGCGAGTGGATGTTCTTCGTCGGCGGTCAGGTGGAGTTCCCGCTCTTCCAGGAGTCGATCACGGGCGTCGTCTTTCTCGACTCCGGCACGGTCGTCGACGACCCGGGGGTGGACGACTATCGCGTCTCGGCCGGCGTCGGCGTGCGGCTGTACATCCCCGAATTGGGCCCCGTGCCGATCGCCTTCGACTTCGGTTTTCCGGTGCTCGAGGAGCCCGGGGACGAGTCCCGCCTGCTGAGCTTCAGCGCCGCCCTCCCCTTCTAGGTCCGGTTGGAGAACTCAGCATCCGGGACGGAGCCGCCGGCTCGCCGGAACGCCCCGGGCCGTACCTTGGAACCCCCTCCCGGCCGGTCGATGCCGCCCGATCTGGACGGTGGCTATCCTTGTGGTCGATATGCCGGCCGGCGGAGCATCCCTCCGCCGGACCGTCTTCACTCTGTCTCTCGCGAGGACCTCCGATGCGATCGATCAAATCCGTGATCTCCGTCCCCAGCGTGCTGCTGCTCATCGTCGTCGCCGTCCTCGTGTCGCGGGATGTCATCGGCGGGTTTGCGGCGATGGCGCGTCCGACCGCCGTGGTCACCGTGAACCTTCCCCGCGTGCTCGAGGGTCTCGAGCAGCGGGCGGCCGCCGTGAGCGAGCTCACCCAGCTCGCCGACAGGATGCGTGACGAGGATCAGCGTCACCAGGACGAGATCAGCGCCATGAACACGGAGTTGCAGGGGTTGTCCGAGACCGACACCGCGGCCCGCGAGGATCTCTCGGAGCGGGCCGCGATGCGTATTCTCGAATACAACGCGTGGCGCGCCTTCGCCGCCGAGCAGCTCGACATCGAGAAGTCGCTTCGTCTCCGCAACATCGACCGGGCGGTGAAGGACGCGATCGCGCAGCTCTCGGAGCTGAACGGGTACGACATCGTCCTGAACGACGACTCGGGGCAGCCGCTGACGGTCAACTCCGATTCGAAGGTGCCGCGCGAGTACCAGGTCAAGCAGAAGATGATTTCACGCCGGGTGCTGTACGCGGAGAGCAGCGTGGACATCACCGAGGAGCTGATCGAGCGGATGAACAACGCGTTCCACGCCGGAAGCTGACGGCTGCTTCGCCCGCCCGCATGCCGCCTCTCCGCCCCGCGCCGCCCTGCACGCAACGACGCCGACGCCGATCAGGCGTCTGACTCAGAAGGGAACGTCATGACACGTCTACGTCATTCCATCTCCTGGCCCGCCGCGTTCTTCCTGATGTTGCTCGCCGGCATCGTGGTCGGGCAGTCGCAGGCGAATCGGCCCGCCACCGCGGAACCCTCCGCGCTTGCGACGGTCAACCTCGAGACGATCTTCCAGCGTCTCGACGAGCGAAGCGCCGCCGACAGCGAGCTGCTCCGGATCGCCGAGGAGCTCGACGCCACCCGCCAGGCCCGCCGGGACGAGCTGGAGGGACTGCGCGAGGAGCTTGATCTCTTCGCGCCCGGCACCCCCAAGCACGACGAGCTGAGCCAGCAGCTCGCCCGCCAGGGGTACCAGCTTCAGGCGTTCCTCGACTTCGCCGGCCGGAAGCTCGATGTCCACAAGGCCAAGGCGTTGCGTGAGCTGTACCGCCGCATCAAGGAAACGACCAGCCAGTACGCGTTGCAGAACGGGTATGACGTCGTCTTCGTCGATGATTCGGTGGTCCCGCTGCCCAACGAGGGGACCGAGGCGGAGACCATGCGGCAGATTTCCGCCCGCCGCACCCTGTTTTCCAACCCAGCGATCGACGTCACCGAGAACATCATCAATCTCATGAACGATCAGTTCGCGGCGCAGCCGAACCCGTGACCAGCCTCCCGGCGACGGCCCGGTGCCGGCGCACCATCACGGTGTCCGAAATCGCGACGCGGGTGAACGGCGTGCTCGACGGCGACGGTGCGGTCGTCGTCGACGGCATCAACGGCATCGACGAGGCCGGACCACGCGAGATCACGTTCGTGCTGAATCGCCGGTTCGCCAAGCGGTGGGCCCGCTCGCGGGCGGCGGCGTTGCTGGTGAGCGAGGATGTGCCGGCCGACGACGTGCGTGGGCCGCGTCCGGTCATTCGCGTGGCCGACGCCGAGCTCGCGAGCGCCGCGGCGCTCGAGCTGTTCACGCCGCCGCCGGAACCGCCGGACGTCGGAGTGCATCCGACGGCGTGGGTCCATCCGGAGGCGGACATCGCGGCGACGGCCCGGATCGGACCCCAGGTGTCGATCGACCGGGGCGTGCGGATCGGCGAAGGCGTCGTGCTCTACGCCGGGGTCGTCCTCTACGCCGACGTCGAGATCGGCGCGGGCTCGGTCCTGCACGCCGGCGTCGTCGTGCGGGAGCGTTGCGTGATCGGCGGGGGGTGCGTCCTGGCCCCCAACGTGTCGATCGGGGCCGATGGTTTCGGATACCGCCCGGATCCCGCGACCGGCGGGTTCGTCAGAATGCCCCACGCGGGCAGCGTCGAGCTCGGCGACCGCGTCGAGGTCGGGGCAAATTCCTGCATCGACCGTGGCAAGTTCGGAGCCACCCGGATCGGCGACGACACGAAAATAGACAATCTGGTCCAGATTGGACACAACGGCATCATCGGGAAGGCCTGCCTGATCGCCGGCTCCACCGCCATCGCGGGCTCGGTGGTCCTGGGGGACCGAGTCATCGTCGGCGGGGGCGTGGGGATCACCGACCACGTCCAAATCGGCGACGACGCCCGGTTGGGGGCCCGGACGGGGCTCCTGGAGGATGTTCCGGCGGGAGAGACCTGGTGGGGGTTCCCGGCCTCCCCGCTCAGGCACGCATTGCGTCAGGCCGCGGCCGTTCGTAAGCTACCGGAATTGATGACGCGGCTGAAAGATCGCGTCGGGACCGCGGATCCCCCCGAGACCTCTCGATCCGCGTCGGACTGAGACGCAATGCTCCAAACTGCGGATGAAAGCGCGACGGCCGCGTCGGTGGCTCGTCAACATACGCTTGCCCGTCCGGTGGAGATCTCCGGTCGTGGTCTGTTGCTCGGAGAGCCGGCCGAGGTCACCATGCAGCCGGCTCCGGCCGGTCACGGGATCGTCTTCGAGCGGGTGGACGTCAGTCCCCCCGTGAAGGTGCCGGCCCTGGCGACGAACGTGGCCAAGCGGGCTCGTCGCACGACCCTTCGCATCGGGAGCGTGTCGGTCGAGACCGTCGAGCACTGCATGTCCGCCCTCGCAGGTCTTCAGGTGGACAACCTGCTCATCCAGATCAACGGACCCGAGCTGCCCTGTGGCGACGGCTCCGCGTTGCCGTTCGTCGAGCCGATTCTCGAAGCGGGTCTGGAGGAACAGGACGCATCGCGTCGTGTCTACACGGTGACCGAGCCGCTGCTCGTCGAGGATGGCGACGCCATGCTCGCCGTCTTCCCCAGCGACGAAGACGAGTTTCAGCTCATCTACGATCTCGACTACGGCGCGAAGAGCAACCGCATCAAACGGCAGACCCAGGCATTCACCAGCCGCAACGGCGACTACCGCACCGAGGTGGCGCGGGCCCGCACGTTCAGCCTCAAGGAAGAAGCGCAGGCGTTGTGGGATCGCGGCATGTGTCGCCATCTCACCCCCAAGGACGTGCTGGTGATCGGCGACGACGGGCCCATCGACAACGAGTATCGATTCGACAACGAACCCGTTCGGCACAAGGTGCTCGACCTCGTCGGCGATCTGTACCTCGTCGGATGCCAGGTGCACGGACGGTTCGTCGCGTGCCGCAGCGGTCATGATCTCAACCGGGCGATGGCGCTCAAGATCATGGATCAGATGCAGACCACCCGGCGACGGGACGCCGTCCGGGGCGGCAAGGTCCTGGACGTCCGTGCGATTCAGCGGATCATGCCCCACCGGTACCCGATGCTCCTCGTCGATCGCGTCGTCGAGATCGAGGGCGATCGGCGGGCGGTGGGGGTCAAGAGCGTCACCATCAACGAGCCGTTCTTTCAGGGCCACTATCCCGGCACGCCGATCATGCCTGGGGTGCTCATCGTCGAGGCGATGGCCCAGCTTGGTGGTCTGCTCATGAGCCAGAAGCTCGAACACACCGGCAAGATTGCCGTGCTTCTCAGCCTGGACAAGGTCAAGCTGCGTTGCCCGGTCACGCCGGGCGATCAACTCATCCTCGAAGCGGAGTCGGTCCGGGCTCGGGCGCGAACCGGCACGCTGAAGTGTCGGGCGTTCGTGGCCTCGCGTCTCGCCGCCGAAGCACAAATCCGATTCATGATGGTCGATGCCGAATCGGACTGATCAGACACACCCACCCGTTCGGGTGGAGACGAGTACTTTCACGATGTCGAACATTCATCCCACCGCAATCGTCGATCCCTCCGCGGTCATCGCGGACTCGGTCACGATCGGCGCGTACTGCACGGTCGGGCCGGACGTGGTGATCGGCGCGCGCACGGTGCTGCACAACCATGTCGTCATCCATTCGTTGACGACGATCGGGGAAGGGAACGAGTTCTTCCCCTTCACCGTCATCGGCGCCGATCCCCAGGACATGAAGTTCAACGGCGAGCACGCGACCTGCGTCATCGGCAACGACAACGTGATCCGCGAGCACGTCACGATTCACCGCGGCACGGCCAACGGCGGCGGGGTCACGCGGATGGGCAATCAGAACCTCGTGATGGTCGCGGCGCACCTCGCGCACGACAGCGTCATCGGCAGCGAGATCGTGATCGCGAATCAGGTCATGATCGCCGGGCACGTGCGGGTCGAGGATGGCGCGTCGATCGGCGGCGGGGTCGGCGTCCACCACTTCACGACGATCGGCTCCTGTGCCTTCGTCGGCGGCCTCGCCCGCATCGCGAAGGATGTCCCCCCGTTCATGATCGTCGAAGGCAACCCCGCCGAGGTGCGGGCGATCAACTCGATCGCGATGACCCGCCGCGGCTATCCGGCCGAGCACATCGACGCCGTCAAGGATGCGTTCAAGCGGCTCTACCGGGACAACGGCGCCCCGATGGTCGAGAAGCTCGAGCAGCTCCGCGGCGACTACCCCGAGGTGCCCGCCGTGCTCCGACTCTGCGACTCCCTCGCCGCGACCGCCGACGGCGTCCATGGCCGCGCGCTCGAGAACTTCCGCCACGACGACAAACGCGCGATCGCGACCGCGGCGAGTCACTGACCGCCGTCTCCGCGGCCCTCTGTTCTCTCCGCCTTTCCCGCAGTCAGATCGGCACGCAATCCGATCGAATGCCGTCCGTCTCAGTTCTCGAACGGCACGACGATCGTCTCGCTGTTCGTCGACAGCAACACGCCGCCGTCGATGACCGCCGCGTCCCGCACCCGTTGGGCGATCGGCGGGATCTCGATCACCGGCATCTCCAACCGCCCGTTGGGCGAGAGCACGTAGAGGCGGTATTTGCGTTGCGTGCGGCGGGTGCCGTCGTCCTGCACCTGCACCTGACGCGACTCGAACTGACTCACGAGCACCAGGCGATCTTCCGCGAACAGCAACGCGCGGTAGTCACGCGGCTCGTCGATGACGTCGGCGCCGATGATCGCGCCGGTCAGGTCGTAGCAGATCATCCGCTCGCTGTATCGGGTGACGATCTGGCCGTCCGCGAAACGAACCGCGCGGAGCGTGTCGCGTTCCCACGAGCCCCGTGCGTTCGTGTCGAAGGCCTCGGAGATGACGCCGCTCGTGAGATCCAGCGTGTGGAGGCTGCTCGTGGGACTCTCGATCACCACGTGCCCCTCGGCGGGCCACCCGCGACGGGTTTCCATCGCGGCGTAGGAGAGGTTGGTCCAGATCGCGCGGCCCCGCAGGATGTCGATCAGCTCGATCGCCTCCGGCGTCGCGCAGACGACGCGGCCCATCGGCGTCGCCGTCATCCACGTCACGCCGCCCGGCGATTGGGGTCGGATTCGGTGGAGCACGTCACCGGTCTCGTTGGCGAGCACGACGATCTGCGGCACGAGCTCGCCCGTCGTCCCGTCCGGCGCCGGCGTGCGACCAATGCCGGCGAGGATCAGACCGAAGGGATGCGCCTCGGCGATGTGCACCTGCTCCAGCGTCCGGTCGAGGCTCCATGCGATCGCGCCGGCCGCCGAGGGCCGAGCCGCGACAACGCCCCCGGTGCGTTGGATCAGGAAGGCCAGTTCGTCGCCGAGCCGAACCAGCGTCTCGCGGGGATCGAAGGGAAGGCCGTTCGGCATTTGCGCGATGGCGCCGCGATCGCGTGAGAGCGGCTCGTCGAGATGCTCCCGCAGAGGCGGTGTCGTCCACCGGGCCCGGCCGGTCTGCGGGTCGAGTGCGACCACCCGGGGATCGTCCGTCTGCTCGCCCATCCACAGCAGGACCGAGCGTTCATCCGCCGCCAGCAGCTGCGCGCCGGGCGCATCGAGCGTCACCGTCCACCGCGGCCCGATCGTCGATCCCTCCAGACGAGTGAGGTGCTCGCCTTCCAGCAGGAACGCGGTCGATGGCGTACCCACCGGCGTCACGCCCGCCGCGGCGGGGAGCAGACGTCCCGGCATGACCCGCGCGGTTCGGGGCGTCCGGCCGAGTCGAGAGCGACGCTCGACCCGCCCGGGTGCAAACGTGTCACGCCAATCCGTCGCGACGCGGGGGCCGGTCGCCGTCAGGAGCCGCGCGTCGTCGCGCGTTGCAATGACCTCTTCGAGGACGGCCCGCGCGGACGCGTCGTCGCCCTGGTCCGCGAGCGTTGCGACGAACGCGCCCAGAAGACGATCGCCCCGGTCCGAACGCGGCGCGAGGTGATAGGCGCCGGCCAACGCCGCGAGCGCCCCCCGGTCGTCGCCGGCAGCGCGTTTGATTTCGGCCGCCCGCAACGCGGCCGTCACACCGGCGGGGGCGAACGGCGCTTTGGCGGCGAGCGTCAGCAGCTCGGCGGGATCCGGGGATGCGTGCCCTTCCAACCGCGCCAGGGTCGCGGCGGCTTGGGCGGACGCGTCGGCGTACACCGACGGTCCGTGCGTCTCGATCAGGGTCGCCAACCGCTCGGCCGCCCACACGCCGGCCGGGCGCAGCAGCCCGGCCTGCCCACGCACCGTCCCCGCGAGCACCGATCGATCCAGAATACGCTGGTAGGAGCGGGCGGCCTCGCCCGGATCCCGTTCGCCGACGCCGTCGCCGTAGGCGAGGTAGTACTCGACACGCTGCTCCGCCGTCGTCGCGACGGCGCCGATCATCGCGTAGAGCGCTGCTTGCTCCTCGTGCGTGCGAGCGATCCGACGCTCGTGAATCTCCAGGAGCATGCCGAAGAGCTCGCGGCGGGCGACCGCGGTCGGCGTCTCGGCGCCGGTGTCGCGGATGGCAGCCAGCGCCAGCTCGGCCCCCTCGAGCGCGAGCGTGAGATCGTCCACCCGCACCCCCAGTTGCAGGAGCGACAAGGCCGGCTCCGAGTCGGTCGGGTTGCTGGCGATCCGCTGCCGCAGCATCTGCTCCGCGCGGCCAAGCGACATGTAGACGTCCAGCCGATTGGCGCCGGAAACGAAGAGCTGCGAACCGACTGCCACCGGGTTCCCCGCCCGTTCGACCTCGAGCTGGTTCAGCGTGACCCCCGTCTCCGGATCGACGAGCAGCAGACCGCTCAGCGTCGGCACCACGAGCGCGTGGTCGGCGAGCTGCACGCGGCCGACGAGCGTCGGGGGCTCGATCATCGGCGTTCCCGGCACCGGCTCATCGAGGAGCCCGCCCAGCCGGCTCTCGGCCGGCGCCGGCAGCGACCACTGCGGCTGATCGAGGGCGACGAGCGGGAATGCGCGGATCTCGGTGCCGACGGCGTAGAGATAGCGATCGCTCGCCACGAGATAGCGTGGCGAATTCCAGGTGCCACGCGGCCAGGCATTGTGCGTGCGCAGCTCGTCGCCGCTCTGCCGATCGATCACGACGACCGATCGCTGGTCGGGCGTCACGGCGATCACATGCTCGTCCGTGACGACCGGGCCCCCGAACTCCCACGGACGCCGCTCCTGGCTCCGCACGGTGACGGGCACGCTGTACCGCCGGAGCCACCGCGTCGTGCCGGTGGCGGCGTCGAGGCACGCGATCGCGCCGATCGCGGTCGCCACGTACACGTCGCGATCGCGGTGCACGATGCTCGAAAACGGACGCGGGCTGCGTGAACGCGAGCCGCTGGACGCGAGGTGCCGTATCCAGCTCAGCTCGCCGGTGGCCAGGTCGAGCGCCACGACGTAACAGCCGGTGAGAAGCTGTTTCGTGACGCGACGGGCGAGCAAGAAGACCCGCCCCTCGGCGACGATCGGCGCCCCGTGCGGAAACAAGCCGTCGAACTCGCGATCGTCACCGATCCGCTGGAGGCTTCGGGCCCATCGGAAGTCGCCCGTGACGGCGTCGAGACAGACGACCTGCCCATCGTCGGAGCGGGTCGCCGTGAAAGCGTGGCCGGTCAGCGTCACCAGGTCGTCCCCGCTCACCGTGACGACGTTGAGATCACCGGCCTGGTCGCTGTCGTTGGACGGTCCGCTCTGCCGCCGGCGTTGCACCTGCGTCCAAGTCCAGATCGTGCGGCCCGTGTAGCGGTCGAGTGCGCGGATGGTGTGACCTTCGTTCGTGTACACGAGGTTGTCGACGACCGTGGGCGTCGTCGTGGTCAGCTCGCCCTGCCGCTGCTTGCGTTCGAAGCTCGTCGAGCCGGGCGCGCGTGACGTCGATCGTTCGCCGAACCGGCGGTGGATCAACGCGTCGTCGAGGGGCGCCGACCAGATCGTCTGCGCAACGAGGTCTTCGAGGTCCGTGGTCGTCGTCCGCTCCAGCGTCGTCGCCCCGCTGTCCGCCGGCGTCGGCACGTCGAGGGCCACGAGTCGCTCGAGCTCGCGTCGGCACTCCCCGCCCGGGCTGCCGAGCTCGGTCAACGCGGCCAGCGCCTGGCGGCGTTGCCCGTCGATTCCCGCATAGTGGGCGGCCATGCCGAGCATGAACCACGCGTGCGCCGCCTGACGCGCGGTCAGATCCGGATGCGTGATGGCCGGCTCGAGCCAGGACGCCGCGGTCTGGAAGCGTCCGGATTCGAGCGCGTCCTGCCCGCACCACAGGAGGGCCTCGAGACCGGGGGCGGTCAGCGGGCGGGTGCGTGCGAGCTCGATGTACTCCCGCGCCTCGAGCAACCGCGTCGCTTCGGCGGACTCCATCAGACGGTGCCGGTCGAGCAACGCATCGCTCGCCATCAGCTCGGCGAGCACGTGATCACGGACGGAGACGAATTCATCGTCGGTCGCAGGGTGAAGCGGGATCAGCTTGGTGCCGTAGTCGTCGAGCAGCTCCTGGTAGATCCGGATCGCCTCGCCCTCGTTCTCGGATGCCTGCGCGCGGGCGAGCTGGATGAGCTCCCACGCCTGCGGTGAGTCGTCGACGTACACCGGGTTGCCAAGCTGGCCAGGCGACGTCGCGACGAAGCCGAGCACCGGCAAGAGCAGGAAAAGGATCCGATAGCACAGGGGGATTTTGCTCATGGCGTCTCTGATCCGAGGCGGGGGCACGCGCAAGCGAACCTCGCGGATCATCCTATCCACCGAGTGGGGGCGGGTCGGTCAAGCGGTCACCGCAGTTTGCCGAGGCATAAGCGGGCGCCTTGGGGAGGGGATCGAGCCGTGCTCGCGATACCACATCACGAGAAGCTCCCGAGTCTCGGCCGGGACCGGGCCGAGCGCCGGGGCCGCCGGGTGATGGTTGTGCTCGCAGGCGTCGTGATCCTCTCGATCGCCGACCTGATCGTCACGCTCGGCTACCTCCGGACCATCGGGATGGTCGAGGCCAACCCGATCGCGGCCTACCTGATCAAGCACACGCAGTCACCGTGGGTACTATCGGCCTACAAGGCGGTCACGGTCGGAATATGCATCTCACTGCTGTACCGGGTTCGGTGGCATCGCTCCGGCGAGGTGGCCGCGTGGTGTGCGCTCGGAATCCTGGTCGTGATGAGCGTGCTCTGGCACAACTACTCCCAGGAAATCGACTCGCCCGTGCAGCTCCAGACGGTGCTCTCGGACCACTCCGATCAGTGGCTCCGCCTCGACTGACCCCCGCGGGACCGGTAGAGTGCCGTGATGACCGCACAAGCCTGTCGTGACGCGGGGCTGCTCATGCTGCTCGTCATCGTGATGAACGCGGCCGGGGGCTGCGCGAGTTATCGGCCGCCCGACGTTGTCTTCGCGGCCGCGCGACTGGGCGAACGCACCCCGGACGCCACGCGTCTCGACCTCGAGTTCGAAGTCGCCAATCCGAACGACGAGAGCGTCGAGCTGCTGGAGCTGCACTACACGGTTTCCGTTTCCGGCCAGGCGGCGTATCGCGGACGGCACGCCGCGCAAATGGTGCTCGCCGCACGGCGGCGGCAGATGCTCTCCGTGCCCGCCGTCATCCCGGCGGATGTCGAGGGCAGCGTCGCGGCGTCGGACGCGTGGGGGATCGCGGGCGAGCTCCACTACACGACCCCGGGCGCGTTGGCGGACATCCTTCTCGACACCGGCGTCCGCCGCCCGAAGACCGGGTTCCGATACCGCGGCACGGTGGCGGAATGGACGTCCACCGCGACACCCGCCGGCGTCCGGGAAGAAACCGCGTCGCACGCGCCCTGACGGTGTTCATCGGCCCGACGGCCGAATGCCGCGCGGACGCTTATCGGCCATCGCCAATCCGCACAATCGGCACAGCCAACGCGGGCGTCGGCGCCCGCGGAGGCGCGCGGATTGGTTTTGTCGCCCCGTAATCCCACGATTGGGTCTTGACGATATGAGCGCGGGCAGATGGTCCGTTCGCTCTCAAGACTCGGGGAACACAATGCAATTTGTCGAGATCCTTCGCACGGCGCACGAACATGGGGCTTCGGACATCCACCTCATCAGCGGTCATCCGCCCATGATGCGGGTGAACACCGTCATGACCCCGCTGGAGTTTCCCGTCCTCACGCCGGACGTGATGGAAGAGCAGCTCCGCTCCATGATCTCCGAGACGCAGATGCGCCGGTTCAAGGAAGCGGCGGATCTCGACTTCTCCTACGAGATCGACGGGCTCGACCGCTACCGCGTCAACGCCCACATGCAGCGAGCGTCGATCGGCCTCGCGTTGCGTGTCATCAAGACCAAGGCGCCGCCGCTGGAGGCACTCAACCTTCCCGAGGTCATCAGCCGGCTCACGTACCTCCCCCGGGGACTCGTCCTCGTCACCGGCGACACGGGCTCGGGCAAGACGACCACGCTCGCATCCATGATCGAAGCGATGAACGAGCGGTACCGCAAGCACATCATCACGCTCGAGGATCCGGTCGAGTACTCGCTCGAATCACGCAAGTGCCTCATCGAGCAACGCGAGTTGGGGCAGGACATGCCGAGCTTTGCCTCGGGTCTGAAGCACGCGTTGCGTCAGGACCCGGACATCATCCTGGTCGGCGAGATGCGTGACCTCGACACCACCGCGCTCGCGATCTCCGCCGCGGAGACGGGCCACCTCGTTCTGTCCACGCTCCATACCGTCAACGCATCGCAGACGGTCGAGCGGATCATCGATATGTATCCCGCCGGTCAGCAGAACCAGATCCGGTCGATGCTCGGCAACACGCTGCAGGCCGTGGTCTCGCAGACGCTGTTCAGCCGCATCGATCGCCCGGGCATGGTGCCCGCGGTGGAGGTCATGCTCTGTACGCCGGCCGTCCGCAACATCATCCGCGAGGCGCGGACGTTCGAGATTCCGAACGTCATCGATACGAGCCGGCAGATGGGCATGATCAGCCTGGACAACTCCATCGCCGAACTCTACTTCAACGGGTTCATCAGTCGTGAGGATGCCGTGGCCCAGGCCGCGTATCCCGACAAGATCGAACGTCAGTTGGCCGCATGATCCAGAGGGGACGGGTTTCGAATGCCGCAGTACCGCTTTCAAGCTCGACTGTCTTCGGGTCAGATCCAAGCCGGGATTCTGACCGCCGACAGTGCCGCCAGCGCGGCGGCGACCCTGCGCAGTCAGGGACATCACGTCATGTCGATGGTGCCGGTGCAGAACGCCGGCAATCGACTGGGTTCGCGTATCTCGAAGGTCCTGAACTACTCGTCGGGACCGACGCAGAAGGACGTGCTCGACTTCACGACGCAGCTCGCGGTCATGATCCGCGCGGGCATCAGTCTCCGGGCGGCCCTCGAGGGCATTTCCGAGCAGATCCCGAATCCGAAGTTCAAGAAGATCCTGCTCGCGATCAAATCGGACATCGAGTCCGGCAAGCAGTTCTCCGAGGCGATTGTCAAGTACCCGAAGCTTTTCGGCCCGCTCTACCAGAACATGGTGCGTGCGTCGGAGATGAGCGGCTCGTTCGCCCGGATGCTCGACCGGATCGCTGCCTACATTGCGCAGCAGCTCGAGACCAAGAAGATGGTCATCGGGGCGAGCATCTACCCCGGCATCATCGGTGGCATGGCGATCGGCGTGACGGTGTTCCTGCTCACGTTCGTTCTGCCGAAGTTTGCCGGTGTGTTCGCGGGCAAGGAAGAAGTGCTTCCATGGCCCACAAAGTTCCTGATGGGTTTGTCGGACTGGATGGTCTCGTATTGGTGGACGATCCTGGTGGCCGGCATCGCGGTGGGTCTGGGTCTCGTCCTGTTCCTCAAGACCGAGATCGGACTGCTCTGGTTCGACAAGACCAAGCTGACGACGCCGCTGTTCAAACGGATGTTCCGGGCGCTTTACGTCAGCCGTTCGCTGCACACGATGGGCGAGCTGCTGAACGCCGGCGTACCGATGCTCGACACGCTGGCCATTACCGGCGACATCTCCGGCAACCTGCTCTACAAGAAGATGTGGCGCAACGTCTACGCCGCCGTCAAGCAGGGCAAGAAGGTGCAGTCGCAGCTCGTGCGGTCGACGTTGTTGCCACGCTCCGTTGTTCAGATGATCGGCGCGGGCGAGGAATCCGGTCGCCTGGGCGAGGTGCTCGAGGAGATCTCGACCTACTACCAGAAGGCGCTGCGCGACGCGATCAAGGCCGTCACGAGCATGATCGAGCCGATCATGATCATCGTCATGGGTGCGATCGTCGGCTTCATCGCGATGGCGATCATTCTGCCGATCTTCAAGATGAGCAACCTGGTCGGAGGCTAGTTGGCGGAGGCGGAAGGAGGAGGGGAATGAGCATCAACCACGCTCGCACCCGGCCTGACAACCATGGACTTCGCCGGACGCCACGCGTTCGCCGCGTATCGCTCGCCGGCTTCACGCTCATCGAGACGGCGCTCGCGACCGTCATCGTCGGCGTCGGGGTCCTCGCGTTGGTGGCGGCCCAGCAGGCCTTTCACCAGCAGAACTACTGGTCGACGCACGCCAGCATCGCCGAGCGGCTCGGAAACGAGATCCGTGAGATGACGCTCAGCCTGCCGCGGCACGATCCCGTCACCACGACGGCGTTCTGGGGAGCCGAGCCGAACGAGCTCTCGTTCCTCGACTACGACGACGTCGATGACTTCGACGGCACCGGTGGTGGCCTGATCTTCGGTGCCGACTGGGACGACGTGACGCCCGACAACGGGCCGGTCAACGCCCAGCGGCAGGTGATCGCCAACATGGAAGGCTGGTCGCAGACGGTGACAGTGCACAACGTGGACCCGTTCGACATCAGCAGTGGAACGATCCCCGCTGACTTTTCCACCAACATGATCGTGGTCGAGGTCATCGTGAACTACATCGGCCCCAACGACGTGACGCCGACCGAGATGACACGCGTGTCCTGGGTCGCGCCCCGATAACGCCTGCAGGCACGGGGACGATCGACGAACGGAGGCGGGAGAGAGCCCGATGCTACGACATCCCAATCGCAATCGACCGACGCGGCGACGCGCCGTCGCGTCGGTGCTGGCCATGATGTTCCTGGTGATCTTCGGATCACTTGCCGCCGCGATGGCAGTGGTTGCGCAGGGCAACCTCCGTACGGCGGACTCCGCGCTCAAGGTCTCGCGCGCCATGAGCGCGGCCGAGACGGGCATGGTCTTTGCCGCCCGACGCATGGCCGACGAGTCGAGCCGGTTCATCGTGCGTCGCGGCGTGATCGACGCCGACTTCGCCGAGGAGCTGTGGCTCGGCACGATCGACGCCGGCGACGTGACCGTCCTCCCGCCGAACGGATACACGGTCGGGTCACCGCCGCCGGGCATCATCCAGGCCATCCGCGACGGTCACCTGGCCGACGATCACGACATCATCGTGGAGCCCGGCGACGCCGACCTGCCGGAAGTGGACGAGACGTTCGGCGTCCTTCGCGTGCGTCCGATCGCGCTCAACGAGGGCCCCAACGCGCCCTACTTCCGTCTTCGCTACGAACTGCTTGCCTCCGAACCGGCGGTTCGCGTCACGAGCGAGGGCGTCGATGGCAACATCACCCGCGTCCTTCAAATGGACTACCGCATCGACAAGAAGATCGAGTACGCGATCCTCAGCACCAACCGCATCATGATCGGCAAGAACGTGATGGTGGAAGGGCCGCTCGGGTCGCGGTACGGCGTCGTTGCGGGCGAGCTGTCGACCGCAAACGGCGACCCGCTCGTCATGCGCAGCGACTTCTACTTCCTCGACCCCGCTCTGAGCGGGAAGCTCGACACGCTGTACCAGCAGATCGCCGATCACGACGTCGACGGCGACGGGCGGCTGCGTCCCGCCCACCCGACCGAGAGCGCCGGTCTCGGTGGCTTCCCCGATCTGGTGGACTACGACGGGGACGAGTACGTCGACGACTTCGACCTCTTCATGGACTTCTTCGACGACAACAGCGACTTCATGGTCGTCTACGACGATGCTCGCGCGTTGGCGGCCGGTCTCGGCTCGTTGGCGGAGGAACTCGTCGACGGCGCGGGCGATCCGCTCGATACGCAGCTCGCCCGCCTGATCGACGAGGCGCGGCCGGATCGCGACGGCGACGGTCTCATCACCGCCAGCGACACCGGTCTCGGCTACATGGACGGCGTCATCGACGGGGCTGATCTCTACGCCAAGGTCACGGGCTCGCTCGCCTTCGCCGTCGCCAAGGCGGCGTGGGAAGCGGAGCACGGGGAGTCTTACCAAACCGTCGTCGAGGGCCCGATTCGTCCCGGCATCGACGCCGCGCCGGTGGAGTTTGCCGTGCCCGACGAGGAGTTGCTCGAGATCACGACGGGCATGTTCGACGACAGCCAGTCGTGGTTTGCCGCGCAGGTGCCCGGCTCTCAGCCGACGCCACCGAGTCCGGATGATCTCCCGACCGAGGCCATCGTCGGCGGTACGTACACGCCGCCGGCGGGACAGCCCTGGGAAGCAGTGCCGTTCGGATCGGCGGGCGCGTACGACTACTACCAGCGTCCGCACTACGAGGACATGACGTTCCGAAACGTACGGATCCACCGCGGCAACAATGGACTGTTCGAGAACTGCACGTTCGTCGGTGTGACCTTCGTCGAGTCCGAGCGTCAATGCTCCCACGTCGACTGGAACTACGCCGGCGCCGTCGAGGAAGACGGATCGCCGCGATTCGACCCGCCGCTCGTCGCCGAGCTTCCGGATTCGACCCCGGTCCCCGATTCCCGGTTGATCTCCAACAACATCCGCTTCCACAACTGCACGTTCCTCGGATCGATCGCCGGTGACCGGCTCGACGAGTACACGCACTGGCGCAACAAGATCCAGATGACGGGCAATACGCGGTTCTACATCGATCCGAACGATCCGGATCTCCTCGCGCAGCCCGACGCCGCGACTTTGCAGGGTCACCTCAACGGCCTGTCGGCGGACGATCGGACCGAGCTGGCCAAGAGCTCGATCCTGATGCCGGGTTGGTCGGTCGACGTCGGCAACTTCGACAACGAGCAGGCGGCGGACCCCGCCGACACGCCATCGGTCAACCTCCGCGGCGTGATCATCTCGGGCATTCTCGACGTTCGCGGCACCGCGGACGTGCTCGGCACGCTGCTCATGACCTTCCGTCCCGCCGATGGCGCGGGCCCGCTCTTCTACGGCGGTCAGCCCGACGCGTTCAACACGACGATCGGGTACTTCGGTCCCGACGATGGCGACGACGAAGGCGTCGATCCGCTCGCGCCGGGATTCCCGGGCTTCGGAGAGATCCGCCTTCGGTACAACCCCGACGCCCTGCTCCCGGACGGCATCCCCTGGCCGGTGCAGATGGAACCCGTGCCCGATTCCTACGTGGAAGGAGGGTTCTCATGAACCGCGTCTCCCGCGCTCCGCGACGCCGTCGTGGTTTCAACCTGGTCGAGCTGCTGATCGCACTGGCGATCAGTGCCGCGCTCCTGTCGGCGACGATGGTGGCGCTCGATGCCTCGTTCATGGCGTACCAGGCGACGACCGAGGTCGCCTCCACCCACACGATCGGGCGACTCGCCATGCACCGGATCCTGACGCTCATCCGCACCGGCACCGAGTTCGCGCCGCTGCCGGTCGATCCCCGCGACTCGATCGTCGAGAGCGACTTCATCGACTTCCGCATGCCGGACAACTCGATACTCAGCATCGAGTGGGACGAGGATGACGAAGCGTTGTACGTCGTCGTCGGCGGCGCCGGTGGTCCCCGTCACCTTCTGCTGGAAGGGGTGATTCGCCAACTCGACGGCGGCGGCGATCCCGTCTCGCCCTTCACGTTGGAGTACGAGCTGGGCTTCACGCTCTTTCGGGCGACGATCGATCTCGCGATCGTCCCGGATGACAACATGAGCGTGGAGCTCGATGGCGACAACCAGGAGGTGATCCGCCTGGTTGCCACCGCCATGCCGCGGGAGTCGGCGTTCGACTGAGCCGGCGTCGCGGCGGCCACGTCCGATACCTGCCGATTCGTTCGATGCCGCCACGGTGGTTCACGCTTCCCCCGCGCCGCCATCCCCCAGCACGCCGCCCCGAGGGCGTCGGCATGCGGCATAGCTGCGCCACGCGGCACGATTCTGCGTCGAATCGCCCCGCCTGCCCGGTTTCGCCGAATTGCCCGACCCGAGGTTCCGATACGCCGAGGAGATCGCCGTGCGTTCAGCGTGCCCGCCCCCGGGGACGCGAATCGTAGGGTTGATTCAGGTGACTCGTCGTAAACGGAGAACGCTGATGCCCAAGATCACTGGTGCCAACAACCGCATTGCCAGCGGAATCGTCTACGGCCTGCTGGCCGCCACGGCCGGCGTCACCTTCCTGATGCCCGCCACGCTGACCGTTCGCACGAACGTGGCGTCCGGCGGCGGACCGGAAACCGTCCAGCTGAACGGCATCGTCCGCGACTTCCTCTCGACCCACACCGATTTCGGGACGATCCCCGCGGCCGGTCTCGGACACTACGCGGGCACCGTCAATCTCCAGCTTCCCGGCAGCCTGCAGCCTCTCTTCAGCAGCGGAACGGGGTTCCGCGTCAGCTCCCAGTGGACCGATTCCTCCAGCCGCCCGATCGCCCCGCACCTGTCGGGTGTCGCCGGGTTCCTCCAGCGGAGCACGCTGGGATTTCGCGTCAGCGACACGGTCGAGTTCAAGAGCGAGTCGATGATGGACGCGTTCAACTCGACGTTCGGACCGTACGGGGACCTCGGCAACTACGGCCGGGATGCGTTCCTGTCCACGAACTCGACCGCGGCCGAAGCGATCGTAGTGGGTTCCGGCTCGTTCCTGCGGGGCGACGTGTCCGTCGGAGTCGGTGGCGATCCGGCCGTCGTGATCGACAACCAGGGGCTCATCTCCGGTGACCGCGCGCCGCTCGCCGAAGCGTACGAGATGCCCGAGCTCGTTGTGCCGGACGACCTGGACGGCTACAACATGGTGGAAACAATCATCGGCGCCGTCACGCTCGAGGGCGACACCACACCGGATGACGACAGCGACGACCCGGCGCTCCACTACGGCCAGCTCACGCTCAGCCCGGGATCGACGCTCACCGTCGATGGCGACCTCCGCATCTTCTGCGACCGCGGACTGCAGATCGACGATGCACGCATCGTGCTGCTGCCCGAGGCCAACCTGACCTTCTACGTGAACGGTTCGGGTGGCGGCAACGGCGACGTCGTCATCAAGGGCGGGTCGCTGGTGAACACCGCCACGGGTGACACCACGCTCGTTTCGATCAACGCGTTGGGCACCGGCAAGCTCCAGATCGACAAGAGCCACGTGTACGCGACAATCGTCGCTCCCGAGCGGAAGCTCGAGATCAAGCACGCCGGTCATCTGTACGGCGCGTACATCGGCAAGGACCTGAAGGTCGCCGACAAGAACTCCGGCATCCACGAGGACAACGGCAACGCGGACGTGGGTCAGCTCAACTTCGCGATCGCGGTGCGGGAGAAGATCGAGCTCGACGACGCCGAAATCGACGCCTTCGATTCGAACGAAGGTCCCTACGGCGCCGGCAACAACGGCTCGTACGCCCGCATCTCGACCAACGCGATCAAGAAGAAAGAGAAGATCCACCTCAAGAGCAACTCGGTCATCAACGGCAACGTCCTCATCGGACCGTACGGTGACATCGACGAAGTCGTCAACATCGAGTCGGGCAGCACCATCAACGGTTCGATCGGCTACCAGGATCAGCCGTATCCGATCCCCGTCGTGGCGCCACCACCGCTGGGGACCAGCGTCGGCGATCGTGAGTACAACGGCGGATCACACGCGATCAGCGCCGATCTGTACTGCAAGAAGCTCAAGCTCAAGAGCGGGGCGATCGTGACGATCCACGGCGAGCGTACGATCCGCATCGACGACAAGCTGGAGATGGAGGACGGATCGGAGATCCGTTTGGCGCCCGGCGCGACGCTGACGCTCTACGTCAAGAAGGACATCAAGCTCGACAAGGACTGCAAGATCAACATGAACACGGGCAATCCGCAGCTCGTCTCTCTTCGTCGCACCAGCGTCGGAAAGAAGGGCAAGATCGAGCTCAAGGACGGCTCGGCGATCGCGGCATGGGCGCAAGGCGCCAAGACCGAGCTCAAGGTCGAGGACAACTCGGCTTACTACGGCAGCTTTACCGGGCGGAAGGTCAAGATCAAGAAGTCGCGGCTCCACGTCGACATGGCCTATCTCACGGGCTGCTCTCCCGTCAGCGATTCCCCGGGCTCGATCGGTGCCGCCGGCGCCGGTGGCATCACGTCGACCGCGAGCTTCTCGGAGTGGTTCCGCGACGTGCCGGGCATCAACCAGGGCATCGGCTACCCGATCACGCTCACCAAGAACCTCGCCGGGGAATGGGAGTGCATCGACAACGACTTCCATCCGATCGACGACCGCCTGCTCGGCAACGAGGGGCAGCCGCACAACGCGCACTTCACGTATTCCATCGCCGCCTCGTTCACGTACGCCGACTGCGGTGGTCAGTTCTGGGAGTTCGCCGGCGGCGACGGCGCGTGGCTGTTCATCGACGGGAAGATGGTGATGGACCTCGGCGGCATGGGCGCGAGCGACCTCCAGTTCGTCGACTTCGATCGGCTCGGGCTCGATGCCGGGCAGGAGTATCACCTCAACTTCTACTACGCGCAGCGACGAGCATCGTCCGCGGTGTTCCGACTCCGCACGAACCTCGATCTGTCGTCCGACAAGGCCATTCCGAACGTCACCGCGATGTTCGATTGACCGTCAGGTCTCGTCGCCGTTTGCCCGCTCGCGTGCTTGCTGACGTTCGAGCGCGTGCCGCATGAGGAAGGCGTGGGTCCCGAGCGTGGCGGACGTGTCGCCGGTCCCCGGTTCCGGCGCGCGCAGGCGGTAGCGACCGTCCGGCTGCATGTCCCAGGCGAGCCGCCGATCGGCAAGGCACGTCTCGAGGATCCGCCACAACGTCGCGCGGTGCGCGCGGGCTTCGATGGGACAGACCGCCTCCACCCGGGTATGCAGATTCCGGTGCATCCAGTCGGCGGAGCCGATGAGGAAGAGCCCGTCGACGGGATCCGTCTTGCCCCGCCGAAAGTAGAAGATGCGGCTGTGCTCGAGGAACCGCCCGACGATCGAGATCACGCGAATCCGCTCGCTCAGCCCGGGAACGCCGGGGCGCAGCGTGCAGAAACCACGCACGATGAGGTCGATCTCGACCCCGGCCGCACTCGCCGTGTACAGGGCCTCGATGATCTCGCGATCTTCCAGTTGGTTCATTTTCGCGATGATGCGCCCGCGCCCCGACGTCCGCTGCTCTTTGATCTCCTCGGCGATGAGCTGGAGGAAGCGGGTCTTCATGCCGTGGGGCGCAACGAGGAGCGTCCGGTACGGCTGCCGTTCGACGCGACCGGTGATGGAGTTGAAGAGGTTGACGACATCCGCCGTGATCGTGGGGTCGCACGTGAGCAGCCCCACGTCCTCGTAGACTCGCGCGGTCTTGGAGTGGTAGTTCCCCGTTCCGATATGCGCGTAGCAGCGGAGCTCCTCGCCTTCCCGCCGCACGACCAGCGTGATCTTGGTGTGGGTCTTCAGTCCGACCACGCCGTATGCCACGTGAACGCCGGCGTCCTCGAGCTTGCGCGCCCAGTGAATATTCCTCGCCTCGTCGAAACGGGCCCGCAGCTCCACCAGCACCGCGACTTGCTTGCCGGCCTCCGCCGCGCGGATCAGCTCGGGAATGAACGGGCTGTCGCCCGACGTCCGGTAGAGCGCTTGTTTGATGCCGAGGGTATCCGGATCGACGGCGGCCTCTTCGATGAATCGTTCGACGCTGTCGTCGAACGATTCGTACGGGTGATGAACCATCACGTCGCCGGCGCGGATCACGCTGAAGATGTCGCGACCGGACTCCGCCAACGCGGGAGGAGTCGTCGGCGTCCACTGCTTGACGCGGAGCTGCGGGAGCGGCAGCTCCGCGATCGTCATCAGCGACGCCTCGTTCAGCAGGCCGCCGGTCGCGTAGACATCCCGTGGTGTCAGCTCCATCGACTCCGCGAGAAATCGAAGCAGACGCGGATGCTCGTTCTCACCCACCTGCAGACGCACGACCGGTGCGAAGCGGCGGTGCCGGAGCTGCTGCTGGATCCGGGCCAGGAGATCCTCGGCGTCCTCGTGGTCGCCCTCGACGTCGGCGTTGCGGGTCACGCGAAACGGGCACGCGTGCAGGACCTCGAGGCCGGGAAACAGATCGTCGAGGTTGTGCTGGACGATCTCCAGGAGCGAGACGAACCGGAGGGACTCGCCCAGCCGGTACCACTGATCGACGACCTCGGGAATCTTGACGCGGGCGAAGAGCAGCTCGGACGCGCTGGGGCGACGAAGCATGACACCGAGGGAGACACTCAGGTTGGAGATGAACGGGAAGCGATGGCCGGGATCGACTGCGAGCGGCGTGAGCACCGGGAAAACGTTCGTGCGATACCAGGACACGACCTCGGTGAGATCCCGCGGGCCGAGCGTGTCGTACGCGAGCAGGTGGATGCCCGCGCGCTCGAGCGCGGGCAGCAGCTCTTCCCGGAAGCACTCCGCCGCTCGTGCGGTCAGCGGAACGACGTACGCGCGGATCGCCCGGAGCAACGCCTCGGGGCCGATCGTCCCCTCGCCCGCGTCGCCGACACCCGCGGCGAGCTGGCGTCGGAGCCCGCCCACCCGCTTCATGAAGAACTCGTCGAGGTTCGCGTGGAAGATCGTGAGGAACCGCACGCGATCGAGCAGCGGCATCTCCGCGTCGAGCACCTGGTGGAGGACACGCTCGTTGAACGCAAGCCACTGGATCTCGCGATTCAGGAATCGCGCGTTCCCGCCGACCGCCGGCTCGGACGTCTCGGGGGAGATCGAGGGTTGCCCGCCGGCGTCGCTCATGTCGCCGGGGGCTCGTACGTCGCGACACACCCGGGCGCTTCGGTGACGCTGACCGACCCGACGGAGACACCCGCCGGCAGATCCCCGGCGAGCCCTTCGGCGATGTGGCGGGCCACCCGCTCCGCCGTCGGGTTGACCCGGTCGAAGGGTGCCGTCTCGTTCAGGCACCGGTCGCGGAAGGGCCGGATGAGTCGATCGAGCGTCCGTTCCACGGCGTGAAAGTCGCACAGCAGATCGTCGGCGTCCAGCTCCGCCCCCCGCACCACGACCCGCACGAGCCAGGTGTGGCCGTGCATCGGCTCCCGCTCCCCCGCGATGACGATCGCGTGGGCCGCGCAGAATGACCGCTCGACGGAGAGTTCATACATGGCCCCGCACTATAGCACTGGAGAGTTGCCGTTTCGTGAGCATCGAGCCGGCCGTTCCGCTCCCCGAGCGGCCGGCTCGATCGCGGCTATGCTTCCCTCACGATGAGCCGACCACTCGACTCCGATGCCCCGCTCATGCTCTCGGTCTCGGGCGCCCGCGGACTCGTGGGAAGGACGATGACCCCGCCGATCGCGGTCGATCTCGCCGCCGCGTTCGCGACGCACGTGAAACGCATCCGCGGCGTGAGGCCGGTGATCTGCCTCGGACGAGACAGCCGCCCGTCGGGTTCGATCCTCGCCGGCTCCACCGCGGCCGCTCTGGCCGCCGTCGGCGCGCGGGTCGTCGACCTGGGCGTCGTGGCCACTCCGACCGTCGGCGTCATGATCCGCCGGCTCGAGGCGGACGGCGGCATCGTCGTCACCGCCTCGCACAACCCGATCGAGTGGAACGGGGTCAAGTTCCTCATGGCCGGCGGGGTGGCACCACCGGCGGAGGATGCGGCGGTGATCCTCGAGGCGTTCCGGGCCGGCGTTGCCGACTATGCCGGCGTCGATGATCTCGGTGTCGTCGCCGCCGACCCGGACGGGACCCGGCAGCACGTCGAGGATGTGCTCCCCCACGTCAACGTCGAGGCAATTCGCGCCGCCGGTCTCAACGTGGTGCTCGATTCCGTCAACGGCGCGGGCGGCGCCGGCGGGCGGATGCTCCTCGAGATGCTGGGCGTCGACGTGGCGCACGACAACGCGGCGCCGACCGGCCGCTTTGCGCACCCCCCGGAACCGGTTGAAGCCCACCTGGGCGATCTCGCCGACCACACCCGCCGCATCGGCGCGGCCGCGGGCTTTGCCCAGGACCCCGATGCCGATCGGCTCGCGATCGTGGACGAGCGGGGCCGGTACATCGGCGAGGAGTACACGCTGGTGCTGGCCGCCCGCCGGTGGCTCGACCAGCACGGCGGCCCCGGTGTGGTCGCCGCGAACCTCTCGACCAGCCGCATGATCGACGATCTGGCGACGCGGTATCCCGGCGTTCGCGTGGTGCGGACCGCGGTCGGCGAGGCAAACGTGGCGGCCGCGTTGCGAGCGGCCGGCGCGGACGCCCGCATCGGGGGCGAGGGCAACGGCGGCGTGATTCTGCCCGCCGTCACGTGGGTGCGGGATTCGCTCTCGTCGATGGCGCTCGTCCTCGATCTGCTCGCCGCCGAAGGCCGGCCGCTGAGCGCGCTCGTGGATGAGCTTCCCGCCTACGTGATGCTCAAACGCAAGGTCGACCTCTCGATGATCGGTGGCCGCGCGGCCATCGCACCGGCGCTCGACGCCATCGCGCACCACTTCGCGGACGCGACCCAGGATCGCGCCGACGGAATCCGCGTGGACACCTCCGGCGGCTGGGTGCACGTGCGGCCCAGCAACACCGAACCGATCATGCGGCTGATCGCCGAGGGGTCGTCCAAGGCAGCGGCGACGGACCTGCTGGACGAAGCGGTGGATGCGGCGGGATTGGCGGGGGCGGTGGGGTGATGGACCGCGCGCAAACACGCCGGTGACCTTGGGACGCTCTGTGCTTTCACGGGCGGCGTCCTGCCGCCATCGGAATTCCAATTCACGATTCTCCGGGTCCCCGTTCTCCGGGTCCAATTCCACTTCCACTTCCCCTTCCCATTCCCATTCCAATTCCAATTCTCCCCCAGCCGCGCAAACATGTCGGTGACGTCCGGACGCCCTGTGCTTTCACGGGCGGCGTCCTGCCGCCCTCGGCCTCAGTTGGTCGTTCGCTGAACGCTGCGTCGTCCGGCGTCGAACCGACCCACGCTCGATCCGCCGCATCCTGCGGCGAAGCACAGGACGGCGTGACGCCCAAATACACCGCCCGCATCCTGCGGGCTGGCGTCTGGATGGTTCAGCGTGGGTATGACTAGTTATGTGCCGCCATGCGGCGGCAGGAGCTGCGCGGGGACCGGCGGCGTCCATGCCGCCTCGAGCAGGTTGGGTCGGGGAGTTGCGCGGCAGGAAGGGGTTCCTGGCCGCTCCCCCAACCGCGCGAACACGCCGGTGGCGTCCGGACGCCCTGTGCTTTCACGGGCGGCGTCCTGCCGCCCTCGGCCTCAGTTGGTCGTGCGCTGAACGCTGAGTCGTCCGGCGCTCAACCGACCCCCGCTCGATCCGCCGCATCCTGCGGCGAAGCACAGGACGGCGGAGCGCCCAAATACACCGCCCGCGTCCTGCGGGCTGGCGTCTGGATGGTTCAGCGTGGGTATGACTGTTTATGTGCCGCCATGCGGCGGCAGGCGCTGCGCGGGAACCGGCGGCGTCCATGCCGCCTCGAGCAGGTTGGGTCGGGGGATTGCGCGATGGGCGCGTTCGCGCTGACGCGTCCGTGTCCGCGTCCGTGTCTGCGTCGGTGTCCGGCCGCGCCTAGAGCGCGACCTCGGCTCCTACCTCCACCTTTTTCGGCAGATCGACCGCCACCAGGTCTGCCGGTTCGAGCGCCGTCAGTGGGCTGATTTCGATCTTCGCCATCACGTGGCCATCCGCGTCGCGGGGGATGGTCACGCCGTGGGCTTCCAGCCAGCGGCCGGCGCGGTCGGATTGGAGCTGGTGGCTGGTGGCAGGACTGTCGGCGCCCTGGGCGTTCTTGATCGGGGCGAATTCGTTGTCGCGTCGGGTTTCCAGGACGATCGAGTCGCCGGCGAGGGGCAGGGCGTCGAAGACGAACGTCTCGAACTTGATCGCGTTCGGCGTGTCGGGCTCGACGCGGAGACCGGTCGCGTCGAGGAAGGGGACGCGTTTGAGAGCGCGGTGGAAGGGCAGGGCGAAGGCTCTGTCACGCGTGAGCTCGGCCACGAAGTCGGTGGCGATGATGTGAACGGCGATCGAACCGGCACGAAAACGCAGGCGGCCCGCATCGTCGCGAGCCTCGGCGAGGGCGGGGGGCAGATCGGAATACTCGATCACCATCGTCCGGCCGTCGTGACGGGTGAAGACGCCGACCTTCTCGGCCGGGTCGGTCTTCTCGACCATCTTGCTCGACATGCGGCCCGAGCTGCCGGCATCGTCGGCGTGGAGCCCGAGAAAGACCGGGTCGATGACCCGGACCAGCGGGTTGTCGATCTGCACGTAGCTGATGTGCCGCACGCCTCGCGTCTGCAGCTCGTCCAGGGCGCCGCTGCTCGCGAGTGCCCGCAACGAGCCGCCGTGACCGTCGGGGTTGAGCGCGATGCGGTCGCGCTCCTCGAGCAGCAACGCGCCGCTCTGCGCATCGAGCGAGGGGAGCATGGCTTGCGAGAACATCAGGACGTCTGTTCGACAGAGGCCGAAGAAGTTGTTGTCGTCGAAGAACGCCTGCGTCGCCGCGTGGTTGGCCGGGCTCGTCATGATGAGCCACGGAATCGGCCTCTCGTACTTCTTGCCCGCGGCGAGGATCTGCTCCGCGAAGCAGCGAAAGAGCGGTTTGCCCGTCACGACCGTCGCGGGGTACGTGCCCTTCGGGCCGTCCCAACCAAGCCGCGTGCCCTGGCCGCCGGCGACGGTCAGCACGGCCACGGCGCCGCTGCGCACCAGCGTCTCCCCCGCGGCCCGATGATGCGACGTGGACTCATCGGGACCGTCGGGCGGGGCCGGCACGTACGGAGCGGGGACGAGGGAGGCGGCGTCGGGCGTGTCGTGCGCACCGGCAGCCGCCAGCTGCGCGAGCTGATCGAAGTCGATCGCCTCCAGTTGCCCCACGAGCGTGGCGCGCTCGTCGGCTCCGAGCTGGGGGAGAAACCGGAGGAGGTACGTCTGCTGATGGCGTTCGAGACGACGGCGCAGCTCGGCGATGCGTTCGTCCATCCGGACGCTGGGCCCGACGTCGGGGGTCGTCACAGGCTGGGCAGCTCCGGCTTGGTCCAGCCCCCGGGCAGGTGTCGCACGATCTTCCCCGATTCGAGGTAGATGACCTGCTCGCAGATGTTCGTGCAGTGGTCCGCCACCCGCTCGAGTCGAGCGGTCACCGTTCGCAGGCGGAACGCGAGGCGAACCGGCATCCCACCGTTCGCCACCTGCTCCTCGGCGTCGAGCTCGATCTCGCGTTTGAACTGACTCACCGTGTCGTCGAAGGCGAGCACCTGTTGGGCGAGGTCGACGTTGAGATCCGCCAGCGCCCGGTTGGAGTCCCGCAGCATGCCGATGACGCTGTTGGCCATAACGCGGAAACGCGGGGGCACCAGCTCGGTCATCTCGCGGTGATACTCGCGAACGACGCCGGCGATGTCGACCGCGCAATCGGCGCAGCGTTCCAGCTCGTTGTTCACCTTGACGATCGTCAGGACGAAGCGGATCGCATGCTCGTCCGCCTCGCCGATCGCCAGGAGCGGGATCGACGCCCGTTCGATCTCGACGTCCACCCGGTCGATCACTTCATCGCCTGCCACGACCTCGGCCGCCTTGGCCGCGTCCCGGTCGAAGTAGCTCTCGACCGCTCGCAGGAGCTGTTGGTACACCCGGTCACCCTGCGTGACGAGATCGCTCTTGAGCTGTCGCAGTCGATGCTCGAAACTGGTCATTCGAAACCTCGTGGGTCGAGGAGTCGAGTATATCCACGATCGTCGGGAACCAACACCCGTCCGCCGCCCGGAGCTTGTCCTTCCCGACCGAGCGGATTAGGCTTCGGCCATGATCCAGCTCGGCGTGAACATCGACCACGTCGCGACGGTGCGTCAGGCCCGCCGCACGTTCGAGCCGGATCCGGTGTGGGCGGCCGTGGAAGCGCATCTGGGCGGAGCCGACGGCATCACGGTTCACCTCCGGGAGGATCGCCGGCACATCCAGGATCGAGACGTCGAGCGGCTCAGCGAGCTGAGCCACATCAAGCTGAACCTGGAGATGGCGGCCACGGCGGAGATGGTCGGGATCGCCGAGGCCATCCGGCCCCACACCGCAATGCTGGTGCCGGAGGGTCGCCGGGAGATCACCACCGAGGGGGGGCTCGACGTCGCCGCCGATCCCGTCCGGCTGCGGGAGGTGGTGGCTCGGCTCGCGGCCGCCGGCATGCTGGTCAGCGCTTTCATCGACCCCGATCCCCGTCAGGTCGAGGCGGCCCGCGACTGCGGCTTCTCGATCTGCGAGGTGCACACCGGCCCCTACGCGCACGCGTTCTACGAGCACGGGCGAGATGCGGAGCAGCCGGCCGTCTCGCGGGCGCTCGAGCAGGTGGCCGACGCCGGCCGCCGGATCCAGGATGCCGGCATGCGGTTCAACGCCGGCCATGCGCTCAACTACTACAACGTGCAGCCGCTGGCGGCATTGCCCGGGGTTCGCGAGCTGCACATCGGGCACAGCATCGTCGCCCGGGCGTTGCTCGTCGGCATGCGCGAGGCGGTCCGGCAGATGAAGCAGCTCATGCGAGAAGCCGCGGCGGCTGCGGTCACGCCCGCCGGTCGACCGAAGTGAATCAAGGACGGACCACGCGGACGGCTTCCTCCTCATCATCGCTCCCCAACGGATTGGCGGCATGACCCGACTCAACGGCACCTTCACGGCCCTCATCACTCCCTTCACCGCCGACGGCACGACGGTGGACGTCGCTCGCCTCCGCGCCAACGTGACCACGCAGTCGATCGCCGGCGTGCGGGGCGTGGTGCCGTGCGGCACGACGGGCGAGACACCGACGCTGTCGGAGCGTGAACACCTGGTTGTCGTCGAGGAGACCATCGCGGCAGCGCATCCCGCCGGACTCGTCGTCATGGCCGGGGCCGGGGCCAACGACACGACCCGCGCCGTTCGGATGCACCGGATCGTGGCCGATCTCGGCGCCGACGCGGCGTTGCACGTCACGCCGTACTACAACCGTCCCTCCCAGGAAGGACTGTACCGGCACTACGCGAGCATCGCCGACGCGAGCGATCTGCCGGTCGTCCTCTACAACGTGCCGGGCCGCACCGGCGTGACGCTTGCGTCCGAGACGATCGTGCGTCTGGCGGGCCATCCGAACATCCGCGGCCTGAAGGACGCGACGGGTAACCTCGTGAACGCCGCCGCCATCGCCGCGGAAACCGACCTCGACGTGCTGAGCGGCGACGATCCGCTCACCCCGGCGTTCCTGAGCGTCGGCGCCGTCGGCGTCGTGTCGGTGCTGTCGAACGTGCTCCCGAGCCGTGTCGTCGCGATGGTGGCGGCCTTCCTCGACGGCGACGTCGCAGCCGCGTTGACGCAGTACCGGAGCACGCTCCCCCTTGCTCGCGCCTTGCTGTCGCTCGACTCGAACCCCGTGCCGGTGAAGGCGGCCCTCGCGTTGCTCGGTCGCGACACCGGCGTCGTTCGTCCTCCTCTGTGCCCGCCCCCGGATGAGGTCGTGGCGACGCTCCGCGCGCTCGTGACCGGCGAGGTGAACCAGGCGGACACACGCGTGGCGGTCGAGGTCGCGCCCCGATGACCGGCGACGCCATCCCGGACCGCGGCCCCGCGCCGGTCGATCACGGCGTCTTGCCCTACCGCATTGCCGTGCTGTGCTACCTGTACGACGAGCGGGGACGGGTGCTGCTTCTGCACCGCCGCAAGAGCCCGAACGCCGGTCTGTACTCGCCCATCGGCGGCAAGCTGGAGGTGACGCACGGCGAGTCACCCCACGCGTGCGCCGCGCGAGAGATCCAGGAAGAGACCGGGCTGCGTTTGCAACCGGATGAGATCCGTCTCGCCGGCATCGTCTCCGAGACTGCCTACGAAGGCGAAACGCACTGGCTCATCTTCCTCTTCGAGGTGGAGCGGCCCGTCGATCCGGGCGAGATCGTGGCGATGGAGATGGACGAGGGCTCGCTGGTGTGGGTCGAGGCGGACGCGGTCGCGGGGATCGGCATCCCCACGACGGACCGGACGATCATGTGGCCGCTCGTGCAGCACAACCGCGGCGGATTCTTCGTGGTGCACATCGACTGCCGCGTCGAGCCGATGCAGTGGACGGTCTCCGAAGGCACAGTTCCGGAGGGCTTCGGCGGGGCGTGACGTGGGCTTGGTGTCCGCGTCCATCTCAATGGTGCCACGGACAGCGAAGCGTCCGTGCCGTGCGTCGTCCATCGCGGTGGGGAGTCGGTGCCCTTCGCGCGATCGACGACGC
>JABDLI010000155.1 GCA_013003065.1 Phycisphaerales bacterium | reverse complement strand
CGCTCATCAAGGTCATGACCGACGGCACGCTGCTCGCCGAGATCCAACGGGACCGTGAGCTGCGTCATTACGACACGCTCATCATCGACGAAGCGCACGAGCGCAGTCTCAACGTCGACTTCCTGCTCGGGTATCTCACGCGGCTGCTGCCCCGGCGGCCGGAGCTGAAGCTCATCATCACGTCCGCGACGATCGACCCGGAGCGGTTCAGCCGCCACTTCGGCGACGCCCCGATCATAGAGGTCTCCGGACGCGGGTATCCCGTCGACGTGCGGTACCGACCGCTCGTCAGCGAAGACCCCGACGTGCGTGATCGCGATCAGCCGGCCGCGATCCTGGCCGCGGTGGACGAGCTGGCGGCGGAGGGGCCGGGCGACGTGCTCGTCTTTCTCAGCGGCGAGCGGGAGATTCGCGAGATGGCCGAGGCCTTGCGCAAGCACCACCCGCCGGACACGCAGATTCTCCCGCTGTACGCGCGGCTGTCGGCCGACGAGCAGCAGCGGGTCTTCGAGCCGCACCCCGGACGCCGGATCGTGCTGGCGACGAACGTCGCCGAGACGTCGTTGACGGTGCCCGGTATCCGCGGCGTCGTCGATCCCGGCCTCGCGAGGATCAGCCGCTACCGGGCCCGCACGCGTGTGCAGCAGCTTCCGATCGAGCCGATCTCGCAAGCGTCGGCGCGACAACGCTCCGGTCGGTGCGGACGCGTCGGGCCGGGCGTCTGTATCCGGCTCTACTCGGAGAAGGAGCTCGAGGAACGCGAGCCGTTCACGGCGCCGGAGATCCAGCGAACGAACCTCGCGAGCGTGATCCTCCAGATGAAGACGCTCGGTCTCGGTGAGGTGCGGCGTTTTCCCTTCCTCGATCCGCCGCGGCGGGCGGCGATCCGCGACGGCGAGCAGACGCTGCGAGAGCTGGGCGCCACGGACGCCGACGATCGGCTGACGCCCCTCGGCCGTGACCTGGCGCGGTTGCCGATCGATCCCCGCATCGGCCGGATGGTGCTCGCGGCACGCGGCGAGGCATGCGTGACCGAGGTGCTGGTCATCGCCGCGGCGCTTTCGATTCCCGACCCGCGGTTGCGGCCGCTCGAACATCGCGACGCGGCGGATGCCGCGCACCGCGTCTTTGCCGATCCGCTCTCGGACTTTCTCTCGTACCTCGCCATCTGGCGTTTCTTCCATGAAACGAAGCGGCACGCAACGTGGAGCAAGGTGCGGGAGGCGTGCCGGGCGTCGTTTCTCTCGTTCGTCCGGATGCGGGAGTGGATCGACGTCCACGGTCAGCTCAAGCGGCTGACGACCGAGACCGGGGTCAAGCTCAACCGCGACCCGGCGGACCCCGACGCGATCCACCGCGCGTTGCTGGCGGGTCTGCTTCGCAACATCGGCGTGCGGGGGGACGGCGCGGGTTTCACTGGCGCCGCCGGTCAGCGGTTCTCGATCTTTCCGGGGTCGGCGCTCTTTGCGAAACCGCCGCGGTGGGTGATGGCCGCCGAAATCGTCGAGACGACGCGGCGCTACGCCCGGGGCGTTGCGCGAATTCAGCCCGGGTGGATCGAGCGGGTGGGGGCGCACCTGGTCGATCGCAGCTACGCCAACCCCCGCTGGGATCCCCGGAGCGGGCAGGGGATGATCTTCGAGAAAGTGTCGCTGTACGGGCTGGAGATCATCGCGAAACGCCGCGTGCCGCTCGCCCGCGTCGATCGCGTCGCCGCGCGGGCGATGTTCATCCAACGCGGGCTCGTCGAGGGCGGCGTCGCGCCCGAGGCACCGTTTCAGATACACAACCGGCGGTTGCGCGAACGGGTTCGTCTCATCGAAGCCAAACGCCGCCAGCGTGACGTCATCGTCGAGATCGGGCGTCTCGAAGCCTTCTACGACACGCGGCTCCCCGAGCGGGTGACGAGCTCGCGCACGTTTCACGCGTGGCGGCGGAAGGCGGAGCGGACCGACCCCGAGCGGCTCTTCATGACCGAGGGCGATCTCTTGCGCCCCGGGGCGCCCGGAGCGGATCCGGCCGGATTCCCCGACACGCTGTCGATCGGTGACGCGAGGTATCCGTTGACCTACTCCTTTGATCCGGCCGGGGTGGCGGACGGGGTCACGGTCACGGTGCCGCTCGCGGCGTTGCCGACGCTGTCACCCGATCGCCTGGAGTGGCTCGTGCCGGGGCGGCTCGAAGAGAAGGTCGTCGCCATGGTGCGGGGGCTGCCGAAGACGCTTCGTCGTCACTTCGTGCCGGTCCCCGATCACGCGGCGCGATGCGTGGAGATGCTCGACTTCGGTGTCGGCTCGCTGCCCGCGGCGGTGTCGGACACGCTTCACCGGCAGACGGGGGTGGCGGTGCCGGCCGAGGCGTGGTCGATGTCCACGCTGCCCGATCATCTGCGATTGCGGGTGCGGGTGGTGGACGAGAACGACGCGGAGCTTGCCGCCGGCCGCGATCTTCCGACGCTCCGCGACACGCTCGCCCAGGCCGCGGCGGAGGCAATCCGACACGAGGCCGACGTCGCGTTCGATCGGCAGGGGCTGACCGACTGGGACTTCGGGCCCTTGCCCCCGACGATCGTCATCACGAGCGGCGGCGCGCGGCTGACGGCGTATCCGGCCATCGTCGACGAAGGCGAGACGGTCGCGCTTCGCGTGATGCCCACGCGAGCCGAAGCGCGCGCGGCGACCCGCGTCGGGCTGCGTCGCCTGTACTGGCGGCACTGCCGGGCGGAACTGGAGTTTCAGCTCGATCACCTGCCCCAACGCCCCGCGATCGAGGCGTGTCTCGACACCCGCGTCGACGGGGCAACCTGGTGTGCGGACCTGGCGCTCGTGACGGTCGACCGCGTCTTCCTCGACGAGCCCTGGCCGCACGACGAGTCCTCGTTCCACGCGCGGCTCGACGCCGGCTGGGGGCGACTGGGATCGGCGTCGCTCGCGATCGCCGACGAGCTGCTCGCGACGCTCGAGGCGGCGGCGGCGGTGGAGGCAACGATCGCCACCCACGACAAACCCGTGTGGCGCGCGACGATCGACGACGTTCGTCACCACCTCGCCCGGCTCGTCCCCCCCCGCCTGCTGCTGGTCACGCCAACGGAGCGGCTCCCCCACCTGCCGCGGTACCTCGCCGCCCTTGCCCGTCGCGTCGAGCGTCTCCCGGCGGGCGGGCACGTGCGTGACGCCCGGCGGCGCGAGCGGATCGATCCGTACTGGGACAACTTCCGCCGCGCGATGCAGGACGGGTCCGGGCGTGTCGACGCAGCGGCGCTCCAGGCGTACCGGTGGATGCTGGAAGAGTTGGCGGTCTCGGTGTTTGCGCAGGAGCTGGGGACGGCGGAGGCGGTGTCGGAGACGCGGTTGGCGCAGCAGTGGGAGCTGGTGATGGGGCGGGGGTGAGTGAGGGTGGGCGCGTCCGCGTCCGTGTCCGCGTCCGTGGCCGTGACCGCGACCGTGACCGCGTCCGTGACCGCGTCCGTGACCGCGTCCGTGGCCGCGACCGTGTCCGTGACCGCGACCGTGGCCGCGACCGTGGCCGCGACCGTGACCGCGACCGTGACCGCGTCCGTGACCGCGACCGTGGCCGCGACCGCGTCCGCGACCGTGTCCGCGACCGTGTCCGCGACCGTGGCCGCGACCGTGACCGCGACCGTGGCCGCGACCGTGGCCGTGGCCGTGGCCGTGACTCCTCGCCGGCGCCGCTTTGCGGCTTCGGCATCGGGTCGTGGTGGGGTCCTCTCGTGGCGGCTTTCTTCAGCGTTGCGTCATGCTCGGATGTGTCAAGGGCCCCGCGAAAGAAACGAACAGCAATCTCGTCGGGGGTTCGTTGTGGGGTGGGTTGACCCC
>JABDLI010000089.1 GCA_013003065.1 Phycisphaerales bacterium | reverse complement strand
TCCGTGGCCGCGTCCGTGTCCGTGGCCGTGCCCGTGTCCGTGTCCGCATCCGCGTCCGTGCCCGTGTCCGTGCCCGCGTCCGTGTCCGCGACCGTGCGTCCGCTACCCAGGTGCCCAATGCCCGCCCCTCTCCCCCCCGACGAAACAGCCCGGCTCCACGCCCTCCGCCAATGCTGCGTGCTCGACACCTCCCCGGAGGAGGGGTTCGATCAGATCACCGCGATCGCGGCGGAGCTGGCGGGGACACCAATTGCGCTCGTGTCGCTCGTCGACGCCGATCGACAGTGGTTCAAGTCGAAGGTCGGCCTCGAGGCTCAGGAGACGTCGCGTGATCTCGCGTTCTGTGGCTACGCGATCCTGGCGTCGGAGCCGCTGGTCATCGAGAACGCCACGCTGGATGCCCGCGTGGCCGACAATCCGCTCGTCACCGGGCCGATGAACATCCGGTTCTACGCCGGCTTCCCGCTCGAGCTGTCGACGGGCGAGCGGCTGGGTACGTTGTGCGTCATCGACACGAAGCCACGCACGCTGCCCGACCAGGCGATGCGTCTGCTCCAGCGGCTCGCACGCGAGGCGGCGTCGTTGCTCGAGCTGCGTCGGTCGGTCGAGCGATTGAACATTGCGACGGCCGAACGCGAGACGCTCATCACGGAGCTGCGTGAGATCCAGCGTCAGCTCAACGCGGCCAGTCGGGCGAAGAGCGACTTCCTGGCGAACATGAGCCACGAGATTCGCACGCCCATGACCGCGATCCTCGGGTACGCCGATCTGCTTTCCGATCCCGGGGCCGACCCGGACGACCGGGCGCTCTATACCGAGACGATCCAACGTCAGGCGCGGCACCTGCTCGACATCATCAACGACATCCTCGACCTCTCCAAGATCGAGGCGGGCAAGATGACGCTGGAATCGGTCGACGTCTCGCCCTTCGCGATCATCGGCGAAGTGGAGTCGCTCATGCGGTTGCGGGCCGAGGAGAAGGGGCTCGAGCTTCGGTCGTGTATCGAGACCGCGTTGCCCCGCGTGATCCGCACCGATCCGCTGCGGTTGCGGCAGGTCATCACCAACCTGCTCGCCAACGCCATCAAGTTCACCGAGCGGGGTCGGGTCACGATCTCGACGCGGCTCGTGCCGGAGGGCGACGACGCGGTGCTCGAGATCGCCGTCGCCGACACCGGGATCGGCATCGCGGCCGGCGATCAGCCCCGCTTGTTCGAGGCATTCGAGCAGGCGGACGCCACGACCACGCGTCGCTTCGGCGGCACCGGTCTGGGGTTGCGTATCTGCAAGCACCTGGTGACGCTTCTCGGCGGAACGATCACCGTGGCCTCCGAGCCCGGCGTCGGGAGCACGTTCACGGTTCGCTTGGAGCTTGGTCCGGTGCCGGCCCACACGCTGGTGTCCGCCGCGACCGGGGCCACGAACGGCCGCGCTGCCGCCGCGAAGGACGAGCCCGTCGCCGCGACGCTGCGTGGCGCCCACGTGCTGCTGGCGGAAGATGGGAAGGAAAACCAGATGCTCGTCCGCTTCTATCTGGAGAAGGCGGGCGCGAGCCTCGCGATCGTCGAGACCGGGGCCGACGCGGTGAACGCCGTGGCCGACGGCGCGCAGTCGGGCCGTCCGTTCGATCTGGTGCTGATGGACGTCCACATGCCGGAGATGGACGGACGCGAGGCGACCCGCCGGATCCGCGAGGCCGGATACGAGGTCGGCATCGTCGCCTTGTCCGCCGGGGTCATGGTCGGCGACCGCGAGGAGTGTCTGTCGGCGGGCTGCGACCGGTTCGTGCCGAAGCCGATCGATCGCGCCGAGCTGATCCGGTGTTGCGACGAGGTGCTTCGGCAGCGGCAGAGCTGATCGGCCCTACGGCTGGAGGCCGTTGAGCCCGACGAACGTCCCGCCGTTGCGTTCGCACAACGCGCGCATCAGCGTCGAGAACCGCTGCCCGCTGGCCTGGCGATCGACGATCACGGGAAACCCCACCGCGTGGATCCGGACCCGGCGGGTGCCCGTCTCGTCCGCCGCGTTGAGCGTGTCGATCGTGTCCACCACCGGCTGCGCGCGTCCGCCGCTGAAGTCGTCACCGAAGATGTACAGGCTGATCTTCTTCCGGCCGTCGTAGAACGTGCGAATGGCCGCTTCGATGCCCTCGACCGGGCTGCTGTTGCTGAGCGGGCGCCACGTGGACAGAACCGAGAGGATGGCGCGGCGGCGGGCGGGCGAATCGGGGATCCACGCCCCCCGGTACTGCGGGAACATGTAGTTGCCGAGGTCGTTCATCACCTGGATGCCCTTGACCCGCGGGTAGAGCTCCAGGGTCTCCTGCATCTTCCGGATCACGAGCGGCCACGCGTCCCGTTGCATGCTCCCCGACGTGTCGATGATGAAGACGATGTACTCGCTGTCGATCGGGATGCCGCCCACCGTCGCGTCGCGACGACGCGGCTGGGTCGCAAGCAAACGCCGCATCTCGTCGGTGAGCTCCTGGTAGGCGGCGGCGAGGTGACCTTCGATCGTCGTCTGGACGGCCGCGTCGCCGGAGGACGCGGCGAACTCGCCCTGGAGCGCGGACAGGTCGCCCTGCAGCCGCGCGATCCGCGTCGTGATCTCGGAAACCTGTTCGCGTTTGCCCCGCAGCTCGCGGTTCAGCACGTCGGTCTCGCCGACGATCTCGTAGATCTGCTCCTGCAGCTCGGCCACGACCTCGGAGAGATCGTCCTGCACGACCTCGATCCGCACCGGCTCGGAGACCTTCGAGAGCACGAAGAGCAGAATGACCGCGCCGAACCCGCAGCAGATGCAGTCGAGGATCGACAGGCTGAGAACGTCCAGCTCGCGTCGCCCGCGGCGCCGGCTCATGGCCAATCCTCCGCGGGACACAGGTACGAACCGCCGGTGTTGATCGCCAGACGCCAGAACGCGCTGGCCGCGCGGGGATCGCCCTCCATGGGAGAGAGGATCACGTTGACGGGGACGCCCGGCGGGAGCGTGCGGGTCGCGGTTTCGAAGAGCTGGAAACGGCGTCGCGGCGAGACCTTGTACCCCCGGGGCCGCCGCGTTCCGACCGTCGGCAGCCCGTCGGTGAGCAGGATGATGTTGTCGGGCGGCGACGGCAACCCGCGGATGGCATCGAACGCGAGCGTGAGGCTCGTTCCCTTTTCGGGCACCAGGCTCTCGAGCGCGGTCACCGCGCGTTCCAGATCCTCGGGATCGCCGGCGTCGAGCCAGGTGCTCCCCGTGCCGGCGACGAGCGGGAACGCGGTCTCGTTGAAGCCGATGAGCTGGAACCGGCTCTCGGGCGGCAGCTGCGTGGAGAGCCAGTCCACCGTGCGCACCGCTTGTCGCCACTTCGGCGCGGTGAGTTGGTCGGCGACGGGGAGATTGCGGCGACGGATGATGTCGACGACGCGATTGCTGAGCATGCTGGAGGAGCAGTCGACCAGGATCAGGATCCGTTCGCCGCCGACCTTCAGACCGGTGAGGTAGTGGCGATCGCCGGTGCCCTTGAACTCGCGCATCCGCGCGCCTTCCTGATCCGCCTCCACCGCCGCCTTCATCCGGTTCACCTCCTCCTCGAGCGAGACGAGATCGGCCTTGAGCTTGTTCACGTGCTCGACGGTGGCGAGCGTCGTGTCGTCGTACTCGGCCAGTTCCTGCTCGATGATCCGGATCTCTTCGAGCAGACGCCGCGCGCGGCCCTCGGTGCGGACGAGCTCTTCCCTGGACTCGTCGAGCGCGTTGCGGATCTGCACGAGGTTCTTCTCGCCCTTCAAGACCTCGAACTCGAGGCGGCTGACCTCACCCCGCAGGTCCGCCACCCGCTCGTGCTGTACGGCGACGCTCCGGGCGTTCACGATGACGAACAGCAGGATGACCGCGCCGAACCCGCAGCAGATGCAGTCGAGAAACGACATGTTGAACAGGTTGATGGGACGGCGGCGGCTCACGGCGGGGTCGTCCCGGGGGCGACGGCGGCGTCGCGGGTGAACGCCAGACGCCGGGTGAAGTGCGCCGTCGTGCCGGCCGCCGTCGCTTCGAACGCGTCCGGCCACATCCGCGCGAGACCCGTGGCGGCCGCCCCCGGGGGCAGCACCGTGACGGGCAGCGGAACGTGCTGCTTGATCGACGTGGCCAGCCCCGGGACCCGGGTCGCCTCGTGGTTGAGCGCGATCGCCGCCGGCTCGCGGCGGGCGACGAGCGTCTGCACCTCACGCGCAACGCGAAACGCGAGGTCGTGTCCGGCCGAGACGAGCAGCTCGGCGTCGATCGTGGTGCGTTGCGGTCCCGCCGGTCCGGCCAGCTCGAGCTCGCACCGACCGTCTCGGACCGCGGCGTCGACCGTCGCGGCCAGCCGATCGTCCAGACGCTGCTCGGACGCCGCGTCGTGCCGCGGGTCGAACCGCGTGGACCGGACGAACGCGCCGCCGATCGCCGTGAACCAGCGACGCCGGAACGCGAGCAGGCCGGCGTCGGCGCACTCGGCCGTCTCCATCACTTCGACGGTCGCGTCGCCCTCGACGAGCGAGATCAGGCAGCGGTGGAGCGTCAGCTCGACGAGCAGCGTGCGGTCGCGGCCGATGGGCGGGGTGTCGACGGCGATCGGGCTTGCGACCAGCGCCGGCAGGGGAATCCCGAGGTCACGGGCGATCCCGGCCAGCAGCCCGAGCGGCCGCGGTCCGTAGAAGGGCGGCACCGCGATCACCACGGTCGCGTCGTCACGTCCGGCGGCGGCGAGGATCGCTTCCAAGTGGGCGCACGCGACCTCGGCGCGGTTCGGACCCCGCGGGTGTCTCGGATCGACGGGATCGGTGTCAAGGCGATCCCAGAAATCGTCGTGGATCTCCCGCGAATGAAGCCGCGCATGCCGCTGCGCGTCCAGACCGGTGACCAGCGACCCGTCCCGCACCCACGCCACGCCCGGGCTTCCACGCTCGCCGGCGGGAAAATCCTCGGCGTCGGCGCGGGCGACGTACAGACCGGCATCGTTGAGCTCGACGGCGAGAACGCTCATGGTCATCCCGTGTGCAGGTGGCGGATGAGCTTCTCTTCGCAGTACGCCTCGGCGTCGAGCACGAATCGCTCCTGGGCGAGCTGAAGCTGGTGGACGACGAACATCACGACGATGCTGATGATGAGCGCGATGAGCGTCGAGTTGAAGGCGACCCCGAGGCTCTCGGTCACGCCGGAGATGTCGCCCTCGACCGCGCGGTGCGCCTTGCCGAGGGCGTCGCCGATGCCCCGCACGGTGCCGATGAACCCGACCGACGGAATCGCCCAGGCGATGTAGCGGATGAGGGAGAGCTCCGACTCCAGCCGCTCGCCCTCGGCCGTGCAGATCGCCTGCGCCGCTTGCGAGACATCCTGGACGTTCCGGGCGGAGTCGAACCGGTGCAGAGCGGCGAGCAACGCGCGGGGGAGGAGCTGGCGGCGGCGCGGCGTCGGCATCGCCTCGAGCCCGCGTTGCAGCGGGCGAGAGTCCTCGGGGAGGATCCGCATGCCCGCGGTCACGGGGACCAGATCTTCGTCGAGGAGCGCCCGCGCCCGCATCGTCGCCACCGCCTTGTAGCCCATGATCGCGAACGCCCAGAGCATCAGGACGAAGCACGCCTCCTGCTCGTAGTCGCGGACGACGACGAACAGGCTGCGTTCGGCGACGTGATCGGGGTCGCTGGCCATCGCCGCCCGCTCGCGTTCGAGCGCCTCCTGGGCGCCCGGCCGAACGACGGTGACGTACACCGCGTGCACGAGGATGACGGCCACCAGCAGGGCGATGACCTGGAAGACGAACTCGGTCGAGATGGAGCCGGATGATTTCATGGTGCGGGGCCCGGTCCGAAGGGGTCAGATGTCGTAGGGAAAGTCGACGGCAAGCTCGACGTCGATGGTCTCGGTGGGGGCGGGGG
>JABDLI010000024.1 GCA_013003065.1 Phycisphaerales bacterium | reverse complement strand
TTGCGTCAGCCGGTCCAGCCGGCGAGCACGGTCAGCACGTCGCTGAATCCCACGCTCCCGTCGCCGTCGAGATCGGCGGGGCAGTCGCCCGCGCACGGACCCCACGCGGCGAGGACCGAGAGCAGATCGGTGAAGTCGACGTCACCGTCACCGTCGACATCGCCGCTCGTCGCGGGTGGCGGGGAGAGCGTGAGCACCTGATCGACGGGCACGTCGAACCAGCGATCGTGTCCGCCCCCGGGCCAGTCGACCCGCACCTCGTCGATGATCGCGGCGTCCCCCACGCCGAAGTGCGCCTCCGCCGGCTCCTGACAGAGAAAGCTGGTGCCCGCCGTGATCGCCCGCGTCCGGACGACGTCACCCACCTTGACGCGGACGACGGCGCCGAGCGCACGAGGGTTGCGTCCGTCCATCCGCGGACGCACCAGCAGCCAGTGCCCCCCCACCGTCTCCGCCGCATCGTTGACGAGCAAACGCACCGGGCCCCCGAGATTGCAGACCTGCATCATGTCCAGGTCGCCGTCACGCTCCAGGTCGAACGCGATGAGACCGCTGCCCCACTCCTCGTCGTCGAATCCGGCGGCCGCGGAGGCGTCGGTGAACCGGATCGGCGTCTCGTTCTCGTTCAGGAAGAACCGCGACGGGTCGACGTGGTCGTTGAACCCGTTCGTCGCCGCGAGGTCCAGATCGCCGTCGTTGTCGGCGTCGAGGAAGGTGGTCCCCCACCCCCAGCCGCCCTCGTCCACCCCGGCCGCGATCGCGACGTTCGTGAACGACAACGCCGCGCCCACGGAGTCGTTGCGGAACAGGACGTTGTGCTCGCCCTGGCCGACGAAGTCGTAGATGTTCGTGATGTAGAGGTCGAAGTCGCCGTCGTTGTCGCAATCGCCGAGCGTCACGCCCATGTCGTTCATCGTGTTGTCGAGGCCGGCCGCGGCCGCGACGTCGACGAAGGTGCCGTCCCTCTGGTTGAGGTACAGGTTGTTCGCGAAGAAGTCGACGGCCATGAAGATGTCGGCCCAGCCGTCGCCGTCGAAGTCGTGAATGATCGGTTGCCAGTGATGATCGCTCGCCGCGATGCCGCTGCCCGCGCTGGCGTCGACGAACGTGCCGTCGCCGTTGTTCAGGAAGAGGCTGGCCGGGCCGAACCAGAGCGTGAGCACCAGATCGACGGCGTCGTCCCCGTTCAGGTCGCCCGCGGCCAGGCCCGCGACGTGGTTGAAGTCGGTGATCCCGTCGAGCCCGAGGCCGCTCGCAACGGTCACGTCCACGAAACCTCCGTCGGCCGTCTGCCGGTAGACCGTCAGCGCGGGCACGTCCGGGCCGCACGCCGAGAAGCAGTCGCCGCCGACGACCACGAGGTCGAGGCGGCCGTCGGGGTCGAGATCGAGCCAGAGCGCGGCGCGATGCGGGGTCGTCGCGTCCACGCCGAGGGTGGCCGCCACCTCCTCGAACGTCCCGTCACCGCGATTGCGATAGAGCTGATCGGGCGTGCCGTCTCCGGTGGGCACGAAGACGTCGACGTCGCCATCGTCGTCGAAGTCGGCCGCGGCCAGACCAGCGCCCATGCCCGTGGCCATCGCGTACGGCGTCAGTCCGCGTTTGGCCCCGAGATCGTGGAACTGGAACGACCCGGCGTCGGCGGACGAAGCCGCGACGATGAGCGCCATGACACCCAACCCGTACCCGGCGATCCGCCCTCGCATGCCCGCCTCCTTCCCCTCACAGCGTACTCCTGAAGCTCAGGCAGGGGAACCGGAATCCACCGCTCGGCGACGCGGCCCCGCTCGCCGGCCGTCAGGGGGCCGGTTTATCGGCGTCGGCCGCTTGCACGATGGCGGCGACGCCACGCTCGGCGCCGCAGTGGGGGCAGGCCGGCAGCAGCGTCGGGCGGATGCCCTGGCACGCCTCGCACGTCGCGTAGAGCGGTGTCGCGCAGGCGGGGCACACGTAGGGCTCCTCGCCCTCGGACTGCGCACCGGCGGCATGGAAGCTCAGCTTCGCCACGCTGCGTCGATTCCAGTAGAGATACCGCAGCGGTCCCCGCCGGATGGGGTGTTCGCACACCGGGCAGATCATCCGCTGGTATGCCTCGCGGAACTGACGGAGCACCAGCTCCGCCGGAGGTCGATTCAGACGCCGCAGCAGCCACACGAGCACCGCGGCGACGACGACGATGGACACGCCGACGAGGACGTACTTGAACGCTCGCGACGGGAAGTACTCGTGCATCACGAAGCCGATCTTCACTGCCGTCGCGAGCCCCACCGCATCGACGAGCCGGCGGTAGACGCTCTCCCGCCACCGCCACCGGACGCCAACCACGATCAGCAACAGCGGGATCAGCACCGCGAGCTTGAGCGACGCCATCTTGATCGAGTGTCGACGCGCGGCCTGCGCGTAGCGACGCCGCGCTTCTTCCCGCTGGACCTCCAGCGTCTCGTCGAGGGCGGCGTGTTGACGCCGGAGCCCCCGTCGCTCTTCCTTGTGCTCCACCAGCGTCTGGTTCAGGGCCTGAAAGCGACGCTGGTTGGCAAGGAAGAGCGTCTTCGCCTCCGCGAGCGCTTCCGTTTCGGCGGGCGCGAGGACCCGCTCCTTTTCGATCGACAACCGCTGGATCTCGAGGAGGCGGTTCAGCGTCTGCTCCGCCCCGCTCGTGCTCTCGCGGAGATCGCCGATCTGCTCCTCGGTCGCTGCAATCGACGACTCGACCGCGGCCAGCCGCTCGCGCAGCCTCGTCTCCTCCGCCACGGCCTCGGCCGCGAGCGTCTCCCGCTCGATCTCGGCGTACACGGGACCGGGCCACGATCCCAGATCGCCGACGGCGAAACCCAGCAGCCAGAAGACGAGGAGGCCCAGGGCAATGCTGAAGACCCACACCAGCAGCCGGTGGAACCACGGTCCGCGTCGAGACTCGAGGGGCGGCATCGGCTCAATCTCCGGGGTCGGGACCGGGTGGCAACAGCATTGTACGTGTTGTCGACGGCAGTCGCTCGAACCGCAACCAGCGGTCGCGTCGCCGCGTCCGCGCGCCGGACGGCGCGATCAACCAGTGGATCGTGAACACCGCGAGGACACGCCGGCGTGGAATGAAGCGGCTCCGGGTTCTCATCACGGTGTCGCAACGATTACGATGCCCGCATGGCCACCACCGACCCCATCGCGATCCTCCTGGCGCAGAATCGCTGGGCCACCCGCAATCTCCTGGAGACCTGCTCGTCGCTTCCGGCCGCGCAGTTCCACCAGCGTTTCGACATGGGCCCCGGTTCGCTGCACGACACCGTCACTCACATCCTCGGCGCGATGCGGGGCTGGGGCGATCTCCTCGCCGGACGCGAGCAGCGACCGCGTCTGGAGGGCACCGAGCGAACGCCCGACGAGCTGTTGCAAATGCTCGACGAGCTTGCCGACGACCTCGAAGCGTCGGCCCGGACGCACCCGGTCGACGAGGAGGTGACGGGCTCGCGCGGCGAGCGCACGTACACCTTCACCCGCGGCGGCGTGCTGACGCACGTCTTGACCCACGGCATGCACCACCGGGCCCAGTGCCTGAACATGCTTCGCCAGATGGGCGTCGAAGAGCTGCCGGCGTCGGCGGTCGTGGAATGGATCTTGATGGAGGATGGGGCGACGGTGTCGTGACGACGCCGGGCCCGCGTCCGTGTGCGTGCCTACCGCTTCCCGACCCGAACGACCACCGACGGATCACACGCCAGGTACCACGCAGACGCCGTCTCTCCCAGCAGCCGCGTGACCCGCGCGGGCGTGTCCACCTCGATCGTCCGATCGATCTTCCACGCTCCCTGCGCCCCTTCACGCAGGGCCACCAGCCCGTTCCACGCGGTCAACCACAGCGTGCCATCCGGGTCGGCCCGCGCGAAGTCGAGGTCGTGCACAGTCGGATGCGGATGACGGCGTCGAGGATACCACGCGCGTCCACTCACCTCCCGGTGCCACGGACAGCGGAGCGTCCGTGCCGTGCGTCGCCCCTCGCGCAGTGAAGACAACCGCCCCTGCGCGATGGACGCGTGACGGCACGGACGCTTCGCTGTCCGTGGCACCGGAGCGTGCACCGGTTCGGTCACTGATCAGGCGGGCGCAAGCCGCCGGCGGCGCAGCACGATCGTCCCCGCCGTCAACAGCAGCAGGCCGAGCACGATCAGCCCCCACTCGCTCACCGTCGGGATGTCGGCGAGGATCGGAACGAAGCCGTTGAGCAAGGCCGACACCGATCCGCCCCCGAGGGCCAGCAGGTCATCCTCGTTCGCGGTCACGAAATCCGTTCGGCCGTCGACGTTCAGATCGGTCGCGACGATGAACGCCGGGTCGGCATCGACGGAGAAGAAGATCGGCACGCTGAACGTCGGCACCGCGGTGTCGGAGAACGACTCGAGCACGAGCACGCCGGGGCCGAGGGTCGCATCGTTCGCGACGACGGCGAGGTCGGCGTCGCCGTCGCCGTCGAGATCTTCGGCCTTGACCGACTGGGCGCCGCTGCCAACCGCCGTCTGGAACGACGGCTCGAACGTACCGTCACCGTTGTTGAGGATCACGGACACGGTGGAGCCGCTGCCGCCCCCGAGCGTCGCGCCCCCGAACGCATCGGCGGTGATGACGTCCGGATCACCGTCGCCATCGACGTCGCCGCCGGTGATGTCCACCGGTTCCACGCCGACGGGAATCGTGATCGGGGCCGCGAGGCCGCCGGTCTCTTGGAAGAAGATGAGCGCCACACCACCGGTGCGGCCCCCGGCGAGCAAGTCGAGATCCTTGTCGCCCTCGAGATCCTCGGGATCGATCGTGGAGATGCCCACCCCACCGCCGGCGAACGTCGCGGCTTCCGCGTACGAGCCGGCGCCGTCGCCCTGGAGGATGAGCAGGGCATCGTCGCCGAAGAGCGCGACCGCGATGTCGATGACACCGTCTCCCGTGAAGTCACCGGTCGCGACATCGGTCGGCGCGCTGCTCGCCCCGCTGCCGACGGGGATCGTCACGGCGCTGCCCATCGCGCCGGTGCCGTCGCCGAAGAGCACGGTGACGGTGCCGTCGCCGAAGTTGGCGACCGCGATGTCGGGAAACGCGTCGTCGTCGAGCTGCCCGATCGCGACCGCCTGCGGCGTGTCGCCGACGAGCGCGAGATCGTCCGCGGAGAGCCCCTGCCAGTCGCCGCTCACGTCGTTGCCATCATTCTCGAACGTCTGGATCGATCCCGGGGTCGGCCCCGCCGAGGTGCCGACTTCGGGGAGCACCACGACGACGTCGGGGTTGCCGTCACCATCGAGATCACCGGCGTCGCAGTGGATCGAGAACCCGGCTGCGGGGAAGATCAGCGGCGGGTCGAGAATGATGTCGCCCGCCAGAACGCAATCGGTCTCCTCGCACGCGATGAACGCACCGGCGAAGGTCCCGCCCGACCGGTCGCACTCGTCCGCGCTGATCTCCTGACACGCGCCGCCGGGAAAGCAGCACGCCCCGACGGTGAGCGGGCACGCCGCACCCTCGCCGAGGCCGTACAGGCACTCCGATCCGTCGCCGAGAAAGAAGCCGCCGGACTTGTCGCAGCTGCTCGGGCTCGTTTCGATACAGCGCAGGGGGCCGAAGCAGCAAGCGCCGAAGGGACCACCGTGGGCCCCGTTCGTCGCGAGCAACGAGATCACTCCGACGCACGCCAGCCGAATCGTGGGCCCGGCTCCGATCCGCGTTTCGTTGAACATCTTCCCAGCACCTCCGTGGAGTCCAGCCTAGCCCCGATTCGGGTCTTTCGCCAAGGTCGATCGGGGTGATGGCGAAGGCGTAGGCGGTTCGGTGGCGGGTGATCTTGCCCAGCTTGCCTTTCGGGCAAGCTGGCTTGGTGGGGGCGGTGTGGGTTTCCGGGAGGGGGACGTGGAGGTGGGAGTCGGGCCGCCGTGGACGTTGGAGCGGGTGGGTGCGGCGCGGTCGTGTCGTCGCGCTCTCTGTCTTCGTGCCCGGGGGCCCCGATCAGTCGCCGGGGACGGGACGGGGATCGACGCCGGTGGACCAGATGCGCAGCGAGAAGTCGCGGCTCGTCGATGCGATTCGCGCGCCGTCGGGGCTGAACGTTGCGGCCATCACGCCGGCCCGGTGGGCCTTGAGAGTCATCACGGGATCTCCGGCCCGGGTCGTGAGTCGAAGCCAGCCATCGTCACCACCGGTCACCATGCGTTCGCCGTCGGGGCTGAAGGAGATCGCGTTGCAGGCGCCGGCGTGCAGAGGCAACGCCCGCTCCTCCCGGCCCCGGGCCCAGTCGAAGAGGCGAACGACGCCGGTGCTGTCCCCCACCGCCAACCAACGTCCCTTGGGGTGAAAGCAGACCGAGCCGAGCGGCACGTCCGTCGGCAACCCGCCGCGGCGTGTGCCGTCGACCGCATTCCAGAGCCGCACCTCGCCGTCGCGGTGCGCGCTGGCCAGCACCCGGCCGTCCGGATGCCAGGCGATGCCGACGATCTCGCTCCCGGCGGGGTCGATCGCTCGGATGAGGGCGCCGCTCGCGCCGTCCCACAGGCGAAGCTGGCCGCGGCCGCACGACGCGATCATCCGGCCGTCCGGGCTGAACTTCGTCGCGAGCGCCCGCACGTCGTGCGCCGGCCACGCCGCCTGCGACGCCCCCGTGACGGCATCCCAGAGGTGCATGGTCCCGCCGCTCTCGAGTGAAGCGATGCGGGTGCCGTCCGGGCTCCAGTCCGCCGCGTGAACGTAGCGGTGACCGTGGTCGAGCGTCATGAGCACATCGCCGGTGCGGGCATCGACGACGCACGCACGCCCATCGTCACCGGCGGTGACGAGCCTCGTGCCGCCGGGATGCCACGCGCCGCGGTTGACTTCGTTCTGACCGTGCGGTGTCCGGACCACGTCGACCGCCGGCGTGGGCAGTCGCCAGAGCCGGGCCGTGCCATCCGCGCTCGCCGATGCGAGGAGCGCTGCGCCGGGTGCAAACGTCAGACCCGTCACGGCGTGGGCGTGACCGAGCAGCGTTGCGAGCTGCTTCCCGGTCGTGGGGTCGTAGACCCGGATCACGCCGTCTTCGGCGCCGGACACCACCCGGCCATCGGGGCTGAACGTCACCGCGGTGACGACGGCGCCGGCATCGGGGAGCGTGCGTCGCACCGCGCCGGTCGCCAGGTCGAGGAGCTTGACCGTGCGATCGCGGTTGGCGGTCGCGATGGTCGCGTCGTCGGGGCTGACCGCGATCGACCACAACGCGAGGTCGCCGTGCGGACTCCATCCCCACCGCGGCTCGCCCGTCCGCAGATCCCACAGACGGACGTCACCGTTCCACTCCGAGCAGACCCCGAAACGCCCGTCCGATGTCACGGCGACCCGCCGGGCAAAGTGCGGCGTCCCCTCCGCCCACCGCACGGTCCAGCTGGCGACGTCGACGAGCGCGGCGCGACCGAGCGCTCCGCCCACGAAGACGGCGGAACCGTCCGGCGTGAACGCGAGCCCCCCGGTCCGTTCGGGGTGCACCGGCAACTCGGCGATCATGGTTCCGTCGGCGAGATTCCATCGCCGCAGCCAGCCGGCCGCCGGCTCGCCGAGGCGGGACAACGTGCGGGTGATCGTGACGAACGACCGTCCGTCCGGGCTCACCGCGATCGACCGCGTCTGGTTGACCTGATCGGCGACGACGATCCGCATCGCCCCGGTCTCCGTGTTCCAAAGACGCACGGACCGTTCGCGACGGTCACGCGGCGTGTTCTCGTCGTATCCCCCCGCCGTCAGCACGAACCGCCCGTCCGGCGTGAAGGCCACGTCGTTGACGATCGCGGCGTGCCCCGCGAGGGTCCGTTCGCTCCGATCGGACATGGTGCGGAGCCGCTGCCATTCCCAGTGCCGGAGGTCGTCCGGACACGCGTCCAGCAGCGTCGCGACCTCGCGCGCGTCGCCGGATTCGAGCGCGTGCTGGGCCAGGGTGATCCGCTGCGCGTAGAGCGCCCGACGCATGAGCTCGGCCCGCCCCTCCGCCCGGGCGTAGAGCGCCGCGCTCGCGACGAGGCCACCGACGAGCACAACGAGCGCCGCGGCGAGCCCCGCGACCAGACCGCGATTGCGACGCGCGAACTTCCGGAGCTGATACACCGTCGTCGGGGGGCGGGCGAGGATGGGCTCGTCGGCGAGGTAACGCCGCAGATCGCCGGCGAGGAGACCCACGGAGCCGTACCGGCGGTCGGCGTCGCGGGCGGTCGCGGCCGTCACGATCGTGTCGAGGTCTCCCCGCAGACGGCGATCGACCGCACGCAACGCGGTAGGCGGCTCGTCGCAGATGATGCGAGCGGCCTCGGCGAGCGACCTGCCGGCGAGATCGTGCGGCCGTCGCCCGGTGAGCATCTCGAAGAGGAGAACGCCGAGCGCATAGACGTCACAACGCATGTCCACCGCGTTGGGATCGGATCCAAGCTGCTCCGGGCTCATGTACGGGAGCGTGCCGATGAGCTCACCTGCGTTCGTCTGCATGGTCGCGTGCAGGCGATCGGCGTCAAGCAGCCGGGCGACGCCGAAGTCGAGGATCTTGGGCTGACCGACGAGCACGCGGTCACGTCCGGCCTGGCTGGCCGTCGTCTCGCCCTCGGTCACCAGGATGTTCGCCGGCTTCAGGTCGCGGTGAACGATGCCGCTCAGGTGGGCGTGCTCCACCGCGTCGCAGATCCGCACCATGAGCTCGACCCGCGCGCGCACGCTCAGACCGTGATGACGAACGTGCTCCATGAGCGGGCGTCCGTCGATGAGCTCCATGGCGAAATACGGCTGCCTTCCGCCGGCCTCGCCGGTCGTTCCCGCCTCGATGACGTGGGCCACGCCCGGGTGCTGGAGTCGGCCGAGCAGCTCGGCCTCCCGACGGAACCGACGCAACGACGACGGGCTGGAGAAGCCGGCCCGCATGAGCTTCAGCGCCACCAGCCGCCGGGGGTTGTCCTGCTCGGCCCGGTAGACGACCCCCATCGCGCCCGCGCCGAGGACGTCGATGATTCGGTAGGGTCCGATGCGGGTGGGAGCCGGCGCCGGCGACGTCGACGCCCTCCGGGTGGCGGCGTCGGCCATGAGCAGGTGGTGCGGCGCCGCGTCCTGCTCGAGGAGCGCCTCGACCTCGGCGCGAACCCGCGGCTCGTCCGCGCAGGTGTCGTCCAGATACCGCGGCCGCTCGCCGGGAGAGAGCCCGACGGCCCGCTGGAAGACGGCGTCGACCCGTTGGAACTCCTCGGGCGTCACCCGCCGGCTCCGTCGTTCAGTGTCTTGGACAGCCACGCCCGCGCCATCTGCCAGTCCGCGTCCACGGTGCGTTTGGAGACCGCGAGCGTCTCGGCGATCTGCTCGTGCGTCATCCCCCCGAACCACCGCAGCTCGACCACACGCCCCTTGCGTTCGTCCAGCCGGGCCAGCTCGTCGAGCGCGTGGTGAAGCGCGAGGACGTCGGCCGCGGCCGCGTCCGACATCCCCCCCGGGATGCCGGCATCCCGTTGTTCGTCGAGGGTGAGCTTGAGCCGGTCGCCACCCCGTTTGAGCGAGGAGCGTTTCTCCGCGTGGTTGACGAGCACGTGCCGCATGACGGTGGCCGCGACGGCGAAGAAGTGTGTTTCGTCCTCCCAGCCCGCGGTCCGTTGATCGATGAGCCGGAGGAATGCCTCGTGGACGAGCGCGGTCGGCTGCAGAGTGTGATCGGGCGGCTGCCCCCGCAGGTATGACCCGGCCAGACGCCGCAGCTCCTCGTACATCGCCGGCATCAGCTCCGAGGCGCCGGCGGATCCCCCCCGAAGCTGCCGCAACGCGCGTGTCGAATCGTGGCGTGCATTGTTCATGGAAGCTGGCTGCCCGTGGCCCAAACGACGGCCCATCAACAGGTTACATCCTGGGCCGCGGGCGGCAGACCCGTTTGTCGCGATTTTTCTCTGCGCTCATCCGCGTGTCTTCCTGTTTCCGCCAATGGCCCGCCACCGTGGGCGGCGTCATCCGACCGCCGGCCGGTCCCGCGACCGGCCGGACGGTGCGTACTCCGGAGATGAGGTCACCGCCATGTTCAAACGCATTCCGATGTTCATTCTGCTTCCCGCCCTGGTCCCGATGCTCGGCACCGTGACGCACGGCCAGTGCGTCCCCTTCGACTTCGAGGGGTTCGCCGAGGGCGTCGAGGCGACGAGCCTCGTCCCCGGCGTCACCATCACGTGCGAGCCGGAGTCCTGTGGCCCGGGCGTGCCGCTGCCGGAAATCTACGAGCTCGTCGGCGGCTCGGGGCTGCCGACCAAGGTCGTCTCGCCCCGCGAGGGCTGCCCCGGCGCGAGCCCGGATTCTCTGCTTCTGACGTTCGACGAGAACCAGTCGTTCATCGAGTTCAACCTCGGGAGCAACGCGACCGGCGGCGACATCCGCATCCGGTGGTTCAACGAATTCGGTACACCGCTCGGAACCCGCTTCTACGCCGCCGGAAGTGGCGTCGACGTGCTCGTGACCATCGAGGGCCCGCCGATCATCCGGTCGGTCGACGTGTGGCAGACGACCTCGAGCTTCGAGTACATCGACAACCTCCGCTTCGGGGCCGACGAGACGAACCCGACCGTCGAGCTCACCAGCCCGGACTTCGACGCCTGCGTGTGCGGGGACTCGACGGTCGGCATCATGGGTTCGGTGAGCGACGACGACGGTGTCTACGACTGCGACGTCGCCGAGTACCGCCCGATCAACGCCGACGAGAGCGACCCCTGGACGCAGTTCGGCTTCGCGTGCGGTCCCTTCACCGGCACGCTCCACACCCTCAACACGGTCGGTCTGGCCGAAGGTCGCTACTACGTGCGGATCACGGGCACGAACGAATGCGGTCTGAGCGCGAGCGACCTGACCGTGATCCGGGTCGACCGCAGCTTCGGCACGATCGCGCTCGCCCCGGTCGCCACGCCGCTCTGCGGCATCGCGACGATCGAGGGCGGCGTCAGCGACCGGTGCGGGGTGAGCTGGGATCTCGAGTATCGGCCCGCCGCCGGCGGCGCGTGGATCGCGATCGCGAGCGGCGACAGCAGCCGCGAGTGCGAGGTGGCCGATTGGGACACGACCGCGGTGGCCGACGGTCTGTACGAGCTGCGGCTGAGCGGCGTCGACGGGTGCGGTCACGCGGACGAGCGGACGATCATGGTCGAGGTGGCCAACGCCGACGGATGTGGCTGTACCGCCGACATCAACGGCGACGGTGTCGTCGACTTCGTCGATCTGCTGCTCGTTCTGGCGCAGTGGACCTTCTGATCGCGTTCCGGGGTCGCCGTTGAACGAAGACAGGCCCACGCCCGGCGTGGGCCTGTCCGACTTTGCTGCGCACGGTCAGTCGACCGTGATGCTCCGGAAGCTGTAGGTCTCCGAGTGCTTGTCGAAGGGCACCGCGTCGGGATCGAGCGGATCCTGCGTGAAGTGGAAGAACTCCGTCAGCACCTTGGCCTGACCGTGGTCGAGGTATCCATCGGCAAACTCCAGCGTCGCGGACGTTCGGATGAACGACTGCGGCACGCCGGTGAGGTCGTAGCCGAAGGAAATACCCCTGATGTGCGTCTGCGTCCGGCTGGCCCGGGTCCAGACCGCCATCGCGGCGCTCTGGAAGTCGCCGCCGCCGGAGAAGCCGAAGAAGTCATCGCTGTCCACCAGCACTGCGCATCCGTCGAAGGTGAGGGTCAGCAACACCCGCGCGCCGTCATCTTCGGTGTGCGGAGGCATGTTGATCTCTTCCATCAGATACGACCCGGCGATCGCGCCGGGATCGAACGGCAATGCCGAAGTCGGTCGCACGAGCCAGAGGCCGAAGGCCACGCAGCCCAGCAACAGGACGAATCGCGTTGTACGCATCGCTCTCTCTGCCTTTCGGCGGGTGTCGTGGTTTGGCCGGCGGCGTCGCTTTCACCCCGAAACGTCACTCCCATTCGTCATCGAGCGGCCGCCGCCCGCGTCGCATCTCGTGCGCACCCGCCGTCGCACTGATGCGCTGGAGTATTCTCGCGCGCCGAGGCTCTATTGAGTAGCCGCAATCCGACCTGACCCACGCGATGCCGTTTCCCCGCGAAGATCGCAGCGCGATGATCCACACGGCGCGTGACGAGCAGCATCCGGGCCGACATGCCGCCTGGGGCCCCTGCCCCCGAGCCCGCTTCGTGCCCCGGGGCGCAGCGTACAATCGCCCCGCGATGACCCGGCCCGCGTACCGAGATCTCGTTGCCGAGCGCCGCGCCCAGGCCGCGGCGTGCGTCGATCGCCACGTCGCGGAGCTGCGCTCCCTGCTCGACGCCCGGGATGTTCCGTGCCGCATCGTCGAGGGCAGCGCCGCGGCGGCGGAAGTCTACCTGTCGGACACGAATACACTCCACACCGCCGTGCGGGTGGCGATGTACGCCGAACCACGGGCCCGCGACGCGATCGACGCCGCGCTCCAGTCGGCGTCGTTTCGCGTGGCCGATCCCGCCGGCGACATGACCCTCCTGCGTTTGGCCGCCGCCCGCGGGCGACGCGCAATTCACGTGCTCGTCGACGGCGACACGCCCGAACCCGCCGGCCGTCCGATCCACCCCGGTGACGAACAGGCCACACGCATGCGGGCGGAGCGGATCGGCAGCGCCTGGCTCCCGCTCGCCGCCACCTACCGGCGTGTCCGCGACGCACCGGGCGCCGAGCGTGACGTGACGGAGTCGTTCGAGGTGCATGTGATCGAACACGCGCCGACCGCCGAACGTCGAAGGGAGGACGTCGTCGACCGCCATCAGTCCGCGAGCACGAAGTAGTACCGGTCCGCGGCCAGCTTCCGGAACTCGCCGCTCGTCAGGTCGCCGTCGTCCATCATGTCATCGAGGCCGAGCATGTAGAGGTCGCCTCGCGTCTCGCCGGTTCCGTCGAAGTGGACGCCCAACGCAGCCGTCACGCCAAACGAGTTGAGCTCGGTGTCCCACACACCGCCGATCGGCGTCTCGCCCCAGGCCGTCTCCTGGATGTACGGGGCAAAGCCGATCGGAAGCACGCCGGAGGCGGCGTCTTCGAGGTAGTCGCGTGTGTCGAGCCGGTACCGGACCGCCGCATCGGTGAGGATTCGACCCGAGGTCGCGAACGCCGTGCGCTGCGCATTCTGGCTGCTGGTGCCGAAGAGCGACAGCACGATCGCGGCGAGGATGCCGAGGATCACGACGACGATGAGGATCTCAATGAGCGTGAAACCTGTCTGAAGCCGGCGTCGAGACGTCGTGTTCATCGGAACCCACTTCCCGCCTCCGAGGGCTGACGTCGATCATTCCATACGCGATGGCAAGGGTCGATCGAGCATCGCGGCGATGACGCCGGAGGTGTGCGGTGGGTGGGGATGGCGAAACCGTGCGGCCTGGAGCGGTCGGGTCGTCCCCATCAGGCTCTTGACGTCGATATCATCCCGGTCGGACCAGCACGGGAGGATTGCGGATGATGAAGCACTTCGCGCTGGGGTTGGCCGGCCTCCTGACGGCCGTCGGCAACGCCGACGCCGGCGTCAGCACCGAGCGAATCACGACGGCCGGTCAAATCGAACGTGGCACCGAGGTCACCTCTGCGCCCGGGGATCACACCCGGCTGTTCATTCTCGAACGCCCCGGGCGGGTCCGCGTTGTCAACCTCAAGACGAACACGCTTCGGGAGGAGCCCTTCCTCGCCATCGAAGATCGGGTCAGCGACGTCCACGACGAGTTCGGGCTCTTCGGCCTGGCGTTCCATCCCGCGTACCGAGAGAACGGTCTCTTCTTCGTGTCGTATCTGAACAACGACGGAGATACGACGATCCGGCGTTACACGGTCAGCGACGATCCCGATCGCGCCCACGTACAGACCGGCGTCGACATTCTGACCATCGACCAGACCCAGCTCGGCCACGCGGCGACCTGGATCGCGTTCGGCCCGCGCGACGGGTACCTCTACATTTCGGTGGGCGACGGCGTGGCGAGCTGCGGCGCGGCGACGCACGCGCAGGACGTCGATGACCTGCGGGGCAAACTGCTTCGGATCGACGTCGATGGCACGGGTGCGCCCGGCGGACTCTACGGGATCCCCGCCGACAACCCGTTCGCGGACACGCCCGGGGCCGACGAGGTCTGGGCGTTGGGTCTGCGCAATCCGTGGGGGTGCGCGTTCGATCGCCTCACCGGTGATCTCTACATCGCCGACGTCGGCGCGGCTCAGACCGAAGAGCTGAACATCCAGCCGGCGGCGTCGGCGGGAGGCGAGAACTACGGCTGGAACTGCCGCGAAGGGACCGGCTGCAGCCCGTGCGGATGCGATTGCGGAGGTGGCGTCACGCTCACCTCGCCGGTGTACCAGTATGCCCACGGTCCCCGATGCTGTGTCGTCGGCGGCATCGTCTACCGGGGCTCCCGCATCCCCGCTGAAGACGGCAACTATTTCTTCTCCGATCTGTGCTCCAACGAGATCTGGTCGATCCGCTGGGACGGTGGTGGTTTCCCCAATCCGATCGCGCGCGAGGATGAGCTGGCCCCCGCCACGGGCCTGCTCACCACCATCACGAACTTCGGCGAGGATGCGTGGGGCGCGATGTACATCGTCGAAGACTCGGGCGAGGTCTGGCGGATGTACGATCCCGAGACGCCGATCCAGTGGGCCGACACCAACGCGGACGGCGACGTCTCATTCCAGGATCTGCTGATCGTGCTCAACGAATGGGGACCGTGCGTCGGGTGCCGGGGGGATGTTCTCGGCAACGACGACGTTGGCCTCGAGGACCTGCTTCAGGTGTTGGTCGACTGGACGCTGGAGTAGGTTCGGGCTTTCCGTTCAGTCGAAGATGTGCACGCCGCCGACGTTCTTCGTCCGGGATCGGGTACGCGCCGAGCGCGGTCGCCCGCCGTCCGTCGCTCTGGAATGTCAGGATGGCGCCGCCCCGCTCGCCGCCTCGATCCTGAAACGACACCTGACTCGATCTGGACCGCGCCGGAGTGCTCGAGCGGTCTGCTAGAGACCTTCGTCCCACTGCACGACGTAGCTCGGCCGCTCGATGAGACGCGCGATCTCCTCGAGCGCGATCGCGCGATCGTAGACTCGAACGTCGCTGAGTTCACCACGCAGCCGCGTCTGGACGCGGCTGGGAGCGTCGCTGCGACGCCGCCAGTTCAGCCCTCCGAACGCAACCGGCTCGCGGTTCCCGGGACCGCCCGAGCTCGGGCCGAGACCGCCGGCGTAGCCATCCTGAGCGACGATCTTTCCGTCCACGACGAGCCGCATGCCGGTCGGTCCGAAAGAGAATGCCACGTGATGCCAGACCCCGGCTTCGATGTCGCCACCCGCGACCAGATGCGTGCGGCCCACGCTCCCGAGCCGCGCTTGCACCCGACCGCTCTGCACCCAAAGCGCGAGGTCTCCGACGCCGCCCGTGCGGACGGCGTTCTTCGAGAACAGCCCCTGTTGCCGCGCGGGTCGGTCGGTGCGGAACCACAACGCGATCGTGCCCTCGTCGAGCATGAGTCCATCGCCGTGCGGGATCGCGACGTCATCGTTGCGTCCGTCCAGACCGATGTACGGCCAGCGGTGAAACGCGCCGGTCAGCCCCACGTCCACACCGTTGCGGTACTGGCCATCCAAGCCGCCCATCGCGTCGGCCGCCACTTTGCCGGACGTTTCGTCGAGCGGCCAGCGCGCCACGAGATCGGGCGCCGGCGGGTCGGCCGCCCACCGCAGCGACTCCTCCACGAGCGTCAGACCGTCCGGTCTCAGCAACGACCAATTGAAGCTCCCGCCGCCGATGGGCAGCAGGACCCGTCGCCCCGCGGCGCGATCGCCGCCGAAGAGCTGCCCGCCGCTCTCCACGACGGCCAGGACCACCGATCCCCCCCCGTTCCGCCGCGCCAGGATTCGCGCAGCCGGGGTCAGCACACCGTTGACATACCGGAACGACGTGCGGCGTCGGACGAGCGTTGCGGGCCCGAGGCCGAGGTCACGGGTGATCGGATGCGACGCATCGACCACGTCGATGCGGTAGGCCCATGGATACGTCGAGCCACCGCGATGGACCAGCCCCATCTCGTCGCTCAGAAAGTTTTCTTCCAGCACGACACCGACGGGAGCGTCGCGCAGCTTCCTTCCGATGCTGCCCGAATCGACGCTCTCGGGGACGTACACGGCGTCCACGCCATCGAAGGCGGCGCGGAACGCCTCCCGCGGGTCACGCTGGTTGATCAGCGTCACGTCGAACCCCCAGCGTTCGAACTGATCGCGACGCCGCTCGTCGTTGACGCCGAGCCAGTCCGCGTTCGGAACGACCAGGAGCACCCGCCGCCGCGACGCGCGGGGCGACAGCACGGCCTCCACGACCTCCGTCGCGTCGCCGACGCTGGCCGTGACAACGAGCGTCAGCGGGTCCTCCTCACCGTCACGCACGTCACCGTCGGTCTCGTCCGTACCGACGACGGAGAAGGTGCCGTCGCCGAACGGCGTCTCGTCGAGCCACACGCCATCACGCGCGACGCCACGCCACCCGGGATTGGCTTCGACGTATGCAAGCGCCAACGCGAGACCGGACTCCGCGACCGCGCGGGCCTGCGTGCGACGCTCGAGATTCGACGCCTGGCCGGTTGCCGTCGTTTGCTCCAGCAGGAAAGAGGAGGTTAGAACGAGGGCGACCGCCACCGAGATCATCACGAGGATCATCGCGGTGCCGCGTCGCGGGTGACGTCGACGCGTCCCCCTCGCCATCGTCGGGCCCGTGCTCATGGGACCCGCCCCCGCAGTGCAACCGCGCGGGTCGCAATGGCCTCGGAGCCGTCATCGTTGCGGACCGTGATGTCATACCGCACGAGCCGCACGTCGCCGAGCGCGCCGGAGTCGACGGACGGCTCCCACGCGACGATGTCGCGTCCCCACCGCTGGCCGGGGAAGTACTTCGAACGACGCCAGATGCGGGTGAGTGTCTCGAAGTTCTGGTCGAACGTGAAGGTTCGATCGCGTTTCTCGTCGAGATCGGGCCTGGCCGCGTACATCCACATCTCGCCGGACCCGGCGCGCCACTCGATCCGCCGCAGCTCCGAGAGGTCCGGCAGACCGTTGGCACGCGAATCGCCGGTCCAGAGCACGACGACGTCCCGACCGATCGCAAGGACACGGCACGAAGAACGCAACGCCGCATCGACACGGCTGGTGAGGACTCGTCGCTTGACCGTGACCCGCTGCGTGGCGGTTTGGGCCGTCGTGCCTTGCGAGACTGCCGTCAGCATGCTGGCGACCCCGGCCCCCACCATGGAGAGGATGGTGAGCGACACCAGGACCTCGGCCATGGTGAAGCCGGGACGCGGTGACAAGGACCGGCGCCGTCTCATCGCGCACCCCCCGGGACAAACCGGGTCAGCGACCACGGCCTGACGTCGTCGCCATCGACGGTCACCGTCACCAGCATCCCGTCGACCGCGGCCCCCAGACCGGCGAGCTCGCGACGCTCGGCGGTGACGGCAACGACGCGTCGGAGGACACGCGGGTCGGACGGACGCGCCGGCAGCTCGTCGGTGAACCCGTGGTAGTCGTCGGTGTTGTCGAACGTCTCGGGCGTCTCGCCGGGCTCGGGGCCCGGTTGCGTCGGACCCTGGGGATCGTCGACGGGCAACGCCAGGATCCGCTCCAGCAGCGTCTCCGCGGCCTCGACCCGCAGCATGTCGGTCTCGGCGTCATCGCCGCGATTCGTCCCCGCGCCGACCGCGTAGCTGACCGACAGCACCGCGACCTGGAGAACGACGAGGGCCAACAACGCCTCCACGATGGAAAGGCCACGCCAACGCCGTCGAATTGTCGCCACTCGTTGCATGAGTGCATCCCTGGTCGTCCGGCTCGTGATCCCTCCGCGCGAACCGGAACGCTGTCAACGTACGATTGCACGGACGCTCATCCAAGCCCCTCGGCCGTGGTCGCCCGCCACCTGCCGGCACGATCGCCGCAACCCCTACAGACGGCGTCGACCGAGCGGCGGCGACGGACGGGATAGGCCAAACTCGACCGGCAATGCGGACGACACTTCTTTCGTGTCTCTGCCTCCCGCCCTTCGGAACCGACGCGGCCGCCCGCGTGCCCAGGGCTTCACGCTCGTGGAGCTGCTGATGGTGGTGGCGGTCCTGGCGATCCTGGCCGGTCTCGTCGTCCCGACGATGGGCGCCGCCGACCGAGCCCGTCTCCGGGCCGCGACGCGGCTCCTCGCGGCCGATCTGGAGTACGCCCAGGCCGAGTCGATGTCGCACGGCGGTGATCCGCGTCTCGTCGTCTTCGACGCTCGCGAGCGGTCCTACCGCGTCGTCGCCGCCTCCACGCCCGACGTGCCGATAACCCACCCCGGTGACGGGCAACCGTACGAGACGCGGTTCGGCGTTGGCCGCGCGGCCGATCTTCTGGGCGTCACGTTTCGGCGGCTCGCGCTGGGCGGCGACGACGTCCTCGGCTTCGGCGCGTGGGGCGAGCTGGATCAGACCGACGCGGCGACGATCACCCTCGCGCTCGGCGATCGCGAGGTCACGATCACCGTCACGTCCGACACCGGCGAACTGTCGATCGGCGAGATCCGCTGACGATCGATCATCCGCCGGCGATGACGTCGCCGACGCCGAAGATCGGGATGAGCAGCGAGATCGCCACGAAACCGATGATGGAGCCCATGACGACGATCATCACCGGTTCGATGAACTGGGTCGCCGTCTTGACCGCCTGATCGAAGTCGTCCTCGCAGAATCCCGCCACCCGAGACAGCACCGGCCCGAGCCGGCCGGCGCTCTCGCCGCTCTCGATCATCTGGGCCACGTGGTCGGGGATGACATCGGATTCGAACATCCGCTCGCTCATCGGACGCCCCTGCCGCAACGCGTCATCGACGTCGTCCCAGAGCCGTTCGAAGTAGACGTTCGGAGTCACGTCACGAACGATCGTGATCGACTCGAGCAGCGGCACGCCGGTCTCGACCATGGTCCCGAGCGTCCGGCAACCACGGCTGAGGTAGAGCTTGCGCACGAGTCCGGACATCACGGGCAGATGCAGCTTCAGCCAGTCCTTCTGCTGGCGACCCCGCTTGGTCCGTGCCCAGATCAGCGCTGTGATGACGAGCCCGATCAGACCGGCGATGCACACCGGCCAGTGCTCGGTCAGGACACCGCTGAGCGTCATGAGAAACCGGGTCGTCGCCGGCAACGCCGCCCCCCGACCCTCGTAGATCGACACGAACCGGGGCATGATCGCCGTCAGCAGAAAGACGGTGATGCCGATGCACATGAGGAACATGAAGAAGGGGTAGGCCATCGCCCCCCGGATCTTCTTGATGGTCTGCTGCTCTTTCGCCAGGTAGCCGGCGATCCGCTCGAGCATCTCGCTCATCGTGCCGCTGGCTTCACTCGCCCGCAGCAGCGCGATCATGATCGTCGGAAAAGACCCGCGATGCTGACCGAGCGCGTGCGAGAGCGGCTCGCCCGCCTCCACGGACTCGACGACCTTGTCCAGCAGCGTCGCGAAACGCCCGTCCGTCGTGCGGGTCGCCACGCTGCCGAGCGCCTCGGCCAGCGGCACGCCCGTGTCCAGCATGATCGCCAGTTGCGTTGCCAGCAGCGTGACGTCGTCGCGTCGGACACGCGGACCGCGGCGGGTGGTCTCACCGGACCGGTGGCTCCCCGTCGCCGACATGCTCGGGCGTCCGCCCTCTTCGGCCACGACGGCAGAGAAACGCGAGGCGGGGGCACCCCGGGCCGCACGCTCCTTGGTCTTCGTCTGCTGCATCGTGACCCTCCGCCTGGCGGCCGTCGTCCGGGCTCAGTCGCTCTGCCGTGATGGCACGTGCCACACGTCCTCGGCTGCACTTGGTGCGCCCGCCTCGTCGCGACGGGCCACGATCGAGAGAAACGCGTCCACTCCGATCACGCCTTCGCGCACTTTCGCGAGACCGTCTTCACGCAACGTCACGCAGCCGGCGGTCCGGGCTCGCCGCCGGAGCTCCTGCAAGGGGGCACCCTGCGAGATCGCCTCCAACAGCTCCGGATCGGGCACGAGCAGCTCGTAGATGCCGACCCGACCGAGGCTGCCGGTGCCGCGACAACGACCGCAGCCGGCCCCGCGGAAAAAGGTCTCCGCTGGCAGCGTGCCGCCGAACATACGCCGCAACGCTCCGTCCGCGACCTCGTCGAGCGTGGCCGGCTCCTGGCAGAAGCTGCAGATGTGCCGGACGAGTCGCTGCGCGACGACCGCCCGCAACGATGCCGCCACGAGGTACGGCTCGACCTGCATGTTGACCAGTCGGGTGATCGCGCTCGGCGCATCATTGGTGTGGAGCGTCGACAAGACGAGATGGCCCGTGAGCGCCGCCTGCACCGCGATCCGCGCCGTCTCGGCGTCGCGAATCTCGCCCACCATGATGACGTCGGGATCCTGGCGGAGCAACGCGCGCAACGCGCGAGCGAAGGTGAACCCCGCTTTGTCGTTGACCTGCGATTGGTTGATGCCGAACAGGTTGTATTCGACCGGATCCTCGATCGTGCTCACGTTCAGCTTCGTGGAGGCAATCTCCGAGAGGCACGCGTACAGCGTCGTCGACTTGCCACTGCCCGTGGGTCCCGTCACCAGGACGACGCCATTCGGCTCGGTGATGGCCTCGCGCAGCGGACCGAGCATCTCGCCGCGGAATCCGAGGCGGGCAAGATCGAGCACCGTGCCCTTGTGATCGATCACTCGGATAACGACCTTCTCGCCGAACTTCGTCGGCATCGTCGACACCCGCAGATCGATCGGGCGGTCGTCGAGAGCGACCGTGATGCTGCCGTCCTGCGGCACGCGACGCTCGGCAATGTCCAACGTCGCCATGATCTTGATGCGGCTCACGACGGCGGGCAGGAAGCCGATGGGGGGTTCGAGCCGCTCCACCAGATCGCCGTCGATCCGGTACCGCACGCGACAACGCCCCTGATCGGGCTCGATGTGGATGTCGCTCGCCCCTTCGTGGATCGCCCCCTGCACGATGTGGTTGACGAGCTTGATGACCGGCGAATCGGACGCCGCGTGTTCCAGGTCGTCGAAGTCCTCGCTGCCCTGGTCGAGCACGGTGAGGTCGTCGTTCGTCATGTCCTCGATGATCTGGTCGAACGCGAACTCCTCGTGGCTGCGGGAGAGCGACGCGAGCACCTCCCGGATGTTCCGCCGGGTCGCCGCGACCAGGTGCACCGTGTGACCGGCGAGACGCTCGATGTCCTCCACGAGAAATACGTTCGTGAAGTCCTCGAGGGCCACCGTCAACCGCTCCTCGGACAACGAGACCGGCAACGCGTTGTTCTTGTCGATGAACTTGCGTGGCAGCAATGCAAACGCGTCGAGATCCACCATCGGCGGCGTGATCTTCAGGAACGGGACGTTGGCCGCATCGGCGAGCGTCGACACCAGATCCTCGGGCGTGACGACGCCGAGCTCGAGCAGCACCTGACCGAGGAGGCGGGTCGGCCGCTTCTCACGCTGATATGTCAGTGCGTGCTCGAGCTGCTCGGGCGTGATGAGCCCACGCTCGATCACGAGCGCACCCAACTGCGGCACCCCGCGACGCGTGGCGGTATTGACCGCACCGGATTCTCTTGGTTCGTTCGTCATCAGGGTTCGCGTGAACGCTCCATCTCCAGGTCGAACCGAACGCCGTCCTTGACGAGCGTCACCTGGCGTTTGGCGATCGCCTCCACGCGAAAGCCCCGGATGGTGTCGCCGATGACGAATATCCGGTTGTTGATCAACGCACGGGGATCACTGCCGAGGAACGTGCCCTGCAGACGCAGCGTCCGAAGCTCGGGGCCGTAGTCGATCGCCTCCGGCTCGACGATGGGCGTCTCGGGCTCGGGAGCGACCTCCCGGTGCTCGTATGCGGCAACATCGAGGACGAACGGATCGCGGTCGGCGCCGTCCCCGAGCGTCAGCGTCACCGGCCGGCCGGCTCGCCGCGCTGCCGAACCGGCGGGTTCGGCGTCTTCATTCGCGGGCGCGTCGAGCACGTCGACCGAGGCCTTGGCGTCCCGCGGCGCATCGAGCCAGATGTTGCGGCCCCAGATGACGGCGCACACCGTGGTCAGCATCACCAGTCCGGCGACCTTCCGTTGTCGCGACGCCTTGGCACGGGTGTGCCCCCGACTCGAACGTCGACTGCTCATGGCGCGTCCTCCGCCACGCGGATGAAGGTGGAGAGCTCCATCCCGGCGTCGAGATTCCCGGGGGCGGCGACGGCATCACCGGAGACACCCAGGCGATCGATCCGCACGAGCCGTTCGTAGTCCTCGATGCGGCGGATGAGCTCACGCAAGCCTGCATAGGTGCCGCTGCACTCCAACAGGATCGGGATCCGGTCGACCTCGGACTGCCGCACGACCGATTCGGCACGAAGCTCGCGCACCGTGAGGCCGACTGCCTCGAGGTCGGCACTGAGTCGTTCGAGGAGCGGTCCGAGCTGGGGCTGACGCGGCAAGGCGATCTCGCTCTCCTGCCGCAGACGCTCGGCATCGATCGGGTTCACCGGCTCGACGATCGGGCGGTCGCGTACGGCGGCCAGCTCCCGCTGCGCGACGGCGATGTCATGTTCGAGCATCTCCGCCCGCTGACGCCGCGGCAGCCACAGGCCGAACACGAACGTCACGACGAGCAGGATCAGCACGACGAGGAACAGGCATTGACCACGGTCAATCCGCATGAGTGCCTCCCGCGTCGCTCGTCACCAGCTCGAACGTCCGATCGAGTGCCACGCTCGCGGTGATCTGGAATTCCCGCGCGATGATCGCAGCTCCTTCCAGCGGCCGGCTGAAGCCCAGCTCGACCCCGCTGAAGAGCGGCTGCGAATCCAGCCCGCCGATGAACCGTGCAATCGTCACGTCATCGGGGGCCAATCCCTCGAGGTGCACTTCGAGCGTCACGCGTTTCGGGCCCGGCGTCTCATCGATCCCGAACGGCTCCTCGCCGTCACCGCTCTCGACGACGAGCGACAGCTCGCCGAGACCCATGGCCGGAGGCATCGCGGACGCGATCGAGCTCACGATCCACGTGATCGGGATCGCCGGACTCAGCTCCGCGCGAAGGGCGAGCAGATCCTGGAGCTCGGTTTGAGCCGCGGCATCGGCGGCGCGGTCTTCGTGCGCTCCTTCTGCGGCCAGGAGTTCGTCTTCGAGGGCTGCTCGCCGCCGCTCCAGCCTCTCGAGACCATCGTCGGGCGTGACGAACATCCACGCGACGATGAGCCCCGCCACCATCGCGAGCAGCAGTCCGGTGCGCGTCCGGGTCGCCCGTCGGCCCCGCTTCTTGAGATAGCTCTCCGGGATGAAGTTCTTCTCGTTCATGCGACGCGCCTCGTCACCCGCTCGCCGTAGCGAGCGAGGCCGACCGCCGCCGCGAGCACGCCCGGGGCCGTGCTGGCGGCGGGCGTGGAAGGGTGCATCGTCCACGGCGACGACTCGATCGCCGCGAACGCAACGCCGGTCTCCTTCTTCAGGCTGTCAACGAGCCACCGTTCCGTGCTGCCACCCCCGACGACCGTTCCCTCGACCGGGCGTCCGGTGCGGAACGTCACGGCGTAGTACTGCCCGCTCTTTTGAATCTCGGACGCCATCTGCTTTGCGAGGCGACCGGCGGCCGCTCGAACGGACAGCACCGCCGCTTCGTGTTCGGTGCCGACCAACGGCCACTCCTCGTTCGTCCTTCCCGCCAGCGTGTCGCGAACCAGCGCTGCCTGTGATCGGGACACCGAGAGCGCTCCGGCCGTGTCGTCGTCGAGCGTCACGAGTCCGAGCGCGAGCTTTCGGACGAAGCGAACGCTCGTGCCGCAGACGATGGCCATCGTCGTGGCCGAATAGCCGACGTCGAGCAGAAACCGTGCCGTGGGCGACTCATCGTCGGATTCGTCCGCGGCGTGCATGCCTCGGAGGCCAGCTCCGGGGGCCGTATCGACCGCAGCGGGCACCAGTCCCGCCGCCTCGATCGCGTCGAGGAACGGGAAGAGGCCGTCGTGCGAGACCGCCATGGCGACCACCTCGCGACGCGGCTCGTCGTCTTCCCACACGTCGCCGGCGTCGAAGATCTGCGAGGTGTACGCGTCGGGCAGGACATCGAGATGGCTCGCGAGGTTCTCATGCACGGCGGCGACCAACGCGGCACCGGTCAGCCGCGGCATCCGCATGTTGCGGTAGTCGATCAATTCGTGCGGAGCGGCGGCCACCGCTCGGCGTCCCGAGAAGCCACCGGCGCGAAGTGCGCTCTGAATGGCGGCGATGATCGCCTCGCGGCCGGGATCTCCGTCCGGCAGCGGAACGCAAGCCGCCACGACCGATGATCCGTGCCGGCTTCGGCGAAGCTGCGCGAGCTTCACGCAACGCGAGCCGATGTCGACCCCGATCGGGCGGGGGCTCCGAGATGTGGCGGTGTTCCTCATGCCTGGATCGCGGGGCCGGCTCACTTGCTCTGGTCGCCCTTGTCTTTCTTGTCCTTCTTGTCCTTCTTGTCCTTCTTCTCTTCCCGGTCGTCGGACTCGTCCTCCTTCAGGCGATCGCGCGCCTTTTGGGCGTACTGCTCGTACCTCTCGCGGTCGCGCTCGCTGCCCGACTCCTGCCACTTCTCGTAGTACTGCCGGGCCTTCTCGGCGTATCGGCTCTCGCCCAGACCGTCGTCGTCGTCGGGCTCGTCCGATCCGTCGCTGTTCGCCATCTCGACGACATCGAGGGGAGAGAGAGCGAACTCACCGATCACGTCCGCGGGCACCACGCCGCGGACCCGACCCGTTCCCTCGTCGTACTCCCAGTCCGACGTGTTGTCGGCAGCGGCCTCGCTTCCGCCGGTGAACTGGTTGATGGGAGCTGCGCTCAAGTACGGACCCAGCGACCCCGTCCGGGGGGTTCCGTCCACCGCGGTGAATTCCGTCAGGCCATCCCACAGGCGGCCGACCCGCGGGAAGACGCCCCCGTGCTCATCGCGATACCGCTGCAACGCACCGCGGACCTTCTGCAGATCGGTCAGGAGCGTCGTCGCCTTCGCGCGACGCGACGTGTCCTTGTAGTGCGGCAGCACGAGCCCCGCCAGGATCCCGATGATCACGACGACGATCAGGATTTCCGTGAGCGACATCCCGCGGCGCCGGGCACTTCGCGGCCCGTCCTTTCTCAGACACTCTCTGAAGGTCGGCATGCACTCGCCTCCTGGACTCACGGGACCGGTCCTGGGCGGAACCGGCTCAGACCCTCACCGCCCGGCGCTCGCGCGGCCGCCGGTGATCCCACACTCGATTCGTCACAAGCCGTTGTTCTCTTTACCCACGTAGGAGACTTCAACCGACGCCCACCGACGGGAGGCCCGGTAACCACTCGGGCCGCTCGGGTACGCGGGGCGGGCGAGCGACGCGGCTGCGCAAGTCGACCTTCGGGCGGACACCGGGCCGCGGGATCCAAACGCATCTTCGCTTTGCACCGATAGAGAGGGGTGGCGGCGGTCCGGGCCCCGCCGACCGGCGATCCAAGGAGGGACCATGGGTACTGTCTCCCAAGCTCACATGTCGCGTTCGCGTGGCCTCCGGTTCAAGGCCACCGGCGTTGCCATCGCAGCCATTGCGCTCGCCGTCCTCGTCATGGCGACGGCGAGCATCGTGCAGAGCCGCCGCTCGATCGACGAGCATCGCGCGAGCGCCGCGAGCCTGATCGCATCGTCCATCGCCGGAATGGCCGGACCCGCGCTCATCGACGGTGACGTTGAGACGCTCGACGCGCTCGTCGATCGCCTCCTGACCGTGACCTCCGGTCGGATCACGTTCGTGGCGATCTACGACCAGCAGCAGCAACAGATCGTGTACCGCCAGCGGGACGCAGCCGGCTCCGTCGATTCGGCCCGGGATACGATCATCGCCACCGAAGATGTGACGGCATCCCGCGCGGGCCCGCGGCTCGGACGCGTCGTCGTCGGGTGTGACAAGGGGAGCGCCGCCGGCACGATGCGGGATCAGGGGCTCGCCACGCTCATCATGGTGCTTCTCGCGGCGACGTTGAGCATTTCGCTCGTGCAGGTCACCATCCGCCGCTGGGCCAGCCGACTCGATCGGCTCGTGGAGTTCACCCGCGAGCTCGAAGCGGGCGACACCTCACGCCCGTGCGAAGACGAGCGTGACGATGAAATCGGCGACCTCGCCCGTTCGTTCGAGCACATGCGACGAGCGGTCAGCGAGCGTGACGCCGCCCTGCGACAGCTCAACGAGAGTCTCCAAGGTCAGGTCGCCGATCGCACACGCGAGCTCGAGGCGTCCATGGCCGCGGCGGAAGCCGCGCGTGAACTCGCCGAGCACTCGAGTCGAGCCAAGAGCGAGTTTCTCGCCAACATGAGCCACGAGCTTCGGACGCCGTTGAACGGTGTGGTGGGCATGATCGAGCTCCTCCGCGGCACGACGCTCGACGAGCAACAGCACCGCTACGCGGAGATCTGCCGGACGAGCGCGGATTCTCTCCTCAGCCTCATCACGGACATACTCGACTTCTCGAAGATCGAAGCGGGGATGATCGAGCTGGACAGCGTCACCTTCGACGTACGGGCGCTCGTCGAAGAGACGACGGGCATGCTCGCCCAGCGGGCGGAGGAGCGTGGGCTCGAGCTCGCGTGCTCCATCGACGCGCAGGTGCCGAAGATGGTGCAGGGCGACCGTGATCGCTTCCGCCAGATCCTGGTCAACCTCCTGAACAACGCGATCAAGTTCACCGAGCGTGGTGAGGTCGTCGCGCGGGTGACCCGGAACGACGACGCAGACGTGCCGGGCACGCTGCGGATCTCGGTCCGAGATACGGGAATCGGCATCCCGGCCGATCGCATGGATCGTCTGTTTCGCTCGTTCTCCCAGGTCGACGCGTCGACCACGAGGCGCTACGGCGGAACGGGTCTGGGTCTCGCCATCAGTCGGCGTCTCGTCGACCTGATGGGCGGGGTCATCGACGTGATCAGCACGCCGGGCGAGGGTTCGACCTTCTGGTTCACGCTGGACCTCGTGGCGGTGGCCCCGGTCGACGCCGCCGACCCGACCCCGTCCCCCGAGACGCTCAAGGGGCTGCGTGCCCTCGTGGTCGACGACAACGCGACCAATCGGATCATTCTCTTCGAGCATCTCTCGAATTGGGGAATGGACCCGCAGACCGCCGAGGGCGCCACCACGGCCCTCCCCCTGTTGGTGAGCGCTGCGGCCGCCGGCCGCCCGTTCGCAATCGCGGTGCTCGACATGGCCATGCCGGGTATGGATGGCCTGGAGCTGGCCCGTGCGATCCACGACGACGCTCGAATCGCGAACACGGCCATGCTCATGCTCACGTCGTTGGACACCGTCATCGATTCGGAAACGCAGCACGCCGTCGGCATCAGCGGGTGCTTGCGAAAACCAACGCGAGAATCGGAGCTGCTCGACAGCATCCACACCGCGCTCGCATCGTGCGGATCGGCGCCCACCACGTCGGCCGCGAGCGTCTCCACCCCGACCCCGACCCGGATCAAGACGGCCGCCCCCCCACCCACTGCCACCGCCACGAAGTCACCCGGGCGGATCCTGATCGCCGAGGACAACGAGGCCAACCAGATGGTGACGGGCGAGATCGTGCGTCTTGCCGGGTTCCCGTTCGACGTGGTGCGAACCGGCGTGGAAGCGCTCGAGGCCGTTCGTCGATGCTCCTACGCCATGATCCTCATGGACTGCCAGATGCCGGAGATGGATGGATTCGACGCGACGCGTACCATCCGCGAGCTCGAGACCCACGGCGAGCTGCGCGACCGCGAACGCGTGCCGATCATCGCTCTGACGGCAAACGCCATCAAGGGTGATCGCGAACGGTGCCTCGCCGTCGGGATGGACGAATACGTGTCCAAGCCCGTCGAGCCGAAGGAGCTGACGGAGCTGCTGCGAAGGCGATTGCTTGCATCTCCGGCGTGTGCCCCGGAAGAGCCACGCCGGGCTGCTGCGGGCGACTCGCCGATCGACTTCGACGGACTGCTCGCGCGTTGCGTCGACAACGCAGACTTCGCGGCGAAGGTCGTCGATCGTTTCGAGTCGGAGGCCGCCACCTACCTGGCCCGGCTCGACGACGCCCGGGAATCCGCGTCCGCCGCCGAGACGGCCGCGGCCGCTCACGCGCTGGCCGGGCTCTCGTCCGTCCTGTCGGCGGATGCCCTCGCGTCCGCGGCCGGCGAGCTCGAGCGCTTGGCGAGAGACGCGACGCTCGACGGCATCGAGGAGGCGCTCGCGCTCGTACGCGAGGAAACCGACCGCTGCATGGTGTTCCTGCCGACCCTGCGTGACCGGCTGCGAGAGACGCGCCCCGACGGGAGCCGCGCCGCATGAAGATTCTCGTCGCCGATGATGACGCGATCACGCGTGACATGCTCGAGCACGTGCTCACCGCGGATGGGTACGAGGTCGAGACCGTCGCCGACGGCTCCGCCGCGCTCGATGTCGTGCGTCGCGGACAGTGTCAGATCGTCATCTCCGACTGGGAGATGCCGACGATGGACGGCCTGGAGCTCTGCCGCCGTATTCGCGCCGAGAACATGGGCGGGTATGTCTACGTCATCCTGCTGACGCGGATGAACGAAGCAAAGGCAGTGATCGCCGGATTCGACGCCGGCGCCGACGACTACGTCACCAAGCCCTTCGAACCGGCCGAGCTGCGAATGCGGATCCGCACGGGCGAGCGGATCCTCGGACTCGAGACCCGCGACGTCACGATCTTCGCGCTTGCCAAGCTGGCGGAGTCGCGTGATTCCGACACCGGCGCGCACCTGGAACGCGTGCGCAGCTACTCGCGTGCCCTCGCCCGTTCCTTGCGGGACCGGGAGGACTGTCCCGAGGTCGACGGCGCCTTTGTCGAGCTGATCTACCAGACGAGCCCGCTCCACGACATCGGAAAGGTGGCCATCCCCGACGGCATCCTCCTCAAGGCGGCCAGTCTGAGCCGGGGCGAACGCGAGATCATGAAGACGCACGCCGAACGCGGCGCGGACACGCTCGACGCAGCCCTGGCTCAGTATCCGACCGCCAAGTTCCTGGTGATGGCGCGGGACATCGCGTTGACGCACCACGAGCGTTGGGATGGTTCCGGCTATCCTCGGCGTCTGGCGGGTGAGAGCATCCCCCTGTGCGGCCGCATCGTCGCGTTGGCGGACGTCTACGACGCGCTGACCTCCGAACGTACGTACAAGCTCGCGATGCCACACGCGGACGCCCGCGAGATCATCGTCAAGCTGTCCGGCACCCACTTCGATCCGCGGGTCGTGGACGCGTTTCTCGCCACCGAGTCCGAGTTCATCCGCATCCGCGACTGTTTCCGCGAACTCCCGAAAGCAGAAACCGACCTGGACCGGTGCGCGGCCTAGCCCGACCGCAGTGGATGGTGAAATCCAACTGCTCTCACGTCGTCGGACAGTGCCACGGACGCGAAGCGTCCGAGCTGTCTTGGGGCGCCGGCGCGGCACCGCGAACACGGGCGCGCTGCCTGTCGTATGATCACACGCCACCCCGCGGCCGAGAGTGGAGCCCCCTGTGGACGAGACCGCACACCAGGACGACGTCACCCGGCTGCTCGAGTTTCTGCGGGATCGCGACGTCCCCTGCCCGTTGTGCCGCTACAACCTCCGCGACCTCACCCAGCCCCAATGTCCCGAGTGCCGTCACGAGCTGTTGCTCACGGTGGGCGTCACCAAACCGCAGTTTCTTTGGTTTCTGCTCGCCGTGGCGCCGTGCGCGTTCGCCGGGATCGCGGCAGCGCTCCTGCTGATCCCGATGACCGTCCAGACGTTGTCGGGAGGAGGAATCCCGGAAGCGCCGATCTTCGTCCTCGACGCCTTGGGTTGGCTGAGCTTCCTCGGCGGTCTCGTCCTCGTTCGCCACCGGTTTGCGTTTCTCGGCCAGACGCCCGAGCGGCAACGGGTGTACGCGGCGGCCGTGTGGGCAAGCCACCTGCTGGCGTTCCTGGCGTTCCTCGCCACCATCCTCTTCTTGAGCGGGGGGCCGTGAGCCATCCGCGAGGACGCCGATAAACGGTGACTGTCGAGAGACACCGCGCTCGTGTGATCCGGGTCGCACCGCGCAAATGACGGGCGAGGGGTCCACCCCGATCGCCCGGCCCAATACCCCGGCGATCAGTCGTCGCGCCGGCCCCGGGCGGCGATGGCCTCGATGATGTCGGGCTCGTTCTTCGAGAACGTGAGCGTGCGGTAGGGATAGGGGATCTCGATTCCCGCGTCGTCGAGGGCCTTCTTCACGCGTTCGACGACCTCGTCCCGGCTCTGACGCTGTTCGACGGGCCGCGCGCCGGTCCACCACGTGACCTCGAAGTCGATCGAGGACGCCCCGAACGCCTGGGCGAAGATCTCGATCGGACGATCTTGTTCGACCGAGCCGCACGATTCCACGGCCTCGCGGATGACCTTTCGGCTTTCGCCGATGTCCTCGCCGTAGGCGACGCCGCACATGACGGTCATGCGCCGGACGGGCTTGTTCGTCAGCACCCGAACGACGTTCTTGTAGATCGTTGAGTTGGGAACGAGAATCAGCTCGCCGGTGACGGAGCGGATGAGCGTCATGCGGATCTGCACTTCCTCGACCTCCCCTTCGACGCCCTCGGACGGGATCTCGATGAAGTCGCCGTCGTTGAACGGGAAACGCCAGATGATGAGGATGCCGGCAAGGAAGTTCTCGAAGATGTCCTGAAAGGCAAAGCCGATGGCGATGGAGGCAAGGCCGGCGGTCGCAACGAGCTCGCCCATGCCGAGACCGGGAAACACGACGCCCGCGGCCGCCACCAGCCCGACGAACCACACACCGATGTAGGCGAACTTGCCGAGCAGGTCCTGCAGGTTGTCCTTGAAGCGCAGCTTCCTCGTGATGCGGCGGAGCCACTTCGTCGCGAGGCTGGCGACGAGGCCGGTGAGGACGATGACGATGATCGCGATGACGAACTGGGGCAATCGGACGACGAAGGCGTCGATCATGCCCCCGACCGACTCGGCCAGCGTGTCGACGGATGTGTCGACCGCCTCGAGCCCGGTGTCGGGCAGCACGTCCTCGATGGCCGACGTGACCGGTCCGGCGGACTCCTCGGACGCGTCCCCCGCCGGGGCCTCGGGGGTCTGGACGTCGATGGCATCGCTCTGGCCGGGGTCGATCGTCACGGTCGGGCCTGAAGCGTCGGGCGTTGGTGCTTGCGACTGCATCATCACGGGGCCAGCTCCATGTTCTCGGGCGGATCGGACGGTTCGGACGTCGCGTACAGCGTAGCCCACGTGAAGGCAGGGAACGTCCCGCGTGGCAACGGCCATCCCGAGTACGATGCGTCGTGCCCTCTCGTGCCTCGAGGAGTCGACTCAATGCGATCCATGCTGTTCTCTTCCGTCCTGCTCGTCCTCGTGGCCGTTGTGCTCGCAACCGGGACGAGCGTGGGGGCCCCACCCGCCGAGCGTCACACCGTCCTGGTCACGGGCGCCAATCGCGGGCTCGGGCTCGAGTTCGCGAAACAGTTCGCTGCCGCGGGCTACGAGGTCATCGGCACCGCCCGCCGCCCGGTCGACGCGGAGGCGCTCAAGGCGACGGGCGCCCGCGTCGTGGCGCTCGACGTGACGGACGCCGAGAGCGTGAAGTCGCTCGTGGCCACGCTCGACGGCGCGCCGATCGACGTCCTCATCAACAACGCCGGCATTGGCAGCCGCGGCGGGCGGCTCGCCGATCTCGACCTCGACGCGGCCCGCCGGGTCCTCGAGGTCAATACGCTCGGACCCATGCGGGTCACGCAGGCCCTGCTGCCGAACCTGCGGCGGGGCGAGCGGAAGATCGTCGTCAACATCTCCAGCGGTCTCGGCAGCGTCGCCCTCAACGAGGGTGGCGGCTACTACGCCTACCGCGAGAGCAAGACGGCGCTCAACCAGTTCACCCGCTCGCTAGCGGCGGAGCTCCGGCCGGAGGGCTTCATCTGCTTCGCGATGAGCCCCGGCTGGGTCCGGACCGACATGGGCGGCGCTTCGGCGCCGCTCGCCCCGGAGGAATCGATCGCGGGCATGCGGCAGGTAATCGAGCAAGCCTCCGCCGAGACGAGCGGCCAGTTCATCCGGTACGACGGATCGACGATCCCCTGGTGAGGTGCGGCCGGCGAAGATGGGGGGGTGAGGGGCCGCACCTTCGTTCGTCGTTTGGGCGCACCACTCCTGCCGCGCCCTTCGTCGAGCACCGGCAACCAACAAAGCGACGGACCCCGTTGTGCCGCACGCGGGCGCACGAACGACGAACGAAGGTGCGGCCCCAGTGACCCGGCCCCCTGCTCGCGCCGCCGGCGCGCGCAGCCGACACATCACACGCCCCCGCTCAGCCCCGCCGGGTTGAAACCGGCGCGGGCGTGGAAGAGCGAGTGTGGGCTGAACGGCCCAACGGAGCGCTCAAACCACGAACGAGACAGTCCACGTGCGCCCTTTCATCTCAGGCTCAGTCTCGACTCTCGCTACGATGGACCTTGTGGCGACACCGACCGATCCGAACGTGACCCGAGCTCTCGCGGACGCCGCGGCCGGCGAAGATGGGGCGGCTGAGCGTCTCCTGCCGCTCGTCTACGACGAGTTGCGCAAGCTCGCCATGTCGATGATGGCACGGACGCCGCCGGGGAACACGCTGCAACCCACCGCACTCGTGCATGAGGCCTACCTCCGCATCGGCGGCGACCTCGATCCCGAGTGGGACGGCCGGCGTCACTTCTTCTTCGCCGCGTCCCGCGCCATGCGCGACATCCTTGTCGAGCAGGCCCGGCGAAAGAGCCGCCTGAAGCACGGGGGCGGCCGGAAGCGAGAAGGCGATCCGGACGTCGTCCCGATCGAGATCGACGATCCGGTGGGCGACGTTCTGCAACTCGATCGGGCCTTGCGTCGCCTCGAGACGGAGGAGCCCGACGTCGCACACGTCGTCATGCTCCGCTACTTCTCGGGACTCTCCACCGAGGAAACGGCCACGGTGCTGTCGGTTTCGGATCGGACGGTCAAGCGACGGTGGCGTTACGCCCGCGTGTGGCTCCAGGACGCGATGGACGCGGACGACGCGGATGATCGGAACGACGCCCGAAAGGACGCGGATGGCGGATGATCATCGCACGAGGCGGCGTCAGCTCTTCGAGGCTGCCGTTGATCTGCCGCCGACCGAACGCGAGGCGTTCCTGCGCGAGCAGTGTGCAGGCAACGACGACCTCCGCGCGAGCGTCGACGAACTCCTGCGGCTGGACGACGAACCGGAGCCTGACTTTCTTCAGAGTCCCATACGCCGCGCGCCTGAGACCGCCGCGCTCGCCACGGGCGATCTCCCCTCCAGCATCGGCCGCTACCGGGTCACCGGCCTGATCGGCACCGGCGGCATGGGCGTCGTGTACGAGGGCGCCCAGAAGTCGCCGCAGCGCGCCGTCGCGATCAAGGTCATCCGTCCGGAGCTGATCTCCGAGCGCATGCTCTCTCGCTTTCGAAACGAGGCCGAGATCCTCGGCCGCCTCGAGCATCCGGGCATCGCCCGGATCTACGAGGCGGGGACGGCGCCGCTGGAAGGCTCGACGACCGAGCGTCCGTTCTTCGCGATGGAGCTGTTGCGCGGCACGCCCCTGCTCGAACACGGTCGCGACCTCGATGCGACGGCGAAGCTCCGGCTCTTCGTCGAGATCGGCGACGCGGTCCACCACGCGCACCAGAAGGGCGTGATCCATCGCGATCTCAAGCCGGCGAACATCATCGTGATACCGGACGGCCAGCCCAAGATCCTCGACTTCGGCATCGCGCGCGTCACCGACGCCGACATCCAGACCGTGACCGTCCAGACCGACGCCGGACAGCTTCTCGGCACCGTGCCGTACATGAGCCCCGAGCAGCTGCTCGGCGACGTGACGCAGCTCGACACGCGCTCGGACGTGTACTCGCTCGGTGTCGTCCTCTTCGAGCTGCTCACCGGGGCGCTTCCGCACGAGGTGCGCGATCGGTCGATTCCCGAAGCGGTCCGGATCATCCATGACGAGGACTCGACCCGACTGAGCACACGCGCCCCGGCCCTGCGCGGCGACCTCGAGTGGATCGTCGCGAAGGCGCTCGAGAAGGACGTCGATCGCCGCTACGACTCGGCGTCCGCGTTCGCCGCCGACATCCGCCGTCACCTCGCGGACGAGCCGGTTCTCGCGGGACCGCCGAGCGCAACGTATCGCCTGAGGAAGTTCGTAAGACGCAACAAGGTCGGCGTGGCGTGGGCGGCGATGGCGTTGCTCCTGCTCGTCGCCGGCGTCGCGGCAACGATCGGCCAGACGGTGCGGGCCACGCGGGCCGAGAAGAAGAGCGTCCGTGCGCTCGTCGTGGCCGATCGCGAAGCGGATCGCGCCCGCGCTGGCATGGACTTCCTGCTCTGGGCGTTCGGTCACGCGAAGCGGTCGCCCACGGGCGACGAGAGGCTTACGTTGCGGGAGACGCTCGACCTCGCGACGGCCGACATCGGGGAGCGCTTCAAGGGCCGGCCCGAGGCCGAAGCCGACGTCCGCCGTCTGCTCGGTCGGGTGTACGAGGAGATCTCCGCCTATCCACCGGCCCGCGAGCAGCTCGAGATCGCGTACGAGCTGCTGACCGACCTGTACCGCGATGATGCGGACGCCCATGCCCGCGGTCTCGTCGAGGTGCTGCTGCTCCTCCAGGTGTGCGAACGCGAGCTTGGACACGGCGAGACCGCCGCAGCGCGCTGGTACTGGGAGGCGGCGGACGTTTCGCAGGACCGTCTGGGCCGGAAGGACCCCGCACTGGGTCGCGCGGTCGGCGCGATGCGGAAGGCGGTGATCGGATCGGAGCGGCCCTCGCGCGAGCTTCTCAGCGATCATCTCGGACGCGTTCTGGCGGCCTACGAAGTGGGGATGACGCCGGATGATCCGGACGGGATCTACCTGGGCTTCGTCCTCACGCTGGTTGCACAGAGCACGAGCGCAACGTTCGCCGAGTACGCGGTCGACTACCTGCGCGCCGCCATCGCGATCGCCGACCGCATGCCGCCCGAGGACGTGAGGCGGTTCCTGACCATGGCGCTCTGGATGGAGGCCCGCGCACCAGCACCGCTCGGCGAGGAGGCAACCCGCGTCCAAGCCGCGCGCCGTCTGGTGGCGAGGAACGCCTCCGGCGCGCCGAGCCTCTTCTTCACGCTGGACTCTCGGGGCATTCTCGGCGACGCCCTGCTCCAGCGCGGTCGCGACGACGACCGCGACGAGATTGCGAGTTTGCTGATCGACAGCCACCGCGCGATGCGCGAGATGTCATCGCCGGATGCCGTCGCGCATACGCAGCTCGGTCCCCGGAAGGCGCTCGCCCTGATGCGGCTGGCAGGCGTCGGGCTCGGCCATCAGCAACAGGACCAGCGGGTGATCCCCCTGATCGACCGCGCGGACGTCTTCGACGAGATCGAGGCGGGCGTCGCCCGGGAGACGCTTGCGAACGTCCTCGGACTCATCGCGCGATCGATGCTCAGCCGAACGGGATGCAGCGACCGGTGGTACGAGGTCGGTCGCTTGGCCGGCGAGCGCGGGATCGAGCTGACCGATCCGGCGCGGTGACGGTCCCGCACTCGCCGCCCGACATCGATCACTCGCACGGGCCCCACGTGCTGAGCACGGCCAGGAGGTCGCCAAAGCCGATGTCCCCGTTGTCGTCGATGTCCGCCTCACACCCCCAACCCAGGCACGGCCCCCACCGTGCGAGCACGCCGAGGAGGTCGCCGAAGCCGACGACGCCGTCGTAGTCGATGTCTGCGGGACACGGGCAAGCGCCGTCGAGGGTGTTCCCGCCCCCGTCGGTCCAGGGCCCGACAACAGGATTGAACGCAAGTGTATTCCCGCACATGAGCGTGCCGATGAGCGTCGGGTTGCAGCCCTCCTCGGAGCGGATCCCGAACCCGATCGGCCACCCGGCGTTGCCGGATACGATGTTGTCGACGAGCGTCGGTGCGGCGCCCCTTCTGCAGGCAATGATCGTCGCGTTATAGATTTCGTTGTTGCTGATGCGACACCGCTCGACCACGGCAGAACCGCCATGGATGGTCAGAACACCATCAGGCGGAGGGATAATGTCGATGTGCATACCGCTCCAGACGCAGTTCCTCACGGTCGCCGCGCTCTCGAAGAGCACCAGTGATTTCCGGAGCGATCCTCCGCCCGTTGGCCGCTTTTTGAACGAGAACCCGTCGACGAGCGTGGTCTGGTCGCCGCCGAACAGATAGAGCTGCGCCTGGATACTCGTCGCAGCGACGACCTGGGCGCTTTCCGGGTCGGTGCTTCGCAGCACGATCGACTTCTCCGGGATGTATATCGCAGCGAATGTTCCTCCGAAGTACACCCCCGGCGCGACGACGATCTCATCGCCATCGACCGCCGCGTCGATCGCGCCCTGAATCGTCGGGTGATCGGCCGGAACGTGGATGATCTCGGCGCTCGCGATCGGAGCCAGGATCATCGCGAGGGCGGCGGTTGCTGCGTTGTAGTGATTCATGAGGTTTCGCCTTTGTTTCGAGTGGATTCGTTCGTCTCTGGTGCCGCGGCACCGGCGGCGCTCATCCTCAGGGCTGCGACGATGAGTCTGGGCATACGGGAAATGGGGGGCATGGATCGGGCCTCTCGGAGTGCCGGGACGCACGAGACGAAGACCCGGGCGGACGCGGCATCACTTCCAAGCCGACACAGGCGGCCGGAGGGGACACCTCATGACCGAGTTCTTCGAGATTCCGGCGTTGTCAGCGGCAATCTGGTGATACCGGGCCGAAACCTTGATCAGGGTGTCTCCGCGATGTCGGCTTGAGGGAGACACGCGCTCCCGCGTAGGCCCTCGCACTCGATCCTGGAGGAATGCCCGATGCCCCGACCGATCCCGATCATCACGGCCCCGTTGGTGACACTCATCGCGATCGCAGGTTCGGCCTCACCCTGCCTCGGCCAGGAGTGCGTCCCGGGGGAGATGTTCCCCAGCGCCGGCGCTCATCTCCCACCCGGATCGTTCCTCGGCCAGCTCGGGCAGGGCGTGGACGCCGCGGACCTCGACGGCGATGGCGACGTGGACGCCGTCGGGTCGGTCCCCTTCCTCCCGGGCCGCGCCTTCAACGTCTTCATCAACAACGGGACTGCCGACCCGACGATCACGCCGGTGACGGAGGGGGCCGACGGCGCCCAGTACGTCGAGCTGGCCGATCTCGACGGTGACACCCTCGTCGACCTCGTGCTGTCGCTGTTCGGCGGCGGGATCGAGGTCCGCGCGGGGCTCGGCGACGGAACGTTCGGGCCACCAACTGTCTATCCGCTCGGCACTCGTACCTTCGACGTCGCGGCCGTCGACATGAACGGCGACGGTCTGCCCGATCTCGTGGCCACGGATGACGGCACCGACACGCTCGGCGTGTTCATGGGACTCGGCGACGGCACCTTCCTGCCCGCCGTCACGTACCCCACCGGTGCGTTGCCTTTGGCCTTCGCCGCGGTGGACCTCGATCTCGACGGATGGACGGACATCGCCGTGCCCAACTGGAACGGGAACAACGTGTCGGTCTTCATGAACGAGGGCGACGGGACCCTGGCGCCCGCTGTCAGCATCCCCGTGGAGCAGCCGGGGGAGGTGGTGGCGGGCGATTTCAACGGTGACACGATCCCGGATCTCTTCGTCTCCGCCGGCACCGAGGCGAGTGCGGTGCTCCTGGGCGTGGGTGATGGCACCTTTACGAACGGTCCCCCGCTCATCGTGCCGTCGGGCGCCGGAGCAGCCATTGTGCTCGACCTTGACGGCGATGAGCACGTCGACATCGCGTGCTACCAGAACAGCACATCGTACTCCGTCGTGTATACGTATCTGGGGAACGGCGACGCCACATTCGCGTTTGCGGGCTCCTACCACACGATGGAGGCGCACACGAGCATCGTCGCCGCGGACTGGACCGGCGACGAGATCGACGACCTGTTGATCATGTACGCGGGCCTCCGGGTCGCCCCGGGGAACGGCGACGGGACGCTCGACACCCTGCCCGCCACGCCGACCGGCGGTGCGGCGTCGATTGTGGTCGACATGAACGGCGACGGGATCCTCGACCTCGTCGGGAGCGATCCGAACGGCCAGTACGTGCGTATCGCGCTGGGGCTGGGCGAAGGCACGTTCGCGCTGCCCGTCGAGGCGACGTCTCCGGAGTCGATCTGGCACATCGCGCACGGCGACCTGGACGGGGATGGCGACGTCGATCTCGTCGGCACGAACCAGAATCTCACCGGCCGGGCGACCGTCTTCCTGGGCAACGGTGACGGCACCGTGTCGGTCGGAACCAGCCATGCGACCGACGGCACGCCCAAGACCGTCGCGCTGGCGGACGTCGACGAGGACGGCATTCTCGATCTCCTGGTCGCGCACGGCAGCGTCGACGCCGTCACGCTCGGACGCGGAAATGGCGACGGCACGTTCCAGCCGGTCACGACCATCTCCGCCGGCCGGCATGAGGTCGTCGTCGTCGATCTCGATGGCGACGGTCACTTGGATCTGGCGCAGCCGATCGACGGCGGCTTCGCGCGGCGGCTCGGCAACGGCGACGGGACGTTCCGGCCGGTTCAAAGCACGGTGCTCCCACTGCTCGGTCTGGATTCCTGGGGAGGGAGCTTGACCGCGAGCGATGTCGACGGGGACGGCGTCCTCGACGTGTTGGCCGTCGGCGCCGCTGCCCCGGATGTGATCGAGCTTGCCGTTTGTCTCGGCACCGGGGGCGGGAACTTCGCGGTCGCGATGACCTTCCCGACGGGCCAGACGGTTGACGGCTCGCGGTCGCTTGCCGTGGGCGACTTCGACGGTGACGGCGTGCCCGACGTGGCGACCACCGTGTCACCGGGTGGCCCGCAGCCGATCTCGGTGCTGCATGGCATCGGCGACGGTTCGTTCGGCGCGCCCACGCTCTTCGATGGCGGCGCCCTCAGCCACGACATTGCGGCCGCCGATCTCGACGCCGACGACGCCGTGGACCTCGCCGTGGCCAACCTCAACAACCGGAGCATCACGATCATGCTCAACCGCTGCCCCGGCGCCCCCGACTGCTCGGCCGACCTGGACGCGAGCGGTGATGTCGGGTTCAACGATCTCCTGGCCGTGCTCTCGGCGTGGGGCGCGTGCGACTCGTGCCCGGCGGACCTCGACGGCGACGGCTCCGTCGGTTTCGGGGACCTGCTCACGGTCCTGTCGCAATGGGGACCGTGCGGGTCGTAGCGACGGCCGACCCCAGCCCGACGCGGCCTTCATTCGGTGATCGCGGGCATGACGGCTGCTATCGGGGGTTGGCGATCGTTGCATTCGCACACATTCGTCGCAGTGCACATGTGCTCTTTCGTCCCAGGGTCCGTTCTCGGCTCTCGCTACGATGGACCTCGTGGCGACACCGACCGATCCGAACGTGACCCGAGCTCTCGCGGACGCGGCGGCCGGCGAAGACGGAGCCGCCGAGCGTCTCCTGCCGCTCGTCTACGACGAGTTGCGCAAGCTCGCCGTGTCGATGATGGCGCGGACGCCGCCGGGGAACACGCTGCAACCCACCGCGCTCGTGCATGAGGCCTACCTCCGCATCGGCGGTGATCTCGATCCCGAGTGGAACGGCCGCCGGCACTTCTTCTTCGCCGCCTCCCGCGCCATGCGGGACATTCTCGTCGAGCAGGCGCGTCGCAAGGGACGGCTCAAGCACGGCGGCGGCCGGAAACGCGAAGGAGACGCGGAGCAGCTCGCTGTCCGGATCGACGCGCCGGTGGACGACGTGCTCGAGCTCGACGCGGCGCTTCGAGCGCTGGAGCTCGACGATGCTTCCGCCGCCGAGGTCGTCATGCTGCGGTACTTCTCGGGCTTGACCATCGACGAAACGGCCGAGGTGCTGTCGCTGTCCGTGCCGACGATCACCCGCCGCTGGCGTTTCGCGCGAGCCTGGCTGCACAAGCGGATGGCCCCCGATGACTGACGAAACGCGGGGGCGGCTCCGCGCGATCTTCGAAGCCGCCGCCGAGCTGCCGCCCGACCAGCGCGACGCCTACCTCGCGTCCGCGTGCGCGGGTGACCCGACGCTGCGCGCCGAGATCGAGGACCTCCTGCGGCGCGACGAAGTCGCCGACGACGACTTCCTGTGCAGCCCCGTCCTGCGGCCGTCGACGAAACCCGCCGGGGACGCGGCGCTCCCGTCCGCCATCGGGCGCTACCGTGTGACCGGACGCCTCGGCGCCGGCGGCATGGGCATCGTCTACGAGGGAACGCAAGCGTCGCCCCAGCGCGCCGTCGCCATCAAGGTCATCCGCGCCGACCTGCTCTCGGAGCGCCTGCTCGCGCGATTCCGCAACGAGGCCGAGATCCTGGGGCGACTCGAACATCCCGGCATCGCCCGCATCTACGAAGCGGGGGTAGCGACGCTCGAGGCGGGCGGCGCCGGGTCTCCGTTCTTCGCGATGGAGCTCGTCCGCGGCACCCCCCTGCTCGAACACGGACGCGAGCTGCCCACCGACGAACGTCTCCGGCTGTTCGTCGAGATCTGCGAGGCCGTCCACCACGCGCACCAGAAGGGCGTCATCCACCGTGACCTGAAGCCGGCGAACATCCTCGTCACGCAGGACGGCCAGGTGAAGATCCTCGACTTCGGAGTGGCCCGCGCGACGGACGGCGACATCCAGGCCGTTACCGTGCAGACCGACGTCGGGCAGCTCCTCGGCACCGTGCCCTACATGAGCCCCGAGCAGATCACCGGCGACATCGGGAAGCTGGACACGCGCTCCGACGTGTACGCACTCGGCGTCGTACTGTTCGAATTGCTCACCGGCGCCCTGCCGTACGACGTGCGTGAGCGCTCGATCATCGAAGCAGCGCGCATCATCCGCGATGAAGAGTCGACGCGGCTGAGCGCGGCGGCGCCCACGCTGCGTGGCGATCTCGAGTGGATCGTCGCCCGGGCCCTCGAGAAGGACGTCGAGCGCCGGTATGACTCGGCATCCGCGTTCGCGGCCGACGTCCGGCGCCATCTCGCCGACGAGCCGGTGCTCGCGGGACCCCCGAGCGCGTCGTATCGTCTGCACAAGTTCGTGCGGCGCAACCGGACGGGCGTCGCGTGGGGCAGCGCTGCCGCGGTCCTGCTCATCGCCGGTCTTGCGGCGACCATCACTCTGACCGTTCGCGCGATCCGCGCCGAAGGAGAAGCCGTCGCTGCCGTCGAGAGCTTCCGGCGCGAGTCCGATCGAGGTCGCATCAGCGCCGACTTCCTCGTCTGGGCCCTCGCGAGTGCCGAGCCCCGGGAAACCGAGGTCCTCCGCAACGTTCTGGACGCCGCGAGCGTGGACATCGAAGAACGCTTCGAGAGCAGCCCGGAGGTCGAGGCCGACGTGCGCCGCTTGATGGGTGACGTCTATCACCAGATCGGCGCCTACGAAGCGGCGTACGATCAGCTCCTCGGCGCCTACGAGATCATGACGGCCGATCCGGACCCCGACCGGTTCCTCGGGCTGGGGTACGCGGAGGTCCTCACCGGTCTCCAGAGCTGCGAGCGTGAACTGGACCGCGGCGAGCCGGCGGCGATGCGCTGGTACTTCGAGTGCCTGGACGTGCTCGAGCGATCGGCCGGCCGCTCCGATCCCGCGCTCATGGACACGATGCGCACGATGCGGCGCAACTTGATCGTCAAGGATGCCGCGCCGTCCAGGGCCGTGCAGGACGAGCAGCTCGAGCGCGTCATCGCCGCGTACGCGCGGACGCCGATGCCGCAGGACGTCGCCCGTGGTCTCGCCCTGTACCTGATGTACATGAGCGCGTACGTCGGCAACTGGTTCGGCGTCGCCGATGTCGCGTACGCGCGGGCGCAGATCGAGATCCTGGACGGGATCGGAGGTGCGAGGGTCGATCGGCAGCTCGGCATCGCGCTCTGGCTCGAAGCAAGGATGCGCGCGCCGGCCGGCGAGGAGGAGCGGCGCGTGCGCGTGGCCCGCCGCCTCGTGGAACGCCAGTACGGCTACGTCGGGTGGTGGGAGCACGACTTCGAGACCATCCTGGGCGACGCGCTCGTGCAACGCGGCCGCAAGGAGGACCGGGCGGAGATCGCACGGCAGCTGACGACGGGGCAGCAAGGTCTGCGAGAGCTCCTGCCCGGCGCCGAGACGGGCCACGGGCTCCTCGCGAAACGTTTCGGGATGTCCCTCATGAGGCTGGCCGCGGTCGGTCACGACGGCGATGTCGCGCACCTGGTCGACCAGCCGGAGATCCTCGAGGAGCTCGCCGCCGGCATCGAGAAGCTGTCGCTCCCGGCGTCCCTCGGAGCCATCGGGCGATCGATGATGAGCCGCGAAGACCGCAGCGCACGGTGGTACGAGATCGCGGGCCGTGCGGGAGGCGGCGGCTCGTAGGTCGCCGGCCGCCGACTGTCACGAGCGACGCGGAGGGCGGCGCGGAGGGCAGGGCCGACCGGGCGCGCAGGAGCGGGCGTTGGCCGAATGGCCCCACGGAGCGAGGCAGCCACCGGCGCGCGCAAGCCGACAATCGGACGCCCCAGGGGAACGGGTGTGATATGACAGGGGGCGGAGCAACTGCGGACGGGAAGCTGCCGTTCGTCGCGGTCCAGATTGCCGAGCTCAGTATCATGGCCGTTGGTCGAGTCGGCAGCACACGAAAGGAGGCGACCCCGTGACCACGGCGACATCCAAGACGGAAGCGCACGAGGCGATCGTTCGGACGATCCAGCACTACATCGACGGCGCCAGGTCGGGCCGCGGCGACGACATGAGGCCGGCGTTCCACCCCGACGCGACGATCTTCGGCTACGTCGGCGACGAGTTCTTCGCCGGACCCATTCAGGGGCTCTTCGACTGGAACGACCAGAATGGCCCGGCGACGGAACTCGACGCGCGGATCGCGAGCATCGAGGTTCACGGCACGGTCGCGATGGCCCGCCTCGAAGCCGACAACTGGACCGGCCACCGTTTCACCGACCTGTTCACGCTGCTGCTCGTCGACGGCGAGTGGAAGATCATGAATAAGGTCTTCCACATGCACCGCTGAGCGCGTCCTGCCATGCGTCCATCGGCCCGGCGACACATCAGGATGGTGATCGTCTTTGCCTTGGCGGGCCCGAGTGCTGCGGACGACCCACACCGTCGTCGCACGAGACTCCGCAACCGCAACCAGTCGAGTGAACGGCGGAGTGAGGGTGGGCGACGGCCGCCGACCCTACTTCCCGATCTGGCGAGGCCTCCTGCTGGACACGCTAATCGCCGCCGCGATCTTCTACGCAGTGGCCGCTCTGCTCGGATCCGTCCGCCGACGCTGGCGTCGGTGCCGGGGACGTTGTGCGGCGTGTGGCCATCGTCTCATTGCGGACCAGCGCCGATGCCCCGAGTGCAGCTCTCCGCGAACACCGGCGGGCGACGCGCCCGACGGATCCGACGCTGATCGCACGTCATTCGCAGGGATCGGAATATTGAAACGCAGAGGGCCGCGAGAGGGCCGCAGAGAGGGGAGTAACGACATCGGCCGGGCTCGTGAGCCCAATACGCGCCGCGCGTCCTCTTGATGATCGTCTTGATGGAAAGGGCAGACACGACAGAGGGCGTAGCGGCTCACGTCGCGACGATCCGTCGATGCGCGACGAGTTTGGCTCAGATCCTCGGTTTCTGGAGCGTAGAGGCGGATTCGGGCTCTTGCAAGTGTTGCAGTAGCACGCATCTGTTGCAGTCCAAGCGTGTTTCTCAGTCCGGGGCACAGTCCACGGTCCGCTAGGATGGACCTCGTGGGCGGATCGACCAGACACGATGTCACAAAGGTCCTCGCAGACGCCGCCGCCGGCGACGACGGCGCGGCCGAGCGTCTCCTGCCCCTGGTCTACGACGAGCTCCGCAAGCTCGCGGGCTCGATGATGGCGAACCAGCCGGCCGGACACACGCTGCAGGCGACGGCGCTCGTGCACGAGGCGTACCTCCGTGTGGGCGGCGACATCGACCCGGAGTGGGACGGACGCCGCCACTTCTTCTTCGCGGCTTCACGCGCCATGCGCGACCTCCTCGTCGAGCAGGCGCGGCGCAAGGGTCGGCTCAAGCGTGGTGGCGATCGACGCCGCGCCGGCGACGTCGAGGCGCTGCCGGGCGCGATCGAGGAGCCGGTCGAAGACATGCTCGCGCTCGACGAGGCTCTTCGCTCTCTCGAGTGCGAGGATCCCGAAGTCGCCCAGGTCGTCATGCTCCGCTTCTTCTCCGGGCTGACCGTGGAGGAAACCGCCGCGGTCCTCGGGATCTCGGGCACCACGATCAAGCGGCGTTGGCGGTACGCCCAGGCGTGGCTGCAGAACGCGATGGGTGCCCCCCCCGGCGACGGGGCGTAGGGCCATGCGCAGAGCCCTCCCATCACCCCGCCCCGGACCGGCTCCGGCTATCTTCGCCTTGCGCCTGGTCCCTCGTGCGCGCCGATGGCGGCTGATGGAGTGCCCGCCCCAGAACGGGGCACGAAGGAGGCATCACCCATGCGACCCATCCACGCCGCCGCCCTCGCCTCGACCCTCGCCCTGCTCGGCGCCACGACCACGGCCCGGGCCCAGGCATGCAGCTGGGACACCATGTTCGAGGGGCTCGACTTTCTCGAATACGAGCACGATGACGCTCTTCGCCTTGCGACCGCCGATTTCGACGGCGACGGGGACATCGACACCGCCGCCATCAGCCTCAACTCGGGTTTCTCCGTCCTCCTCAACAACGGGGACGCACCCCCGACGATCCTCCTCTCCGAGACGCCGGAACGGAGTCGCGGTATCGCCGCAGGCGACTTCGACGCCGATGGCCACGTTGACCTGGCCCTCGGCGGCAATCCGGATACGGGCGGAACGTCTCTGCACCGCGGTCTCGGCGACGGAACGTTCGAGCCCTGGGGCCAGCTCGACTTCGGCGCCCCGATCTACGACACCGGATTCAACATCATGGCCGTCGACACGAACGCGGACGGCGCCCTGGATCTCGTCATCACGGATGGCCCCGGGGGGACCATCGGCGTCCTCCACGGCAACGGCGACGGGACGTTCGCGCCACCGCTCGTGTATCCGACGGGGGCCGGCCCCTTGGCTATCGCGGCCCTGGACGCCGACCTCGACGGCGATGTCGATCTCGTCACGGCCAACATCGAGAGCGACGACCTCTCGGTGCTGATGAATCTCGGAGATGGCACCTTCGCGCCCCTCCCCGACGTGGCCGTGGGCGACGGGCCCGTCGATGTCGAGGTTGGTGATTTCGACGGCGACGGGATCACTGATCTCGCGATCGTGGAAGTGTTGGATTCGACGGTCTCCACCCTCGTGGGCGGCGGGGACGGCACGTTCGCCCCCGGTGCGACGATCTCGTTTCCGGCCGCTGTGCCGTCCAGGCTCTCGTCGATCGACCTCGACGGCGATGCGTACACCGACCTCGCGGTCAGATTATTCTCGCCGGGGGGCACGGTGGATCTGCTCGTGGGATCCACCGGCGTCGGCGATCCCGGCCTGGCGAAGGGCCCGACGTACGCCCACACATGGGGTCCGGCGTGCCAGGCCGTCGCGGACATGAACGCCGACGGCATCGACGACCTCGTCATCCACGGTTCCGGGTACGACGTCCTCACGGGCCGTGGTGACGGCACCCTCGACGGACTGCCGGCCCTGGCCATGGGCCGCGGCAAGGCGAGCGCGACCGCCGACATGAACGGCGACGGCATCGCGGACCTTCTGGCGTTGAACGATTTTGGCATGAATGCCCTGTGGCTCGCGCTCGGGCGCGGTGACGGCACGTTCGAGACACCGACGACCTTCGCGCTCGACGAGACGTGGGCCCCGTTCATGTACGGCCTCGCCGCGGGCGACGTCGACGACGATGGCGACATCGACGCGGTGGTGTCTGCCTACCGGGGGGTGAGCCCGGGGGTGGTCCAGGTCCTTCGCAACACCGGCGATGGAACGCTGACGATCGCCGAGGCATATACGACCGACGCGTTCCCATGGGATGTCGCGCTGGCGGATCTGGACGAGGACGGCAACCTCGACCTCATCGTGGCGCACTACGAGACCTCCGACATCCAGATCCGGCGCGGCAACGGTGACGGGAGCTTCGCCGACGCCGAGACCCTGTACCTCGGCAATCGTCGCCTTGCCGTGGCCGACCTCGACGGCGATGGTCATCTCGATCTGCTGGCGACGCAGCACCTCGGTCATCTTGAAGAGTTCTTCACGCGGCGCCTCGGCAACGGCGACGGCACGTTCGGTGCGCTGAAGTCGTTCGCCGCCCCGGACGTCGTCTTCGCCATTGCGTGCGCCGACGTCAATGAGGACGGCGCGGCGGATGTGCTCCTGGGCGCCGGTGACGAAGATGACGACGGGGCCATCACTCCCCTCGTTGCGGTCTACCGCGGCACCGGTGACGGCTTCTTCGACCCGATGGACGTCTTCGGCGCACCAGGCGAGGCCTGGTTCGGTGACCTGGCGGTCGCCGACTTCGACGGCGACGGCGCGATCGACGTGGCCGGGACGCTCCTCAACGACGCGGCCACCTTCGTATTCCCGGGCACCGGCGACGGCGGCCTCGAGACGCCGATCCGCGTCAACAGCGCGCTGAGCTCGTGGTCGATCGCCGCGGCGGACTTCGACGCCAACGGCGCGGTCGACTTCGCGGTCAGCGGCAACAACGTGTATCAGACCACGGTGCACCTGAACTTGTGTGCAGGCGAGCCCTGCCCGGCCGACCTCGACGGCAGCGGCGACGTCGGGTTCGGCGACCTGCTCGCGGTGCTGTCGTCCTGGGGCCCGTGCGAGGCGTGCCCCGAGGATCTCGACGGCGACGGCTCGGTGGGCTTCGGCGACCTGCTCGCGGTACTCTCCGCGTGGGGTGCATGTCCCTGAGGAACCCAGAGCGGGAGGCGACCATGACCGACGCCACGCCGTCGACCAAGCGCGAGCTGTTCGAAGCCGTCGTCGATCTGCCCGTCGAGGAGCGCGCCGCGTTCCTCGACAGGCATTGTCCCGATCCGGACGTGCGGACCGCCGTCGAGGCGCTCCTGCGTCTCGACGAGGACTCCGAGGCGGATTACCTCCGCAGCCCGGTCGCCCGGCCGGACACCGAGCCTGACGACGCGCCGCTGCCCGAGACCATCGGGCGCTACCGCATCACCGGATGCATCGGCACGGGTGGCATGGGCGTCGTGTACGAGGGCGCACAGGAGTCGCCGCATCGCGCCGTCGCGATCAAGGTCATGCGGGCGGAGATGATCTCCGAACGCATGCTCTCGCGGTTCCGGAACGAGGCCGAGGTCCTCGGGCGACTGGATCACCCGGGAATCGCCCGGATCTACGAGGCGGGCACGGCGCGGGCGAACGGCAGCGGCGAGCAGCCCTTCTTCGCGATGGAGCTGGTGCGGGGGACACCGCTGCTCGAGTACGCACGCGACCGGAGCACCGCGGCGAAGCTGCGTCTCTTCGCCGACGTCGGCGACGCCGTCCACCACGCGCACCAGAAGGGCGTGATTCATCGCGACCTCAAGCCGGCGAACATCCTCGTCACGGACGACGGCCAGGTGAAGGTGCTCGACTTCGGCATCGCTCGAGTGACGGACGCCGACATCCAGGCCGTCACCGTGCAGACGGACGTCGGTCAGCTTCTCGGCACGGTGCCGTACATGAGTCCCGAGCAGGTGATGGGCAACGTGACTCAGCTCGACACGCGCTCCGACGTGTACGCGCTGGGCGTCGTGCTCTTCGAGCTGCTCACGGGGGCGCTGCCGCACGACGTCCGCGAGCGGTCGGTCGTCGACGCCGCACGGATCATCCACGACGACGAGGCGACCCGGTTGAGCACGGTCGCCCCCGCTCTCCGCGGCGACCTCGAGTGGATCGCCGCCAAAGCCCTGGAGAAGGACGTCGAACGCCGCTACGACTCGACGTCGGCGCTCGCGGCAGACGTCCGACGCCATCTCGCCGACGAGCCGGTCCTCGCGGGTCCGCCGAGCGCGTCGTACCGATTGAAGAAGTTCGTGCGTCGCAACCGGACCGGCGTCGGCTGGGCGGCTGCGGCGGCGCTCCTGCTCGTTACGGGCGTGGCGGCCACGGTGGCGCAGACCCTCCGGGCCACGGCGGCCGAAGGAGAGCTTCGGTCCGTGGTCGAGAGCCTGTCGCGTGAGTCGGAGCGTGGTCGCCTCAGCTCCGACTTCCTCGTCTGGGCCCTCACGCGTGCGGCCCCGGAGGACTCCGCGGCCGTTCGGAGGACGATCGACACCGCGAGCGCTCAGGCCGACGATCGGTTCGCTTTCAGCGAGCAGGCCACGATCGACGTACAGCGTCTGCTGGGCGACGTGTACACACAGCTCGGTGCGTATGACGTCGCGCAGCCACACCTGCAGCGTGCGTACGAGCTCATGAGCGTCATGCCGGACCGCGACGGGTTCATCCGCTCCGGTCTCATCGAGGTGATGAGCCAGATCAACGTCGGGGTGCGCGAGCTGGGCGGCGACGAGTCGGAGTCGGCGCGCTGGTATCTCGCCGTGCTCGACGAGATCGAGGCCGTGATGGGCGAGCACGCGCCGTCGCTCTCAGCGGCCATGCGCGACATGCGGTCGGACCTCATCGTCCAGAACGCACCGCCACCGCCCGCCGTGCAGCAGCAGCATCTCGATCGTGTGCTGTCGGCGTACGCGGGCACACCCGATCGCACCGCCTTTGGCGGTCTGACGAGCCTGTACCTGATCTACATGCTTACGTACCTGGAGAACGTGTTCGGCGATGCGAGCAGGCCATACGCGCAGGCCGCGGTGGAGATCCTCGATGGGCTCGAGCCGTCGCTGATGAGGAGTCGCCTGCGGGGCGTCGCGCTTTGGTTGGCGGCGCGGTGCCCCGACCCCGATGCAAACCGCCGGGTCGAGGTCGCCGAGCGGCTGATCGACGAAGTCGTGTACAGCGGCTATGTCGGCTGGTTCGTCCACGACTCCGTCGGCCTGCTCGGCGACGCCCTCGTCCAGCGCGGCCGCGCGGCGGATCGGGACCGCATCGCGGAGAGCGTGACGGCCGGAAACCGCGGCCTCCGCACGCTCGACGCGGCGAACCACCCGCTGCTCGAGATACGCCGTGGGCTCTTGCTCCTTCGGCTGGCCGGCTTCGAGCACAACGCGTCCGTGGTCCACCTGCTCGACCAGCCCGAGATCCTCGACGAGTTGGAGTTGGGCATCGACGCCATGACGATGACGGAGTTCGTCGACGCGATCGCGGAATCGATGCTGGCCCGCGAGGGCCGCAGCGATCGCTGGTACGAGGTGGCCTCACGGGCCGGGGCACGGGCCGCCGAGCTCGCTCGCTGATCGAGAGAACAAACCGGAAACCGTGGTCTCGGACCGCCCGCGACGTCGGCTTGTCAGTATCAGCCGACCTCGAACCGGAGATACCCGAGATGTCCAAGGTCACGATCACAGTCCTCACCGTTCTTCTCCTCGCCGCCCATGCGGCCGCCCAGACCACCTGGCACGTCGACGACGATGCCTGCCCGGGTCCCGGCACGGGGACGCCCGAGGACCCCTTCTGCTCGATCCAGTCCGGGATCGACGCCGCGCTGGACGGCGACACGGTCGTCGTCGAGCCGGGTACCTACTTCGGGTCCATCGGCTTCAACGGCAAGGCGATCACCGTGCGGAGCACGGACCCGATGGACGATGACGTCGTGTCGAACACCATCATCGACGGGCCGGACGCACTCGTGGGGGCGGTCTTAGCGACCAGCGGCGAGGGGCCGGACACGGTCCTGAGCGGCTTCTTCATCACGGCCGGAGGCACCGGAATGGACGTGACGAGCAGCCCGACCGTCGTCCGTTGCACGTTCAACGGCCTCACGGAGCACGGGATGTGGATCCGCTCCGGCGGCAGTCCATCCGTCCGTCAATGCGCCTTCACGAACAACGCTGTTGGGATCATGACGGATGGCGGCAGCAGCAGCCCCACGATCGTCCGGTGCACGCTCGACGGCAACTTCGAGGGTGGCCTGCGCATCTATGGCGGCAGTGCGACCGTGAGCAACTGTACGTTCGTCGCGAACGGACCAGGACTGAACAACCAAGACGCTTACGCCACGGTGACGAACTGCACGTTTGCCGGGAACTGGGGCTACGAAGGCGCCGGGGTGCACAGCATTGGAAAGTGCGTCATTACGAACTGCACGTTCGTGGGGAACATCCCGTACTCCGGCCCCGCAGCTGTATACGGCGATGACGGGACCATCGTGAGGAACTGCATTGTGTGGGAGGAGCTGGGAGGATCTCCGATCAGAGGGCCGCTGTTTGGGGACCCGCCGATCGTCGAGTTCAGCCTTGTCAACGATGCGGACCCGATGTTCGTCGACGCGGAGAACGGCGACTACCGGCTCCAGCCCGGGTCGCCCGCCATCGACGCCGCCAGTCTCCCGGGACTGCCGTCCGACGTGACCGACCTCGACGGCGATGGTGACGTCGACGAGCCGCTGCCGCTCGACCTCGCCGACGACGCGCGCGTCATCGGCGCCTCGGTGGACATGGGCGCGTTCGAGTTCCAGGGATCGCCCTGCGCGGCCGACATCGACGGCAACGGCGCCGTCGACTTCGGCGACCTGCTCAGCGTGCTGTCTACCTGGGGCGCATGCGGAGCGTGTCCGGAGGACCTCGACGGCGACGGTGCGGTCGGTTTCGCGGATCTGCTCGCAGTGCTGTCGGTGTGGGGACCGTGCGCGTAGCGACGATCGGACGTCACGCAAACGAACGCCAGCGAGAGAGCGAGTGTCGGCCCGGACGGGCCGAACGGAGCGCTCGGATGCCGGCACCGCTGGTCGCGCGTGTGTCCGCAACACCCCCGCTCAGCCCCGCCGGGTCAAACCCGGCGCGGGCGTGCAAGAGCGAGTGTGGGCCCGGAGGGCCCTACGGAGCGCTCAAGACAGAAACGAAGCAAGGCTGCCCGCCGCGGGCAGCCTTGCGTAGTGGGCCATACTGGACTTGAACCAGTGACCTCTTGTGTGTCATACAAGCGCGCTAGCCAACTGCGCCAATGGCCCTGAGATCAGGTGAAGTGTAGTCCGGCCGGCAAGGGTGTCAATGTCACT
>JABDLI010000018.1 GCA_013003065.1 Phycisphaerales bacterium | reverse complement strand
CGCAGGGGAGTCAGATGCCCTGCGCAATGGACGCTGACGGCACGGACGCTTCGCTGTCCGTGGCACCATTGGACGTGTCCATCGTGATGGAGTGATTGACTTCCCTGCGCGCCGGACGACGCTGTCGTTACGGCGTCGGTCCGAAGGCCAGCGTCACGTTGTGTCCGCCGAAGCCGAACGAGTTGTTCAGCCCGCATCGCACCGTGCGCGACTGCGCCTCGTGGGCCACGAAATCCAGATCGAAACCGTCGTCGGGCTGATCGAGGTTGATCGTGGGTGGCACCGTGCCCTCGTGAACGGCCAGGATCGTGACCACCGACTCGATGCCGCCGGCGGCGCCGAGCGCGTGACCGGTCATCGACTTGGTCGAGCTGAGCGCGAGGCGTTTGGCATCGGCGCCGAACAGGTTCTTGACCGCGTACACCTCCGCCGCGTCGCCGAGCGGCGTGGACGTTCCGTGGGCGTTGATGTAGTCGACCTGTTCGAGCCCGATGCCGGCCTGGGCGATGGCCATCGTCATCGCGGCCTGGGCGCCGAGCCCTTCCGGGTCGGGCGCGGCGATGTGCTGCGCGTCACCCGACGAGCCGAAGCCGATGACCTCCGCGTAGATCTTCGCGTCCCGCGCCCGCGCGTGGTCGTACTCCTCGAGCACGATGATGCCCGCGCCTTCCGCCATGACGAAGCCGTCGCGGTCGCGATCGAACGGACGCGACGCCTTCGTGGGGTCGCCGTTGCGGGTGGACAACGCCTTCATCGCGGCGAACGAGGCAATGCACAGCGGCGAGATGGCCGCTTCGCTTCCGCCGGCGAACATGACGTCCGCGTCGCCCCGCTGGATCAGGTGGTACGCCGTGCCGATGGCGTGGGCGCCGGTCGCGCACGCGGTGGCGGTGGCGGAGTTGACCCCCTTGAGATTGTGCCGAATCGACACGTTCCCCGCGCACGCGTTCACCATGAGCTTGGGCACGATGAAGGGGCTCATCTTGCGGGGGCCCGCGGTCATCAGCTTCTGGGCGCCGTTCTCGATCGTGATGATGCCACCGACGCCGGAGCCGATGACGACGCCGCGTCGGGTCGGGTCGCCCGCGGTGAAGTCGAGCCCGCAGTCCCGCGCTGCTTCTTCGGAGGCGAAGAGCCCGAGGAGGCAGAAGCGGTCCATCCGCTTGGCCTCCCGGCGATCGACGACGACGCTCGGATCGAAGTCGGCGACCTCACCGGCGATCGTCACCGGCCAGTCATCGCACTGCTCGAATCCGGTGATCGGGCCGATGCCGCTGCGGCCGGCGACGAGGGACGCCCACATCGTCGGCACGTCGGCGCCGACGTTGGTCACCGCCCCGAGACCGGTTACGACGACGCGCCGCTTGGGGAGGCTGCTCATCTCGACATGATTCCGCCATGAGATAGGGCAGGTGATACGGCAGGAGATACGGCAGGTGGAACGGCGCGTCTGGCCACAGTTCCGAACCGATCACCCGGCTCCGCCGATGCGGGGTGGACGATCATCCCGAGACGACTGCCGCCGCGAATCCCCACGATCCGATCACTTCCCGATGTGAGCCGCGATGTATTCGATCGCCTGCCCCACCGTCTGGATCTTCTCGGCTTCCTCGTCGGGAATGGACGTCTCGAACTCGTCCTCGAACTCCATGACCAGCTCGACCGTGTCCAGGCTGTCCGCATTGAGATCGTTGGCGAAGTTGGTCTCGCGGGTGATCTCGCCCTTGTCCACGCCCATCTGCTCGGCGACGATGTCGGTCACCTTGGCTTCGATCTCAGCTTCCGTCACAGTGGTATCTCCTCGGAACCTGCGCCGGGGGCAGGTGCCCGCAGCAACCGGTGGAGACTATAGCCGGGTGGCGACGGCTTGCAATCGAGGGTGGTTCGACGGGCCGATTCCGCCGGCCCACGACGGCCCGGGCGGGCGGGCGAGGGACACGTCAATCCATGAGTCCGCCGTCGACGACCAGCACCTGCCCGGTGACGTAGCCGGCGTCGTCGGAGGCGAGAAAGGCCACCGCGTGAGCGATGTCCTCGGGACGCCCGAATCGACGGACGGGGATCTTCTTGACCGCCTCCGCCCGGTAGGTCTCCGGGAGAGCACCGATCATGTCGGTATCGACGAATCCGGGGGCGACCACGTTCGCGGTGATCTGCTTGCTCGCGAGCTCCCGTGCCAGCGTCTTCGTCAGCCCCACCAGGCCGGCCTTGGCGGCCGCGTAGTTGGCTTGCCCGGGGTTTCCCATCATGCCGGTGACGGATCCGATGTTGACGATCCGGCCGAAGCGGCCCCGCATCATCGGCCGCGCCGCCGCCCGGCAGGCGACGAAGGCCGAGCGGAGATTCACCCGGATGACGTCGTCGAAGTCGTCGTCGCTCATCCTGAGGATGAGGCCATCCCGGGTGATACCGGCGTTGTTCACGAGGATGTCGAGACGCCCGTGGGTCGAGGCGACCTCCTCGACCAGATCCGACAGGGCAGCGCCGTCACCGACGTCGCACGCCTTCACCTCGGCCTGACCGCCGGCTCTTCCGATCGACTCGCGGACCGACTCGAGGGTCGAGGTCGTTCGGCTCGTGAGGACGACCAGCCGTCCGTCGGCCGCGAGACGCTCGGCGATGGCGCGGCCGATCCCACGGCTCGCGCCGGTCACGATCGCAACTCGCTCTTCGATCACCCACCACCTTTCCCGACACGCGAGACTCCGAGCGGTCCCGGCCCGTGAAACAAAGCAGCCCGCCGTGGGGCGGGCTGCGATTGTACTGATGTCATTCGGTCGGCGGAATCAGCCGCCGGGCATCGCTCCGGGCGGCTTGCGTTTCTTGCCGATGGGTCGGCGGCCGCCGCCACCACCGGGACCGAAGCCGGGCCGGCTCGGTGAACCGGGCGCTGGGGCCGCCCCGCCGGGACCGCTGCCACCCTCACGCTGGCTCAGGTTGACTTGCGTGCGTTCGAACTCGGCGTCGAGCGCGTTCGCGAGCGCCATCTCCTCGGCCAGCAGCTCGTGCCACCGCGCGATCCAATCGTCACCGTACAGCTTGTCGATCACACCCGGCGGCGTCGGCGCGGCTTCGAAGCTGAAGCCGTCGGCGTCCGCCTGCGTGTAGTACCAGAGCTGGGGTTGAAACTCGCCGTCCACCTCGAACAACGCGAGCACGCACTTCTCGTCGAAGGGACCGGGGCCCGCTTCGACCATGACCTCGGCGATGCCGTCGATCGTCGGGGTCCACGCCCCGCTCTCCCGCAACGCCTCGAGCTCCATCCGGTCGAGGGCGGACATCATCGTGCCGAGCGTCTGCGTGTCGCCGCGTGCGAAGGCATCGAAGAACTCGAGCACCGCAACCCGCTCCTCGGTGGTGCGGGGCGCCTTGTCCTCGGGCAGCACGATGCGTTCGTCGATGCTCAAGTCGGTCATGAGCTGGCTGACCGGAATCACCGCCGGCTTCGGGGGCGCCGGGGGTGGGGCCTGCCGCACGGGCGGCGGCGCGACCGCAACGGTCGCCTCGGGCTCGCCACCGCCGCAGCCGACGAGCGTCAGACCGAGAAGGGCCGAGCCGGCGGCCAGGCCGGCGAGCCGGATCGCCTCGGGACGTCTGGAAACGAAGTCAGGACGGCGGCTGGTCATGGCTGATCACCTTTCTGCTGCGATCGATCCGTCGCATGAGCCCGCGGAGAACAGCGCCGGGGGCCAACTCGATCCACTTTATTGTATCGCCCCCCTCGAGGGCTTGGCAGGTCTGCGCCCAACGGACGGGCCGGACGATCTGTTCGACGAGCCGCCGGCGGAGAAGTTCCAGGTCCTTCGGGTCGTGGGGGGCCGCCGTGACGTTGGACCAGACCGGCAGCGACGGGGGCCTGAGGGCGGTCGCCGCCAGCACCTCGGCCATGGCATCGGCCGCCGGCTGCATGAGCGGGGAGTGAAAGGCCCCGGCGACCGTGAGCGGTGTGGCCCGGAGGCTCCGCTCGCCGGCGAGGGCCACCGCCCGGCCACAGGCGGACCGGTGCCCCGAGAGGACGATCTGACCGGGGGCGTTGAAGTTCGCCGGAACGAGCGTCTCGTCCCCGGCGGCGTCGGCGGCCAGCGTCGTGGCGGTCTCTTCGTCGGCCCCGATCACCGCGACCATCCCGCCCTGCGAGGCATCCGCCGCCTGCTGCATGAGGCGGCCACGCGTCGCCACCAGCTCCAGACCGTCGGCGAAGTCGAAGACGCCGGCGAGATGGAGCGCCGTATATTCACCGAGCGACAGACCGGCGGCGGCGGCGTACGACGGGGCGGACGAGCCGTCGGCCAACGCCCGGGCGCACGCCACCGAGCAAGTGAAGATCGCCGGCTGGCTGACGAGCGTCTCGTTGAGCCGCTCGGCCGGTCCTTCGAAACACAGGGAGCTCAACGACGCGCCGAAGCGATCGCCGAGCACGGCGTCGGCCTCGGCAAAGGTCGCGGCGGCCGCGGGCGACTGCTCGCGCCACGCGTGTCCCATCCCGACTGCCTGCGCGCCCTGTCCCGGACACAGCACGATCGTGTCGCTCATGCGCTCACTGTACCGGCGCCTCGGCCGGAAGGGGCGATCAGGGCCGCGCTCCGGTGGGGTCCGGGTTCTCCCACGGCCCCAGGTCGACGACGGCGCCCACGGTCATCAGACCGGGTCCGAGGGCGCCCGCGTCGGCCGTGCGGTGCAGCCGGGGGTTGCCGTCGAGATCGACGTCGGGGCCTTCGTACGACCGCGGGTCGCCGGAGTCGATACACGGCGAGTCGTCCGCCAGTCGATAGTTGCCCGACGCCGGATCGACGAACCGCGGATCGTCAACGAGCACGACGGAGCCGGTGTCCCAGCCGTCCTGCACCGTGGAGTGCGCCACGACGGTCGTCGCGCCGGCGAGCTCGAGGATCTGATCCGGCTCGTTGCCCCAGAGGATGCAGTTGGTGACCTGGACCGTGCCGCCCGAGGAGCTGCGGATCCCGCCGCCAAAGAACGCGACGTTGTCCGCGAACGTGCAGTTGATGATCGTCGGGCTGGCGCCGGAGTTCCGCATGCCCGCGCCGATCTGCGCGGTGTTGCCGAGGAAGGCGCAGTTCACGATGCTGGGCGACCCGCCGAGGTTGTGCATGCCGCCGCCGTCGAAGCCGGAGTCGTTGCCGCGGAACACGCAGTTGGTCACGGTGGGGCTCGACCCGACGTTCGCCATTCCCCCCCCGCCGTCGGAGAAGGATGCGGTGTTGTCGATGAACCGGCAGCCGCTGATCGTCGACGCGCTGCCGAAGTTGCACAGACCGCCGCCGCCGGCCGCTTCGTTGCCGACGAACGTGCAGTCGAGGACGGTCGGGCTGCTCTTGAAGATGAACATCCCGCCCCCCAGACGGGTGCCGAAGACCGACGGATCTCCGCTCCCGCCGGTGACGGTGAAGCCGTCGATGACGGTCGCCGGCCCCTCACCGCTGGCGCACTTCACGCCGGAGGCCGCGAGGCCGCTGGCGTCGATGACGGTGAACTGGGCTCCCAGCGTGCTCTTGACGACGATGGCCTTGCCGCGAAGGTCGATCGCTTCCGGATAGATCCCGGGCGCGACCGCGACGACGTCACCGTCGACCGCGATGTCGATGGCGGCCTGAATCGTCGGATGGTCGGACGGGACGTGGAGCGTCTCGTTGGCCGCGGCCACGGACGTGACCACAACCATCGGCAGCCACATCCACGCGGCTCGTCTCGAGGTGGCGACCGCGGTGATTATGCGTCGAAGCAACCCGTGGCTCCTTCACCAATGACGACGCTCGCCGAAGCGAGCGTTGTCGAAAGTCAATTGATGGGGATGACGCCGTCGCCCCCAAGACTCGGGGTGTCCTACGCTCGACGTCGCCGTCGAACCCCGACGAACCCTCCGAGCCCGAGCAGCGCGAGAGCGCCGGGGGCGGGAATCAGCTTGTACTCGTAGATGATCTGGACGGTGCCGGATCCCTCGAAGTTGTCGATGGTGAGCGTGGAGTCCGTCGAGCCGACGACCGTGAAGCCGCCGCTGGCGAAGACGCTCGCGTTGATCGTGCCGACGCCGATGAAGGCGGCAAGCTCATCGGGTGTTCCCATGAGCATGTCCATGTCGGACCCGCTGTCGAAGACGGAGCCGAAGTCGAAGAAGTCGGGGCCGCTGCCGGTCACGCCATCGCTCGGCGCGACGCCACCGGAGGAGAAGACCTCGTCGAAGCCGATGACCGTGCCGAGGTCGGCAAACGCCACGGACATGAAGCCGGCGATCGCAACGCCGAAGTCGGGCGCGGGGATCGTCGAATCGTTCTCGGCGGTGATGTCCGCGCCGATCATGCCGTCGACGAGCAGCGTCACCTTGCTGAGGATGCGGAGCCCGCCCTCGTCATCGAATTGATCGAAGGGCAGGGTGGCCACACCGGGCGACAGCGGGAAACCGAAGTCCTGCGTCTGCTCCTCGGTGAACATGTCGCCGTCGGCCTGCACCGATGCCGGCGCTGCCAACAGAGCAATCGCGACGAACACCCCAGCCCCCAGTGTCTGTCGATAACCCATCTCTTTAGCTCCTCCTCTTTCTTCCCGGACTCCGGCCATGCAGCGCCGGCTTCTTCCGTTTCCGTTCTCCGTCGGCGAGGCCGGCGTTTGCCGGGACGACCCAAGCCTGGGAGATCCTCCGCGCGATGACCGTCGGGCCCTTGGTCCGCCTGTACAGTCTGCGCGTATTACGGTGACACGACACCAAGGGGGTGTCAACCCTCTGTGGCCCATAAACGGGACAATTGTGGGCAACTCGATGCAGTTTCACAACTGCCGAGGTGTCCAGGGCTTAGGGGAGGCGATCCAGACCCGTTCGGAGGGTGACCGGGGTCCGAGAACAGCAACGGCTCCGCCCCCGGAAAGGGCGGAGCCGCGTCGAAAAATCGGGTTCTCCGTCGATTCAGGCGGACCGGCGTCGCCGGCGTCCCAGGCCGATACCCCCGCCGAGCATCAGGAATGCCGCGGCCCCGGGGCCGGGGACGACCGAGTACTCGTAGAGCACGCTCACCGTGCCCTCGGCCCGGAAGTTGTTGAGGACCATCGTCGAGTCCGTCGAGCCCACGACCGAGAATCCACCCGCCGCGCTGATGTTGGCGTCGATCGTGCCCGGGCCGACGAAAGCGGACAAGCCGGTCGTGGTCGAGTCCGTCTCGAACCCACTGTCGCTCACGGTCCCGAAGTCCCAGAAGTCGGTTCCGCTGCCCTGGACGCCATCGGACGGTGTCACGGAGCCGTCGGTCAGGAATGTCCGGTCGAAACCGAGGGCGGCCGCCAGGCTGTCGAAATTGATCGACATGAAGCCGCCGATGCTCACACCGAAGTCGGGGGCGGGGATCACGGAGTCGTTCTCCGCGGTGACCTCGGCGCCGATGAAGCCGTCGAGCCGCATCGTGACCTGCTCGAGGACCCGCAGCCCTCCGAGGTCGTCGAACTTGTCGAAGCTGATCACGGCCGCTCCCGGAGACAGCGGAAAGCCGAACGACTCGTTCTGGGTCTCCTGATCGAGTCCGGCCATGGCCGCCGGGGCCAATGCGGTGGCCAACAGAATCGCCACTCCCACGCGTGCTCGCGTCATCGTCGTCCTCTCTTCCCTCGTGTCGTATCCGCGGACATCCCCCGCCACCACGCGGCGGGTCACGCCCTTCACGTCAAGCCTTCCACGGCCGCCGCCGGCGTCAAGCCGGGTGCTGAGCCGCCACGGATCGGACGTTCGCTTGTAGCGTTTGGCGAGTTCTCGGACCGGCGGGCGTTACACCCGCCAGACGTTGCTCGCCCACGTCAGGCCACCGCCGAACGCGACGCACACGATGATGTCGCCCGGGGTGATCTTGCCGGCCTGCCACAGCTCGTCCAGGACGAGCCCCACGGAGCCGGCGGACGTGTTGCCGTACTCGTTGATGTTGACGTGCACGCGATCGCGGGGCAGGCCGAGCTTCTGGATGGCCGACTCGATGATCCGCTCGTTCGACTGGTGGCAGACGAACTGGGCGACGTCATCGACCCCGAGCCCCGTTGCTTCCAACGCATCCTCGATCACCTGCCGGAACCGGTTGACCGCGAACTTGAAGACCTCGCGTCCGTTCATTCGCAGGCAGCCCAGGCGGATCGAATTCTCTTTGTCCCAAGCCGGCACATCCGCGTCCCGACGCGGCATGTACAGCGTCTCCCAGTTCGTCCCATCGGCGCCCAGCTCCTGGTGGAGGCACCCCCGGCCGGGATCGTCATCGCGGGTGAAGACCGCGGCACCCCCGCCGTCTCCGAACAGGATCGACACCGTGCGCTCGGTGAAGTCGCTCACGGTGCTGAGCGCGTCGCACCCGATCACGCCGACCGCCCGGTGACGCCCGACGCGAATGAGTGAATCGGCCAGGTTCATCGCGTAGACGAACCCCGAGCACGCGGCGACCAGGTCGAAGGCCGCGGCCGTCCCGGCCCCGAGAGCCGCGGCGATCCGGCAGGCGTTCGACGGACACGTCATCTCCGAGGTGACCGACGCGTGGATGATCAGATCGAGATCGGACGCCTTCATGTCCGCGGCGTCGAGGGCTCGTGTCAGCGCGTCGCGGGCGAGTGTGAACTCGCTCTCCGTCTCGCCGTCGATCACGTGCCGCCGGTGGATGCCCGTCCTCTGCACGATCCAGTCGTGCGAGGTGTCCATCATCTTCTCGAGATCATGGTTGGTCAGCACGCCCGCCGGGTAGGCCGATCCGATCCCCGCCAGCCGCACTCCCCATTCGGTCATGCGAGGGCTTCTTCCATCACGCCGAGGCGTTCGCTGATCGCTTCGTTGACGCCGGCGTCGCGAAACTGGTGGGCGTTGGCGATCGCGTTGGTGATCGTGCGTGCCTCGCTGGATCCGTGGGCGATGAAGCAGATGCCGTTCACCCCCAGCAGCGGAGCGCCGCCATATTCGTGATAGTCGTGCTGGGCGTAGATCCGGCGCACGACCGGCTCGAACCGCTGGGCGAGGTCGGGGTCGATGCGGTGCACCTCCCGCGCGATCGCCTTGAAGATGCCCTCCGAGAGCCCCTCCGCCAGCTTCAGCATCACGTTGCCGACGACCCCGTCGGTGATGACGACGTCGGCCTCGCCGTTGAAGACGGCCCGGCCCTCGATGTAGCCGATGAAGTTGACGCCCTCGACGCTGCGGAGCAGATCGCGCGCGAACTTCATGTCCGCGGTGCCCTTCTGCTCTTCCCCGCCGACGTTCATGAGCGCGACCCGGGGCCGCTCGACCCCCAGCACGCGGCTGGCGTACAGCTCGCCCATCACGCCGTACTGCGCAAGGTGATGCGGCTTGGGCTCGATGTTGGCGCCGACGTCGATGAGCACCACCGGTCCGGAGAACGTCGGCACGGTCACGGCGATGCCGGGCCGGTGGACGTTCCGCAGACGCCGCATGTGCATCTGCGCGGCCGAGATGCAGGCGCCGGTGTTGCCGGCGGAGATGATCGCGTCCAGCGGCTCGGCGTCGCGTTTCTTGGCTCTGCGGGCGCTGGCGAGCTCCGCCAGAACCGTGATCGAGCTGTCGGGCTTCCCCCGGACCGCCTCGACCGGCGGCTCGGCCATCTCGATCACCTGCGTCGTGGGGGTGACCACGATGCGGTCGTCGTTGATCGAATGTTCGGCGAGCGCGGATCGAATGGTCGTCTCATCACCGACCAGCCAGAGCTCATCCGACGGCTCCAGCCGATCCAGGGCGCCGATGGCGCCTTCGAGGATGGCGTGAGGGGCGTTGTCGCCGCCCATCACGTCGAGACCGATCCGCATCAATCAAACGTCCTCGCTGCCCTTGATCTGCAGGCCGGGACGAACATATCCGCACGCGGTGCACGCGGCGTGGGGCAGCCGGGCGGCCCCGCAATTCGGGCAGAGGACCGTCTTGTGCGGCGTGATCGCGAGGTGGGAACGTCGCTTCCGCTTACGGGCCGGAGATGTTCGAAAGGCTGGACCGGGCATGTCTCGGGAACCTCAGGGGCTGTGTCAGGAACCGGCGATCCCACCGATCTCGCCGCGGGACGGCGGTCGGCGGTCATCCCCCGCTCGCTCGAAACAAAAGGAGGCGTCTCGGCCAGATCGACCGAGCCGGTACTGTACGAATGGCCCCCAGGGCTGTCAACGCAGCCGGGGACCGTCCCTATGATGCGAGCGATGATGATCAACGTCAACGGCCGGACCGTCCAGCTCGAGGCCGCCGCCTCCGTCCGAACGCTGCTCGAAGAGCTCGAGCTCGGCCAGGCCGCGTGTGCGGTAGAGGTCAACAAGCGGCTCGTACCCCACCGGACGTACGGCGAGCATGCCCTCGACGATGGCGACGAGGTCGAGATCGTCACCTTCGTGGGTGGTGGCTGAGCCACCCCGTTTCCTATCCCCCGTGACCCTTTTCGGATCCTCCCCTCCGCCATGCCCTCCACCGAAACGCCTCCGACGACCAAGACGCTCCCCGCTCCCTCTCCTCTCACCCTGGGCCCAACCACGACCCGGAGCCGCCTGATCGTCGGCACCGGCAAGTACGAGACCTACGAGCTGATGCAATCAGCCCTCGACGCGTCGGGGGCCGAGATCGTCACGGTCGCCGTGCGTCGGGAACGCCTCGTCGATCGCGACGGACGCAGCCTGCTCGAGTTCCTCGACACCGACCGCTACACGATCCTCCCCAACACGGCCGGCTGCTTCTCCGCCGAGGACGCGATCAGGGTCGCGCGGCTCGGTCGCGAGCTGCTCGAGCAGATCGACAACGCCGGTCGTCACTGGGTAAAGCTGGAGGTCCTCGGCGACAAGAAGACGCTCCTGCCCGATCCGGTGGGCACCGTCGAAGCGTGCCGGGAGCTCACTGCCGATGGCTTCGCGGTGTTGTGTTACACGTCGGACGATCCCATCATGGCGGTCCGGTTGCGGGACGCCGGCGCGACGAGCGTCATGCCCGCCGGAAGCCCGATCGGGTCCGGCCGCGGCATCGCGAACCCGGCGAACATCGCGATCATCCTCGAGCTGCTGAAGGACCCCGCCGCTGGCGGCGAATCCGACTATCCCGTGATCGTCGACGCTGGCGTCGGCACCCCGAGCGACGTCACGACCGCGATGGAGCTCGGCGCCGACGGCGTCCTGCTCAACACGGGCATCGCGCACGCGAAGGACCCCGTCCGCATGGCCCACGCCATGCGCTGCGCGTGCGACGCGGGCTACCACGGCTTCCGCTCGGGACGCATCCCCAAGCGCATGTACGCCACCGCGTCGAGCCCGTGGGAAGGCGTCATCTCGGTCATTCCCGGGGAGTGAGCCCGGTCAGGGATCGACGGTCCAGGTCCACGAACCGGGCAGCGGCGCGACGCGGTCGCCCTCGGAGTAGCCCTCGGGGGGATTCACGAAGAGCGCCGGATCGACGGTCAGCGTCGCGGTCCCCTTGCTCTCGACCGCGGCCAGGCCCTCGGTCAGGATCGTGCCGGTGACGAGGAGCTCGGAGTCGTCGAGGTCGTCCCCGAGGAAGGTGCCGGTACCGGCGTGGAGCACGTGGACGAGCCCGCGGATCTCCGGGGTGTACACGTCGTCCAGGCTGCCATCGGAGTCGCCCTCGAACGGTGTATGCGGGGGATTGAGGTTCACCCCGACGGCGGCCTCGTCGAGCGTTGCACCGTCCGGCCAGCCGAGCTCCACCTTCGCGTCGACGGCGCCTTGGACGATGAGACAGGGAAAGTCCGGGCGGTGCGGCTCCAGGAGCAGCTCGTCCTGCAGCTTCAGCTTGGACTTGTACCCCAGCGTGATGACGAGCGTCCCGCGAATCCGACCCTCACGGA
>JABDLI010000372.1 GCA_013003065.1 Phycisphaerales bacterium | reverse complement strand
GGGAACCGGGTGGCGACGGGGAAGGAGGCGGAACGGGCGCTTCGGGAGAGTCTCGCGGGCACGGACGCGGACCCGGACGCGGACCCGGACCCGGACCCGGACGCGGACCCGGACACGGACGCGGACCCGGACGCGGACCCGGACGCGGACCCGGACGCGGACGCGGCCACGGCCACGGACCCGGACCCGGACCCCAAAACCGCCACGGCATAAGATCCGGCGCGCGTGAACGTCTACCAGTCCAACCCCGACATGCTGCCCGACTCGGCGTTCACGCCCGCAACGCTCGATCACCTGGTGGTCGGCAACCGCGGGCGTATGCTCGACCAGCGACGCACGCCGGTGACGATCGTCGGCGTCGTCGAAACGACCGGCTTCGTCGTGCTGCGGATCGACGACTTCGAGGATCGCGACGCGACGTGGTCGATCCCGTTCGAGGAGATCGACCGGTATCAGTTCGCGCTCGACGCGCAACGGGTGGACGACGCGACCCGCCGGCGTCTGGCGGCGACCGTGACCCGCCTGAATCATCCGCTGTGCGTGCCGGCGGACGGAGCGCAGCGGGCGCTGACCGAGAAGCGGGTGGCGGGGGAGGAGAAACGCGCCGCGGCCTGGTTGGCGACGGCGTCGCGGTTCATCGCCGACTCGCGCCCGCTTCCCGATCCGGACACGCGACGCGGCGACCCCGTGCTGGGCGCCGACTTGCTCCGGTACCTCGCGACCCGCGGCCTGGATGACATGGAGGAGGCGTTCGCGACGCAGTACGTCAGCGCGCCGCACTCGGGCGAGCTGGTGAAGGGGCACCGGATCGTGATCGCCGAGCTGGGGTTCGTCGGGTACGAGGGCAAGATGATCCGCGATCCCGGTCTCTTCAACGGTCCGTGGAGCCGCGAACGCCGAGCCGAGCACGTGTGCGCCCGGCTGGGGTTCATCCGCGCGTTGTTCGGCCGGCTCGGACGCTCGACGCTCGCCGTCTACCGCGGTCTGTCGATCGAGGGCGACATCGAGCCCCGCCGTCGCGACACCTTCGTCTCGACGACGCTCGCCCGTGCCGTGGCCGAGAGCCACTTCGACTGCGGCCGCCCCGGATCGACCCGCATGCTGCTCGGCTTCACGGTGCCGGTGAGCCGCGTGTTCATGACGTTCTTCGAGACCCCGGCGTTGAGCCGGCAGTTCCTGGAGGCCGAGGCCGTTCTGTTCGACGACGCGGAGATGCCGGTGCTGTGAACTGGCGTCCCGTGCTCGACGCGGGCAGTCCGCGGACAACTCGACATCCGCGCTCGGTTTTCGGTAGCAGGCCCGGGCCTCGCTGCGTAGGGTGCCGACATGATCCGGAACATCCCCGATCGTGACGAAATGCTTCGGGCGACCATGGCGAAGGACACCGCCTACGACGGGATCTTCTTCGCGTGTGTCAAGACGACCGGCATCTTCTGCCGACCGTCGTGCCCCGCGCGCAAACCGCTTCCCCGCAACATCGTCTTTCACGCGAGCGTCCGGGAGTGCCTGCTCGATGGCTACCGCCCGTGCAAGCGGTGTCGCCCGCTCGCGAACGTCGGCAGCGCCGGGCCGTGGCTGGACCGGCTGCTCGCCGCCGTGGAAGCGGATCCGAGCGGGCGGGTGACGGACGCGGATCTCCGCGCGATGGACATCAGCCCCTACCGGGCACGCCGGCACTTCCAGCAGCACTTCGGTCTCACGTTCCAGGCCTACCATCGCGCCCGCCGCATGGGTCTCGCCCTGGGAGCGTTGCGACGCGGTGCGGATTCCGCCGCCGTCGGCTACGATCACGGCTTCGAATCGGCCAGCGGGTTCCGCGAGGCGTTCGAAAGGACGTTCGGCACGACCCCCGGACGCAGCGCGGATGTGACGTGCATCCACTCCCGCACGCTGGAGTCACCGCTCGGCCCGCTCGTGTCGTGTGCAACGGATGCGGGCGTCTGCCTCCTCGAGTTCGCCGATCGCCCCGCGCTCGAGCGTCAGCTCGCGACGCTCCGCCGCCGCCTGCGGGGCGCGATCGTGCCGGGCGGCAGCCCGCACCTCGACCACCTGGAGCGAGAGCTGGCCGAGTATTTCGACGGCGCGCGCGCCGACTTCACCGTTCCCCTCCTCACACCAGGCACGCCGTTCCAGGAACGCGTGTGGAAGACGCTGCGCACGATCCCGCCGGGTGAGACGCGTTCGTACGACTGGATCGCGCGGACGCTGGGACGACCGGGCGGCCAACGCGCGGTCGGGCGGGCGAACGGGGACAACCGGGTTGCAATCGTGGTGCCATGTCATCGGGTGGTGCGGACGGGCGGGGCGCTCGGGGGTTACGGCGGGGGAGTGTGGCGGAAGCGGTTCTTGTTGGACTTGGAGGCGGAGACGCTGGTGGAGGCGTAGGAGCGCGGACGCGGACACGGACACGGTCGCGGTCGCGGACGCGGACGCGGACACGGACGCGGACTCGGACACGGACGCGGACCCGGACACGGACGCGGCCGCGGACCCGGACGCGGACACGGACGCGGACGCGGACCCGGACACGGACGCGGACGCGGACGCGGACCCGGACGCGGACGCGGACCCGGCCCCACCCAAAAAACAAAACCGGACCCGACGCTGTCGGATCCGGTCCCCTCTCTTCTCTTCCTCCACGCCGGAAAACCAAACCACCGCCGAGCCGACGCACACCGAGCGTCGCCCGAGCTCACGGACCCGCGTGGTCACGCGAAAGCGAGTGTCGGACACAGGTCATGCGGAGCGGGAAAGAACTACGCCGCGGGTCGATCGCACGTCCCGGCGACACCATCCCGGGTGACCACGAACAGATCGCTCGTGATTGGATACGGCAAACGCCGGTAGTCCTGTTGCACCCGTTTCTGGATTCGATCGACAAAGACGTCCGGCGCGAGCGACACCGCGAGGAACATGTCGCGGGCCGGGGCGGCGACGTAGAAGTCACCCTTGAGCTCCGGCGCAAGCCGCTCGTGCAGGGTGCCGAGCAACAGACGCGCTGCGTCGTAGCCGTCCTGCCGCGCGACGATGGCCGCACGTCCGCCCTCGTTGGAGTCGACGAGCTGGATCTCCAGATCCGGGGCATATCGCGCAAGGTTGTCGCGTGCGATGAGGTCGAGCTCATCCACCGCGAGACCCCAACGCAGCATCTGTTCCGTCGTGATGCTGACCGTCATCTGAGGCAGATCCAACACGAACACGATGACCGTTCCGTTGACGAACGGAAGGTGCGCGACCTGCTCGCGATCGAGATGCTCGAACACGCTCAGCGGCTGGATGCGTGGCATGATGCGGGGGCGGGCGACGGACAGCGGCAGCGGCATCGCGCTGAAGGTGTCCCCTTCGAGCAATCGCTCGAGGTAGTTCTCGACGATCTCGAGGCCGCGGGTCGGCTCGTACTGGACCATTCGGTACAGGTTTTCGAGACCGAGGTGCCGGCCGTTGAGGATCAGGTCCATCGGCCCCGCCATCTCGACGTTGCGGTCGGGGAAATGGCGGAGCAGAATCCGGGCGACCTGCTCGCAGAAAGCTTCGGGTTCTCGTGGCATACGCGGCATGATGCGTTCCCGCGGCCTCTCGTGACCCTCGGACATCGAGAGCCATGCCGTGCCTCAAATCCATTGACGGCACGCACTTAGCTATTCGGCTCCGCCGCCGAACCGTTCCAGCGATTTGCGCCGCCGATCAAGGCGGAGCCCGTTTGGCTCGGCCTCTGTATCGGTCAGGGGTTATGCGGATGTCCCGCTTTTCAGCCCCCGCCCCCGGTCAACGCCCCTCCGCCACGGCTCTAGGCTACTGTTTCGAGCGATGTCACTCCAGCCTTGTCATGTCAAGAATGTCACCATCGGTTCGACCGATCCGCTCACGCCCGCTCCGCTCGTGCTGATCGCCGGCCCCTGCGTCCTCGAGGACGAGGCGACGAACCATTTGATCGCGAGCACGCTGGTCGCTTTGTGTGACGAGCTGGACATGCCGCTCATATTCAAGGCCAGCTTCGACAAGGCCAACCGATCCAGTGGCCGCTCGCGTCGCGGACCGGGCCTGGACGCCGGACTGGGAATGCTGGGCCGCCTTCGCGCCGAGTTCGACGTGCCGGTCACGACGGACGTCCACGAGCCGGCCCAGGCGGCGGCCGTCGCGGAGACGGTGGACCTTCTGCAGATCCCGGCCTTCCTGTGTCGCCAGACCGATCTGCTGCAGGCCTGCGGGGCGACCGGACGCGCGGTGAACGTCAAGAAGGGACAGTTCATGTCACCGGCGGAGATGCGTCACGCGATCGGCAAGCTCCAGGAGGTCGGGGCGCAGAACTTGCTGCTCACCGAGCGTGGCACCTTCTTCGGGTACAACCGACTGGTGAACGACTTCACGGGTCTCGGCGACCTGATGGAGCTGGGACCGCCGGTGTGCTTCGACGTCACCCACTCCACCCAGCTTCCCGGGGCCGGGGCGGACGTGACCGCGGGACGGCCCGAGCGTGCCAGCCTGCTGGCCCGCGCTGCGGTGGCGGCCGGGGTCGATGCGGTGTTCATCGAGTGTCATCCCGATCCGTCCCGTGCACTCTCCGACGGAAGCACGCAGCAACCGCTGACAGCCTTGCCGGGACTGCTGCGCACGGTTCAACGCGTGCGAGCGGCCGTTGCCGACGCCGGCATCGCGACCCGGTGAACGCACGCCGCCAAAATCATCGCTCCCCGCAAACACGATTCGTTTTCACGCGAATTCGGGCTAGAATCGGTTCATGACCGCGTGTTCGAAGTCCAACTCGATGACGGCCCGCCCCACGATCGGAATCACGATCGGCGATCCCGCCGGCATCGGCCCGGAGATCATCGTTCGTGCGCTCGCGGACATCCGCGTGTCGCGTCCCCACGCGCGATTCGTCATCTACGGACTCAACGAGCTGATGACGTACGAGGCGGACCGGTTGGAGGTCGAGCCGTTCTGGTACCGCGTGCAGCACGATTCCGATCGCACCGAACGGGCGATCCGCGAGGATGTCGTCGTCCTCGACTACGACGAGTTCGACGGGCTCGTGCGAACGCCGCGGCAACCGTCGAAGTCGGGCGGGTTGGCGTCGAAGACCTTCGTCGAGGAGGCGATCGCCGATGCGATGCGGAGCCCCGATCATCCGCGTCATCTCGACGCGTTGGTCACCGGCCCGATCAGCAAGACCTCGTGGAACCTCGCGGGCTTCCGCTGGCCGGGCCACACGGAGCTCCTTGCCCACCGCACCAAGTCGAAGCGCAGCGTCATGATGTTCGTCTCACCGCGGTTGCGGGTCGCCCTGGCGACGACGCACCTGCCGCTTGTGCAGCTTCGTGATGTCCTCACGATCGGACGCGTCTTCGACCCCATCGACCTCGGCCACCAGGCGTGCCGTCGGCTCGGCATCAAGTCGCCACGCATCGCCGTGACCGGGCTGAACCCCCACGCCGGGGAAGGCGGCCAGTTTGGCGACGAGGAAACCCGTCTCATCGAACCGGCCATCGAGGTTGCACGCTCCGCCGGCATCGACGTCTCCGGGCCCTACCCCGCGGACACTCTGTTCATCGCGGCCGCGGCCGGCGAGTACGACCTCGTCGTCGCGATGTACCACGACCAGGGTCTGATCCCGGTCAAGCTCCTCGGATGGGACAGCGCGGTCAACTGGTCGCTCGGTCTGCCCATCATCCGCACGAGCCCCGACCACGGCACCGCCTTCGACATCGCCGGCCTCGGCCGCGCGAGCGCCGGATCGATGATCGCGGCCGTCAATCTCGCGACGGAGCTGGCGGGCAGCGCGACGGCCGCGGCTGAGACGTCGGGGACGCGGAGAGAGCCGGCGGCGTAGGAATCCTGGTCCCCACTCCAATGCCGATGGTGCCACGGACAGCGAAGCGTCCGTGCCGTGCGTCGTCCATCGCGCGGGGGAGTCAAACAC
>JABDLI010000368.1 GCA_013003065.1 Phycisphaerales bacterium | reverse complement strand
ACCGTGTCCGCGTCCGTGTCCGCGACCGAGTCCGCGACCGTGTCCGCGTCCCGTGTGCGGGTCCGTGTCCGCGACCGTGTGCGGGTCCGTGTCCGCGTCCGTGTCCGCGTATCCACCCGTGGACGGGCCGTGGAGATCATGTGTCCTCCCCCCGATCCGCTCCACGCTCACCATCCTTCCACCCCATGCCATTCCGCCAAGGTGTCATCGCCTATGCCCGTTTCCGCGTTCACGACGGCCCCCGGGTCGTCGACTCGGCGTTGCTGGACGCGCTCGAGGAGCATGCGTTGCGTCCGGCTTCGGTGGGCACGCCGCCGGAGCTGCAGGCCGGCTGGACGGCCGGGCGGCATGTCTACGACACGACCTACGACGCGGAGACGATCGTCTTCGGGGAGCGTCTGCTCTTCGGTCTTCGCCTCGACACCAATCGGGTGCCGGCATCGATCCGTCAGGCGTACGTGGCGATGGCGCAGGAGACGCTGCGTGGTCGTCAGAACGGCAACGGTGGCGGGGCGGGACGGCGGGCCGCCCAGGAGGAAGCGCAGGAGCGGTGCCGAGAGGAGCTCGCCGCCGGGCGGCATCTCCGTTCGCGGATGCTGCCCGCGCTGTGGGACGTCTCCCGGCACCTCGTCTTCGTGCCGGCGTTCAGCGATGCAACGGTGAACGCGTTGGCGGAGCTCTTCGCGGTCACGTTCGACGCGCGGCTCGAGCCGTTGTCGGCCGGCGCGCTCGCGCGGGAGCGTCTGGAGACGAGCGGTCTGCGACGCGACTACGAAGACCTCGGTCCCACGCCCTTCACCGGCGCCCCGCCGGCCGCCGCCGGCGGCGATGTCCCGGCGGTTCCCTGGTCGCACATGGGCCCCGAGCCCAAGGACTTCCTCGGCAACGAGTTTCTCATCTGGCTTTGGAGCCAGACGGAAATCGGCTCCGCCACGATCTCGACGGGCGAAGGCGAGGTCGCCATCGCGATCGATCGCACGCTCGACATGGAGTGCGCGTGGGATGTCACCGGCAAGCAGATGCTGCGAGCCAACGGTCCGGCCCGCCTCCCGGAAGCCGTTGCGTCCTTGCGCACCGGCAAGTGGCCCCGCAAGCTGGGTCTGGTGATGGCCGCCGGCGGCGAGCAGTGGGAGCTGTCGTTTCAGGGGGACCGGTTTGCCGTCTCCGGCGCGAAGCTGCCGAAGCCGGAGGAGACGCCGGCGAGCGAACGCGAGGCGGTCGAAGGACGTCTCAACACGCTCGACACCCTGGACCGCGCGCTCGTAGCGCTGTTCCACCAATTCCTGGCCGAACGCACCGGGGAGGGCTGGCCGAGCGAACGCGACACGCTGCGCAGCTGGATTCGCGGCGGCCGCACGCTCGCCAAGGTCGACGCGTGATCGCGCGTCGCACAAGCAGCCTCCGCGTCACCCCGGGCAGTCGCCCCAGTCGGCGAGCAGCCGCAGGAGATCGGTGAAGCCGACATCGCCCGTCGCGTCGAGATCCTCCGGGCAGTCGACCGGGCAGGGGCCCCACGCGGCGAGGATCGCCAGCAGATCCGTGAAGCCGATCGATCCGTCGCCGTCGAGGTCCGCCCCGCACGGTCGTGACGGCTGGCGTTCGTAGACCCCGAGATCGACGGCTTCCCCGACGATGCGGGCCGAGCCGTCGAAGTCGATCGGCAGGGGCTCACGCTCGTCACCGTCGCCATCGAGATCGGCCGTGTCGGCGGGCAGCGCTGCATCGTCACCCGCGTCGATCATGGGCGACCCGACCGTGAGTCGCAGGTCGCCGGAGTCGGCGTCGACGAAGGCGGGATCGGCATCGAGGTTCGACTTTCCCGCGCCGCTCCACCCGCCCTCGACGTTGGAGTGCCGGATGAGGAGCATGGCGTCGGGGTCGAGGACCTCGCTTGGCGTGTTGTTCCAGAGGATCGAGTTCTCGATCGTCACCGCGCTGGCGGAGGCGAAGGCCGCGCCGCCACCGCGTCCGCCGTCGTTGTCGGTGAAGGTGCAGTTCACGATGCGGGGCAGGCTGACGACCTCGTGGTGGAGCGCACCGCCGCCGTTGGGGGCGGTGTTCAGCCGGAAGAGACAATTCGCGATCACCGGGCTGCTTGCCCGCGTGCTGATGGCGCCACCGCTGAAGAGATCGGCCGTGTTCGACTCGAACCGCGTGCCGACGATCAGCGGGTCCGAGGCGAGCGCACGCAGACCGCCACCCTTCCCGGCTTCGTTGCCCGACAGCACGCAGTCGATGATCCGCGGGCTGCTGCTGGAGAGGAAGATGCCCCCGCCGGCCGGCGCCTCGTTCCCGGTGAACCGGCATCCCGTGGCCGCGAAGACGCTGTCGACCGCGTGCACCGCGCCCCCGCCGGTCGACGCCTGATTGTCCTCGAAGCGGCAGCCGTCGAAGAGCGGCACGCTGTTCGCGATCGACGCGCCGCCGCCGATCGCAGCCGTGCTGTTGCCCGTGAACAGACAGTCGACGAAGACCGCGTCGGATCCCACGAGCGAGAGGCCGCCGCCCGCCACGTCCGCGAAGTTGCCGGTGAAGGTGCACTCCTCGAACCGGGGCGCGCTGCCGATGCAGGCGACTCCACCCCCGTCACCGCTCGCCGCGTTCTGACGAAACCGGCATCGCACGATGGTCGGCGTGCTGCCGTTGGCCATCAGCATGCCGCCGCCGGTGCCGGCCGACCCACCCGCCACCTCGATGCCCTCGACGCGGGTCGCCGCCGTCTCGCCGCGGTGGAAGAAGAACCCGCGGCCGTCGCCGCTGCAGAGGATGGTGCACGTTGCGGGGTCGCCCGACGCCGACCGCAGCGTGATCGCTTGGCCGTTGAAATCCAGGTTGCAGTTGCCGACGCCGCTGTACTCGGCGGCCACGAGAACGATCTCGTCGCCGTCGCCCGTCGACGGATCGTCGAGCGCGGCCTGGATGGTTTCGAAGTCACCCGGCACGGTGACCGCGCCCGCGAGCGCGGTGTGGGCACCGGTGAGTCCGAGAATCCCCAGGATGACGGTGCAGCGGGTGCGCATCGTCGTGTTCCCCTGGGGGAAGGGTACTGCGCCGTGGGGGAAAGGGAAGTCGGAGTTGGTCGGACCGGGCGGACAGAAACGGACGCCCCCTTCCATGGTGCCACGGACAGCGAAGCGTCCGTGCCGTGCGTCACCCATCGCGGCGGGGAGTCAATCGCCCCACTGCAATGG
>JABDLI010000367.1 GCA_013003065.1 Phycisphaerales bacterium | reverse complement strand
GCCGTGTCCGCGTCCGTGTCCGCGTCCGTGTCCGCGTCCGTGTCCGCGTCCGTGTCCGCGTCCGCGTCCGCGTGCGTGTCCGTGTCCGTGCCCGTGCCCGCGTCCGCCTCACGCCCACCCCGCTCCGAACGACGAGGGCGAGTCGAACTTGCACCACCCCGGCCCGTACGGCGCCCAGAACGACAGGTGGTCCGCATGCAAGAGCAACCGCGACGCCGACGACGCGTCGCCGTACAGCGTGTCCCCCAGGATCGGCGCCCCGAGTCCCCCGGCGGACACCGGCGTCACGCTGTGGACGCGGAGCTGGTGCGTGCGTCCCGTCATCGGCCGGAAGGCGACCCGCGTCCACGCGTCGCTCCGTGCGACCACCCGGTAGAGCGTGCGTGACTTCCGGCCCTTCTCGTGACAGACCATCTGACGCGGCCGGTTCTCCCAATCCACGCGCAGCGGGAGATCGACGGCACCTTCGTCGGGCGTCACGACGCCCTGGAGCACGGCGTCGTAGGTCTTGCCGACCTTCCGGTGCATGAACTGGCGAGAGAGTCGCTGGTGCGCGACGCGGTCGCGAGCCACGACCATGAGCCCGCTCGTCTCGATGTCGAGCCGGTGGACGATGACGGGGCCGTCGTAGTCGGTCCAACGCGCACGCACCCGTTGCTCGATCGATTCCGCCGCATCCGGACCCCGCCCCGGCACGGACCGAACCCCGGGCGGCTTGTCGATCACGACGAATCCGGCTCCCGCTCCCACGATCGTCAGCTCGCACATCGAGCCGGCAAGTGTACGGGAAGCGTCCGCGTTCATGATGGTGTCGTCAGCGGCGGCAGCGCCGCGTCTCGGCCTGCTCGATCCGCTCGATCCGATCGATGGCCTCGATCGGGTCGCACACGCTGTCGTTGAAGTAGTGCAGGATCCACGTGACCCCGCCGGTCTCGTACAGCTCGCGAAACAGGCGGGCGGCCTCGGGCCAGTATCGCGTCTCCCGCGACGCGTCGATCTCGACCAGCGCGCGTTCCGCCGCGTCGGGTCCGACGTCCTGCCGGTAGGGGCGGATGCTCGTGAGCGCGTCGAACGTGTCGATCACCGCGAAGAGCCTCGGTCCGAGCGGGATCGCCTCGCCGGCGAGACCGTCGGGGTACCCGAGCCCATCCCAACGCTCGTGGTGATGACGCACGAGCTCGAGCAGGATCGGATCGGTTTCGCCCATCCGCACCAGCCGCTCGTGCCCGAGCGTGGTGTGCGTCTTGACGATCTCGAACTCCTCGTCGGTGAGCGCGCCCGGCTTGCGCAGGATCTCGCCGGGAATGTCGATCTTGCCGATGTCGTGGAGCGCCGCCGCGTACGTGATCCGCCGCAGATCGTCGGGGGGAACGCCGAGCCGCTCCGCCAACGCGCGGGCGTACAGCACCACCCGCCACGTGTGCGCAGCGGTGCTCGCATCCTTGAGCTCGATCGATCGCACGAATGCCTGGACGAGGTCCGGTGACACTGGCCGCTCCCACCGGAGTTCCGCTGCGGCCGCCGACGGGCGGCACGGAAGCGTAGGGCCCGTCTGGAATGGGGACAACCGCAACCGGCGCGGAGTGCAGCGGTGAGAAAGGACGGGGCAACCGGCCGCACGGCCGCGTGGGCGGGGTCCTTTCCCCAGGACCCGCAGTGACGGCTGGACCGGCAGGCGTCACAGAATTAGAGTCTGAGTCAAACAACTCGCGAGGCTGGTCGCGCGGCCGGATGCTTCGCGCGTCGGGCCCGAGGAGAATGTCATGATTCGTACTCTCGCCGTGCTCTCCACTGCTGCTTTGACGATGGCCACGCTCACCGCCGCCGCGCACGCGGCTCCGGAGGGAACGACGTGGCAGAAGCCTCCCGCCGAGGTGATGGAGGTCCTCCACGCTCCCCAGATGAAGTCGGTCGCGCCCGCGCCGACCGGAGAGCACCTGCTGCTCGGCGATCCCATCTTGTATCCACCGCTCGCCGAGATGGCGGGCCCGATGCACGTGCTCGCCGGCATGCGGGTCGATCCGGCCACCAACAACCACCACGGACGGCACGGGTCGACCACGCCCACGATCGTCACGGTCAACGGCGGCAAGGAGACGACGCTCGATGTGCCCCGCGGGGTCGAAGTCCTTGGCGTGCGGTGGAGCGCCGACGGTCGACGGTTCGCACTGACCACCCGGCACGCCGACCACGTGGGCCTCTGGGTGGGTTCGATCGACGGCGACGTCAAGAAGATCGAGGACGTGGCGGTCAACGGGTTGCTCGGCGCCGGCGTGCGTTGGATGCCCGACCAGCAGCGTCTGCTGGTGCGACGCGTCCCTCGCCGCGGACCCGCCCCCCCGCCGCCCGCGATTCCGGCCGGGCCGGAAGTTCAGGAGGGAACGGGCGCTCAGGCCCGCTCTACGTACGAGTCGCGGAACCTGCTCGAGACCGCGCACGACGACGCGCTCTTTTCCTACTACGCCACCAGCGAGCTCGTGGTGGTCGATCCCGTGAACGACACGGTCAAGCGGTTGGGGGCGCCCGCGGTCTACGCGACCGCCGACGTCTCGCCGGACGGCCGCATGCTTCTCATCGAACGTCTCGTGGAACCGTGGTCCCACGCCGTCCCGTGGTGGCGTTTCGCCCGCGCCATCGAGGTGTGGGACGAAAACGGCACGCCCGTGGCGGACATCGCGTCGCTTCCCCTCGCCGACGAGGTCCCGATTCACGGCGTTCCGCTCGGCCCGCGTGGTGTCGCGTGGCGAGCCACGGCCCCGCACACGCTGTACTGGGTCGAGGCATTGGACGGCGGCAACCCGGTCGCCACAGCTCCGCATCGCGACCGGTTGATGCGACTGGACGCGCCGTTCGACGACGCGCCGGAGGAGGTCTTCCGGGCCGAACATCGCATCGTGAGCTGGCAGAACGGCTGGGGGGCCGAGGACGGCACGCTCATGCTCACCGAACGCGAGCGGATGCGGCGGTGGCGATACACCTGGCTGCTCGACGTCGATCAGGGCACGGCGCGTCCGTGGTTCGACCTCAACGAGAGCGACCGCTACGCGTCGCCCGGCTCTCCGGAGCGACGGCCCCTGCCCAACGGCGAGTGGGTGCTGCATCAGAGGGGCGATGCGGTCTACTTCACCGGCAGCGGCGGCACCAAAGACGGCGACCGGCCGTTTCTCGACCTGCGGAGCATGACGACGGGCGCCGTCGAGCGTCTCTTTCGCAGCGCGCCCGATCGGTACGAGTACTTCGTCGGGTTTGCCGGCGACGAAAGTCGATTCGTGATGCGCTCCGAGTCCGCAACGGACGTTCCCAACTACTACCTCGCGACGCTCGGCAACACGGTCAACGCGCCGAAGGGGGAAGCCACGCGTCTCTCGAGCCGAAAACCCATTACGCGTTTCACAGACCCGACGCCGCAGCTGCGTCAGATAGAAAAACGCCTCGTTCGCTACGAGCGGGCCGACGGTGTTCCCCTGAGCTTCGAGCTGCAGCTCCCGCCGGGCTACCAGGAGGGGACACGCCTCCCGACCGTGCTTTACGCGTATCCCCTGGAGTACTCCGACCCGTCCACCGCGGGCCAGGTGCGGGGTTCCGCCCAGCGTTTCAGCCGCATCTCCGGCGCCTCCCACCTGTTCTTCCTGCTGCAGGGCTACGCCGTTCTCCACAACACCGCCATGCCCATGGTGGGAGATCCCGAAACGACCTACGACACCTTCGTGCCGCAGCTCGTCGCCGACGCGGAAGCCGCCGTGGCGAAGGCGATCGAGATCGGCGTGGCCGATCCGGACCGGATCGGCATCATCGGTCACAGTCACGGCGGACTGATGGTGGCCAACCTGCTGGCGCACAGCGACCTCTTCCGGGCCGGGATCGCGCGGAGCGGCTCGCACAACAAGACCATGCAGCCGTTCGGCTTCCAGTCCGAGCGTCGCTCGCTGTTCGAGGCGCGTGATGCCTACATCGAGCTGTCGCCGACGTTCTTCGCCGACCAGGTCAACGAGCCCGTGCTCGTGATCCACGGCAAGGAAGACTCCAACCCCGGCACGCTGACCATCCAGTCCGAGGTCTTCTTCGAGGCCGTCCGCGGTTCCGGCGGCACCGCCCGCCTCGTGCTCCTGCCGCACGAGGACCACGGCTACCGGTCCGTCGAGAGCATCGAGCACGTGCTCTGGGAGCAGATCACCTGGTTCGACCGGTACGTCAAAAACGCCGCGCCGCGTTCGCCGAGCGCCGGCGAGCGATTCGGCGTCAGCTCGCAAGGCGCGGAGGATCCACGACGACCGGACTGACCCCGTCCGATCCCCCCGGGCTCACGGACGTCGATTCGGGCCGTCTCGTTGCGCGGCGTGCTCGGTGATGACAACGTTGGCCAGCCGGTCGCCCGCCGCCCCGAAGTCCCCCTGGCCCTTCAAGTGGACATCGAAGAAGTCGCGCACGATCGCGACCGACGTCAGCAGCCCCGCTCGCGGCTCGATCTCGTAGTCGAACTGGCTCGGGGTCGCCACCGGAAAGTCGGTCACCGAGTTGTGTCCGAACGACCGGAGCTCCACCATGAAGACGGTCTCCCGACGCCCGTCGATCAGAGTCTGGTAGTTGTCCATGGCGTACGGGAGCGTCCCACTGCTGCACATCATCGCGACCGGCATCGGCAGACCCGCCATCCGCGCCCGCCGCGGTGCGATTCCCTCCATGGAGATGTAGGCCCTGACGTTCTCGTTCGCCTCGGCGAAGGCGCCCGCGATCCGCCCGCCGAGCGAGTGACCGAAGACACCGGTGTTCGTGACGTCGATCCGGCCGGTCAAGCGACCGGAGGGGTCGGCATCGTTCAGTCGCCGCAGATTCGACCAGGCGAGCTGCAGATCACGCAGACCCATCGCCGTCGCCGGTTCGAAGAACGCGTCGACCTTCTCGTACGGGCCGGACATCAGCTCGCGCGACGGCTGAAACGCCGGGTTGGGCCGAACGACAAGGCCGTCCGCGTAGATCACCCACCCAAGCTCCGGCATGTCGACGGACGCCACGACGTACCCGCGGCTGGCCAACTCTTCGGCGATCGTCGTATACCCGTAGCGTTCGACGCCCCGCCCGGGGCTGATGACCACGAGCGGGCTCGGCGTCGCCATCGCCGCGAAGGGTGGCCGCAGGCGGGCGTTGCCGTCGACGTGTCGATAGTCCGCGGACAACGCGGAGTACGGCGCGTTCGGCGCGTCGGCGTTGGCCGCCGGGTACCAGATCTGCACGACGATCGTCCGCAGATCGCCACCGTGCGGCGATGCCGCGCACCGACGTGTCGGATCCTGCCACTCGTACGTGACCGTGCCGACCGGGTGCGGACCCTCGGGCGCGGGGAGCTGCACACGCTTCGGCGCCGGGTCCGGTGACGCGGCGGCCGGAGCGTTCGCGGACTCATCCGGGTCCGGCTCGGCGTCTTCCGGTTCGTCGGGAGCGACGGGGATCAGCTCGGCCAGCGCCGCTTCCGCGTACGCGTATCCCGGTGCAATCGCCAGCGCCCGGCGGAACGCCGACGCCGCATCGTCGCCTCGCCCGGCGGCCGCGTACGCCCGCCCGAGCATGGAGTGGGCGCTGTGGTAGTCGGGGAACGTCTGCGCGTACATCTCGTAGAGGGCGACGGCGTCACGCAGCTTCTCCGGATCCGTCGTCAGCTCGCGGCCATCGTAGAGATAGGCGAAGCCGTAGAAATACAGCCAGTAATGCTGGAAGAGCATGGCGCCCGGGTGCCGGCGGCGTGCCTCGTCGAACACGACACGGGCGGCGTCGAGGTCGCCCGTGCGAATGTGCCCCTCGAACGCGAGGACGGCGGGCGTGAGATCGGCGCACAGCTGCTCGACGTCGCGCAGACGCGAGTCGAGATCTGCCCGCGGATGCCAGTCACCACGCAGCATGACGCCGATCGGCCGACGCACGGCATCGACATCGCGCAGCGGATCGTCCTCGAGCAGCACGAGGTCCGCGCGATAGCCTGCCCTGATCGCGCCGAGCCACGCGTCGGGGTCGATGTGCCGCCGGACGAACGCACCGGGAATCGACGTGGCGGTCGCGAGCGCCTCGGCGGGACTCAATCCGGCGGCGACGAGCTCGTGCAGCTCTTCGTACACGGACCAGCCCGGGTAGGCGCCGACCGTGGAGGCATCGGTGCCGAGCAGCAGCGGCACCCCCTCCTCGTGCAACACCTTCGTGAAGCGAAGAAGCTCCGCGTTGCGTTTCGTCTGACGCTCGTACTCCGCCTGCCCGCGACGCAGAAAGCGGTGGTTCTCGCGACGCCACGGCTGGAGCAGAGCGGGATGCAGCCGACGCGCCTCGGGCTGGGCGAGGATCGCCTCGAGATCTTCGAAGTGCTTCGCGTTCATCACATAGATCGCGATGCTCGTGGTGACGGTTGCGTTCGCGTCACGCAGGGCCCGGGCGAGCTGCCGCTCCCTGGCCTCGTCCCGCGGGCCATCGAGGAACCGGAACAGCTGATCGGTGTGCGCGACGTTGATCTGACCCGATCCCAGGGCGTGCTCGAGCGAGTAGTTGTCCGACGTATGACCCGTCACCGCGAGCCCGTGCCGACGCGCCGCCTCGCCCACCACGGCGAGCTGCTCCGCCGTCAGCTCCGAGTAGACCTTGACGAGGTCGTATCCCTCCTCCGCCTGTCGCTTGATCGCAGCTCGGATCGCCTCGTCGTCGGCCAGGCTCATCATCGGCGACATCGATGCGGGGTACCCGTCCACGTAATCGCCGGTCGTGTACAGGGTGGGCCCGAACCGATCGCCGGCGGCGATTTCGTCGCGCCAGCGCAGATGGCACGGCAGCCCACGCATGTTCAGCACCGTCGTGATCCCGTACGCGCCATAGAGCGTGATCTCCGTCGCGTCTTCGATGTGGACGTGCATGTCGCACAATCCGGGCATGAGGAAACGCCCGCGGCCGTCGATGATTCGGGCCCCGTCGGGAACGATCGTCTCGTTGGCCGGGCCGACGCGGACGATGCGGTCGCCTTCGACGATCACGGTGTGATTCGGCAGACGGGCGGTGTCGCCCGTCATCGGGAGGACCGTCACGTTGGTCATGGCGATCGGCGGCGTCGCCGATGCGGACACGGACATCACCGCGATCGCGACGACGGGCAGGCTGACTCTGAGCATGGCGACTCTCCCGCGGGAAACATCTGTCAACGCGCAGTCACCGATTCAGATACCAGAAGCCGGCGTTGAGATACGTGGCGAAGCTCACCCACAGGGCGTACGGCACGAAGAGCATGCCCGCGGACTTGCGGACCGAGAAGAACACGACGGTCGTCGCGACGATCACCCCAAGAAGCACGACGATTTCGATGAGCGCCAACCCGGGACGCTCCAGACCGAAGAACAGATACGACCACAAGGCATTCAGAGCCAGCTGCGTCCCCCACAGCACGAGCGCGAGCGCACGCCCGCTCCGCTCCGGCCTCCGCCACACGAGGAACGCTGCGACCGCGATGGCCAGATAGAGCAGCGTCCACACCGGGCCGAAGATCCAGTTCGGCGGCGCCAAGGCGGGTCTTTGCAGAGCCTGGTACCATTCGCCCGGAGTGAAGTTGCTCCCGAAGAAGGCTGCAACCGCGACCAGGCCGAGGAAAACAAACAGCGGTGTGACGGCTCGCATGGTGATGCGATGGTATCCGCATCGCGATTGAGTGACCGCGGCATCGCACGTTGACCGCGGTCGAAGGAAGAACCACGATGCTCCAGCGCACTCTTTCCGCCGCCCTCCTCACCATCGTGGGCGGCACCGGCAGCTTCGCCGTCGCGGACGCGGCCCTTCCCGGCCCTCCCGCGGATCAAGCCGGCCTCACCCTGGAGACCCTGGACGACTGGCAGACGGCCCTCGAGCCGGCGGGACCCGCTCTCGCCGACCTCGCCGTCGACTGGGAGACGACGATCCGCGCCGGAGCCCGGCGTGCGTCGGCGGAGCGCCGACCGCTCATGATCTACGTCATGAATGGCCACCCGTTCGGCTGCACGTGAGTCAACGGCGTGCTTGCCAGGCGGTTCGTCTGGTCCGACCGCGAAGTGCAACGTCTCGCAGGCAACTTCGTCGCCGTCGCCGACGAGTTGCACGAACTCCGCACGGGCACGACGCCCGAGGCCCGGTTCTTCCAGAAGGTCTTCGCGCAGAAGCAGAAGGGACATCCCGGGCACCAGGGTGTGTTCGTGTGCACCCCCTCCGGGCGTCTCCTGGCCTCGTGCTTCACGCGTGACGTCGCGGACGTCAAGGCGACGCTCCGCGTCGCTCTCGCGCGATGGGAGAGCCTCGACCCGACTGCCCGCGACAAGGCCACCACGCTTCCGGCGGCTCTCGCGATCGCCGACGCCCCGGTCGATCGCGTCGCGCACCGCTACCCGGCCGACGGCCTCGTGCTTCGGATCATCGGGCGCGACGTGGCAGGGATGGTCGTCACGGAGCGGTGGTCGCGGAGCTTCGTGTGGTTCGACGCGGACGAGGTTGCGTCGATGCGACCCACCCCCGAGATCGGCGGACGCGTGGCCGTCCGTCGCGAACTCGTCGCGCGTCTTGCCGCACTCGGCTTTCTCGACAAGGGAATGGTGAGCGGGTTTACGCAGGCGTTCGCCGACGACGACGTCGAGACGGCGACGCTCGAGCTGGAGACCGTCGCGCGACGTGGGAACATCGTGGATGTCGAGCTGCGTGGCCGCACGCGGACGCGCGCCGCGGACGGACAGCCCAAGTACGGCATACGGGAACGCTTCGAGCAAACGCCGACGGAGCGTGGCGTGGACACGCAGATCCTGGGACGCGCCGCCTTCGACCTGGACGCCGGCCGATTCGTCGCCTTCGCGGCCGTCGCCGCCGGTCAACGCGTCGGCGGAGCGCGGGTCGGTCGCGGCGTCGACGATTGGGGGCCGGCGGGCATCGCGTTCTCGCTGCGAATGGGCGACGGATCTCCACCCGAGCGCATCCCGCCCGAGTTCACCCATCGGTATCCGTGGCTCGCCGGGGCCGCCCGGACCCCCTGAACCGGCCCGTCGCCGGCCGGCGTGTTGCGTCGGCTCGCCTGCGCATCTCGGCCCTTCGGCGCCGTCGGCGATCGGGACCGCCGGCCTCCCGGGCATCGCGACGCACCCATCGAAAGCCCGGGCGCGGGATCCCGAAAGATGAGGCAGCATGGACTCGCATTGGCACCCGGCTCCACGTCCACTGGCGGGCATTCTCGCCGGGATCTGGTCCGTCCACGCGTCGCGTGAGGCGACGCTGTCGGCGCGGGTGCTCCCCGACGGCACCTCATGCGTGGTGTTTCAACGCGACGGAACGGTGCTGCGTTCATTCGATGACGCCGGACGGCCGTGGCAGGCGACCTGCGTTTCGGGACCCCGGACCGGGCCCTTCGACTTCACCCTGGGCGCCGGCGGCCGGATCCTGATCGTGCAGCTCGTCCCCGAGGGGGCGATGCGGGCGATCGGTGTCCCGATGTCGTCGCTGGCGAACAGAGTGGAGCGGTTGGACGCGGTCGTCGAAACGCCCCCGACCCCAATCGTGGATCTCGTGCAGGGCGACGTCGACGACCGTGCCTGCGTGCGGGCGATCGAGCAGTGGATCATGGACTGCGTGCGAACGACGGGGACGCGATGCGACGTGACGGATGCGGCCGTGGACGAAGTGGTCCGCCGGGCCGGGTGTGTTCGCGTCGAGGATCTGGCCGGGCACGTGCATCTCTCACGGCGTCACCTCGGGCGGCTCATGCGCGAGCGTATCGGGATCGCGCCGAAGCTCTTTGCGCGGATCACCCGATTCCAGCGGGCGGTCCGGCTCGGACGCACCTCCCCGACGGTGCCATGGGCCAGGCTCGCCCTGGACACCGGCTACGCCGACCAGGCCCACCTGGCCCGCGAGTTCGGGGAGCTTGGCGGCATCCGTCCCCGCGATCTGCGGGGAGACGCCGCCGCCACGATCTGGTGAGATGTCCCATTCGTTCAAGACCCTGCCGGCGGTTCCGCTATCGTTCTGTCACGATCCACGGAGCGTGGTGAACAGAAGGAGATGCCGATATGAGTCTTGCCGCAATCACGATCGGGGCCGTCCTCGCGATCGCCGCCCCGGCGGACGAGCCGCAGAAGACCGCCGAGCAGATCATCGCGTCGTACGTCGAGGATTTTCGGTCCGATCGGTTCGCCGCCGACCCGATGCTCTTCGGTATCCGGGTCCCGGGCGAGGGTGAGTGGCATGTCCGCGTGACCGGCGAGCCGGTCGCCGGCGGCTGGGGCGTCGAACTCAGCGAGGGCCCCGCCCCGACGCCGACCTTCATCTACCGGATCGAGCCCGAGACACTGAACGCGATCGATCGGGGCGCTCTCAATCCGCTGACCGCGCAGGGCAAGGCCTTCTCCGGCGACTACACGCCGATGAGCATCGTGCAGATGGACGGCTACGCGCCGTCGATGGAGCAGTACGCGGCCGTCAACCCGTTCTCGTTCCATTTCTGGACGCGTGGGTTCCCGGAGGTCATCCCCTTCGGCGCCGGACTCACCCGGGAGGCGCACGGATCGAAGTTCGTCGCCTTCTACTACCAGACCGGGCTTCGAACCGCCTGGTCTCGCATCGATCCGGGGGGCCGCGTGCGGGATGATCCGCGTGAGCAGGCGATGCCGTTTCCCATGTTGATCATCGGCGTCGAGGGTTCGGCCGAGGGCGAGGTCGACGGCCATCGCGTGTCGTTGCCCGCGGGACACGCGGTCTTCGTCCCCCCGCACGCGACGCACGTCTGGTGGAACGACACGGAAGAACCCGCCGCCGCCATCCTGGTCATGTTCGGCGCGGGAGCGTAACGCGGGCCCGATCTCTTCACTCGGTGATCGACCCGATGCCGAACGCGTCGCGGTGCGCGTTGGCGGACACCGTGATCTCGACCCGCTCGTCCTTGGTCATCCGGTCGACGTTCTTCAGGATCATCGCCATGCGGTTGTTCTTGCGAAACCGCTCGCGATGACGAATGAGAAAGTCCCAGTAGAGCGTGTTGAACGGGCACGCGGTCTCGCCGGTCCGCTCCTTGACGTCGTATCGACACTCCTTGCAGTAGTTGCTCATCCGGTTGATGTACTTGCCGCTCGCGGCGTACGGCTTGGTGCCGACGACGCCGCCGTCGGCGTGCATCGCCATCCCCAACGTGTTGGGCAAGGTCACCCAGTCGATCGCGTCCACGTACATGCCCAGGTACCAGTCGCTGACCGCCCGCGGGTGAACACCGCTCAACAGGGCGAAGTTGCCGGTCACCATGAGCCGCTGGATGTGATGGCCGTACGCCTCGTCGAGCACCTGCCCGACACAGTGACGCATGCAGGCCATCTCGGTGTCGCCCGACCAGTAGAAGTCGGGAAGTCGCCCGTGGTGATCCAGCCCGTTCCGATCGGCGTACCCGTCGCCCTCGAACCAGTAGACACCGCGAATGAACTCACGCCAGCCGATGAGCTGTCGCACGAACCCTTCCACGGAGTTGAGCGGCGCAGCGCCGGCGTGGTAGGCGTCGAGTGCGGCATCGACGCACTCCCGCGGCGACAGCAGCTTCAGATTCAACGCCGCACTGAGCCGGCTGTGATAGACGGTCGTCTCGGTGGTCCACATCGCATCTTCGTACCGACCGAAGTCGCCCAATCGATGCTCCACGAAGTCCTTCAGGGCGCGTCTCGCCTCGTCCCTCGTCACGGGCCACCGAAACGCGTCGATGCGGCCGGGCAGATCGGGCAGCCGTCGCTCGACCATCTCGATGACGTCGCGGGTGACGGCGTCCGGCCGCGCGTGGTACGGACGTCGGATCTGAGGATCGCGCTTGAACGACTCGCGATTGTCGGCGTCGTAGTTCCACGCGCCGCCCTCGGGTTTGCCGTCGTCGTCGACGAGAATCCCCAGCCTCTTCCGCTGCTCGCGGTAGAAGTACTCCATGACGAGCGACCGGCGGCCCTCCGCCCACGCTGCGAACGCTTCGGGCTCGACCAGGAAGTGGTCGTCCGGCCGAATGTCGACCGGGATGCCGAGATCGGATTTCCAGCCGCGCATCACGTCGAGGACACGCCACTCTCCGGGGTGCGTGCAGACGATCGACTCCGGTTCCAGACGCTCCGCGTGACGTCGCACCTCGCCATCGAAGGATTGCGTGTTGTGCCGATCGTCGAGCCGGACGTACTGCACGCGATGACCACGCTCGTGGAGGTCCATCGCAAAGTGCCTCATCGCCGAGAGGAACAGGACGGTCCTCTGCCGGTGGCTGGGGACGTGCGTGGACTCCTCCTCGACCTCCATCATGAGGACGGCGTCACGACGCTCATCGAACCCGTCGAACGCCGCCGGCGAGCGGTCGAGCTGGTCACCGAGGACGATGACCAGATGCCGCACGGAACCGGTGACACGCATCGAGGGGATGGCTGGTTCGCCGGGCATGATGCGTTTCAGGAATCGGGGGCCAGGCCGCCCGTGTCGTCGCCGAGCGGTTCCCCGGCATCCGCGTGCAGCGCGCGACGCTCGGCCGACCGCGCAATGCCACGCACCATGCCGCTGAACACGAAGCCGTGCATCGGCAGCACGGCGTACCAATACAGCAACCCGAACAACCCCTTCGGCTTGAAGCGAGCGGTCTGGGTGAGCTTCGATCGTTCGGTGCCGGCGGGCTCGATCTCGAACGTCAGCGTGGCCACGCCGGGGAGCTTCATCTCGGCGCGCAATTCGAGCAACCGCCCGGGCTCGATTCCCGTGACTCTCCAGAAGTCCAGCGCCTCGCCGTATCCGACCGTCTCCGGATCACGACGGCCCCGGCGAAGGCCCGGACCCCCGACGAGCCGGTCCATGATCCCGCGGAGTCGCCACAGCCAGGAAGCCGCGTAGTAGCCCTCGCCGCCGCCGATTCGACACGCCGCTGCGTGCACTGCTTCGGGCGTCGCGGCCACTTGGACGTCACGTCGATCGGTGAAGACCGTCCCCCCCGCCCAGTCGGGATCGCCGGGGATGGGTCCCGCGTCCGACCAGGACGTCTCGATGTCATGCGCGTCGAGCTGGCCGAGGGCCTCGGCGATCGACTCCCGCACGCTGAGCAGTCGCTGCGGCATGAGGTGCCGCGCATCGTCCTCCGCGCAGACGACACGGTTGCGCAGCCCTTCGGCGAGCGGACGGGCAATCCGCGAGCTCAGCGGCGTCACGAGGTGAATCCACAGTGAGCTGAGCCGCGGCGTCAGCACGGGCACGGGGATGACGATGCGGCGCGGCAGGCCCCGCTCGGCCGCCATCACCTGCATCAGCGCTCGGTAGGTCATCACGTCGGGGCCGCCGATGTCCAGCGTCCGTCCGATCGTCTCCGGGATGTTCAGGCACTCCGCGAGGTAGTGGATCACGTTGCGAACCGCGATCGGCTGGTTCTCGGTCGACACCCACTTCGGAGTGATCATCACCGGCAGCCGCTCGACGAGGTACCGGAGAATCTCGAACGACGCCGAACCCGAGCCGATGATCATCGCGGCGCGAAGCGTCGTGACGGGAACGGTCCCCTCCCGCAGCACGCCTTCCACCTCGCGTCGGGAGGTGAGGTGCTCGCTCAGGTCCGCACCGGTCTCGCCCAAGCCGCCGAGGTAGATGATTTGCTTCAGATTCGCACGCGCGGCGGCCGTGGCAAAGAGCCGGGCGAGCCGTTGGTCCTCGTCGCGGTACTCCGAACCGGCCACCATCATCGAATGGATCAGGTAGTACGCGGCATCGCAGTCGACCATCGCCCGGTCGATCGTCGCCTCGTCGGAGGCGTCACCCTCGACCACCTCCAGCCGCGGATGGGCCGCCCACGTCCTGCGTTCGAGCTTCCGGGCGGAACGCACCAGGCACCGGACCCGCCACCCCTGCTCGAGCAGGTGTGGCACGAGGCGGCCACCGATGTACCCGGTAGCGCCGGTGACGAGCACCCGGCCGCGATCTGCATTGTCCGGCAAGCCGTCGGTCATCGCGTCGTCCCCTCCGGCGTTGCGGATTCGCACGTGGGCCGGGCCACGCCGGCACCGGGTCCACGCTCAATCGTCGACTTCGAACCGCTCGACATGATGGGCTCCGGGAAGGGGTTCCGCAAACGGTTCGACCTGCGATCAGATCGTCGACCACCCGAGTCCGGATTCACTCCCCCGGCGGGATGCTCACCGCGTCTCGGCGGTTCTCAAACCTCCAGCCCGGGCATCAGCATGGCGACGGCGACGGCGGCCCGCATCGTCCACGCCGCCGTCCGCAGCCAGTTCGTACGCACCAGCCGGCGGATGACCGCGTGGTCGAACGAACGTTCGAGGTGACGGTGGCACGGCACCTGCACCGCCGCCGTCGAGAGCCAGATGACGCCGAGCAACGCGAGCCCGGCCCACCCCAGGGGCGCCGGAACGGAATCCGGGCGGACGACCGAGATCGCGATGGCGGTCCCGGCCTCCACCAGCATGAGCGGGCCGACGACGAACCCGGTGCGTCGCGTGTGCGCGCGTTCGTACGCGCAACCTTCCGCCGTGCCGACGGCGGTCATGAGCGGGTAGTGCACGATCTGCACGAACCAGATGAGCCCCGTCATTGCGAGGGTCACAGCGGCATGGGCGAGGAGAATGCCGGCGATCACGATGCGGCACCCATCCGCCGGCCCGCGGGATCAGCGTCCAAGGTCGTCGAATCGCACCGGGAGAAGGTCACGACGGTCGTTTCGCTCGGGCCCGGTCTCCGGATTCGCCGCGGTACGAGGGCAGGCACCGCCTCGCACGTCATGCCACCGGCGGCCCGGTGAGCGCCGAGTCCGCCCCGGGGCGGGTGAAACTCCTTGATGGGCACGGTCGGACCGCCCTGCTCGCTCGGACCCGGGCCGCCCCCGGGCCCGAGCCCGCCTGGGGCCCCACGGTGGGCTCGGCCGACCGCCGGGATTCCCGAATCCGCCCCCGCTCGGACCGCGAACCCCCCTCCGACGCGGTCATCGCGACCGCGTCGCTTTCGCAAAGCTCTGCCGAGAGGTGCCGCCGTGCTGCTGACCAAGGTTCTCCTGCCCGCCCTTCTCCTGACGGTTTCGGCGGCGGCACAGGCCGACCAGCTCGACCTCGACCTCGACCGCGAGCTGAGCAGCTGGAACGTCGTCGTCGACGGCGTGATGGGTGGTCGATCGACGGGGACGGTCACCCGTTCGGCCCCGGGGGTGCTGCAGTTCTCCGGCACGCTCTCCCTCGCCAACAATGGCGGGTTCTCCCAGATTCGACGCAGCGTCTCCGGCGATCAGTTCACCGACACGCGGGCCATCGAGATCACCGTCCGCGGTGACGGCCGCGCCTACCGGTTCGACATCCGGTGCGCCAACGCGCGGGTTCCGGCGGGCGGTTTCCAGACGGCCTTCCCCACCACCGCCGGGGCGTGGGAGACGATCGTCCTGCCGTACGAAGACTTCGAGCTGATCACGTTCGGCCGACGCGTTCCGAACGCGCCGCCCCTCGCGCCCACCATGATCGAGTCCATCGGCTTCACGCTGTCGGACAAGGTCGAAGCGCCATTCCGCCTCGAGGTGCGGTCGATCCGTGCGATCGGTGACGACCCGGCTCCGACGGCCGTGAGCAGCCGGGACCTCGCAACCATCTCCCGCCGCGCGACCCTCGAAAAGCTGCGACGTCTGGCCGAGGCGGATGAGCGTGAGACCACGCCCGAGCCCGCGACGGCGGCCCGGGCGCGGGCTGCTCGCCTCGCGGAGCTCGCGGTCGATCGCGGCGTGCCGCTCTTCAACAACGGACAGCCGGCGGCCTGCGCGGCGGTGTACGAGGTGACGATCGAGGCGATGCGTATTCTCGGCGCCGACCTTCTCGGAACGTCCGTGATGGATCGTCTGACCCAGGGTCTGGCCGACGCCGAGCAGAACCGGGACCCGCAGGAGCGGGCGTGGACGTACCGCCGCACGCTCGATGACGTCTACGTCAGCCTCACCCGCCAGGCCGCGATGCGACGTTGACGACGAGCCCGCCCGCCGCTCAGTTCGCGGCGGCCAGATTCCGAGCCAGGAACTCGAGCGTCCTCTTCCACGCGTCGGCTTGCGCGGCCGCGTGCCCCTGACGTGTTCCCCCGACCCGCCGCGACCAACTGACGGGACGAAATCCTGCCGTCAGAACCTCGTGGCCGACGTCGTCGTAGGCCAAGTGCGTCACCTCGTGCGGAAACTGGGCCTCCTTCAACCGCGCGACGATGTCGTCACACATTCGCGTTGCGGGCCACATCCAATCGTCTCGTCCGGACACAAGCAGGATGGAGCCCGCAATCCGGTCAACGGGGATCGTCGCTCGGGCAACGGCATCTTCGTTCTCGAGACTGTCCTCGTAGAGAAGACTCAATCGCCCCGACTCTCGAAAGCGGTTCGAGATGACATACGGAACGAACGGGAGGTCCTCGCCGTCGACACTCCATGACGATGTGCGCGGCCATCCATCCGCGATCGACTGAAAGACCACAGAGCTTGGCACCGCCGCAACAACGGCACGGATGTCGTCCCGCCGGCTGGCGAGGAGAAGCGAAAGCTCCCCGCCCTTGGATCCGCCGAGAATCGCGATACGCCGCGGATCCACTCGGGGATGGGCCTTGAGAAACTCGATGGCCCGATCGAAGTACTCGAGCGGAACGCTTTCGAGCTCGCTCACGGTCTGAGGCTCGCCGAAGTATCCCAGCGCGAGGCTCGCATGGCCATGCGAGGCAAGTTGCTCGGCCGTGCCGGCCGGCACCCCCCCGCCCGAGCCCGGCACCACGATGACGGCCGACCGTCGATCATCACCCCGCTTGACGAACATCCGCGCGGCGAGCGTGTCATCGGGGACGGGAACCTCCTCGACCTCGGGACTCCGGTACCAACGCGTCACCGCCGCCGTGGCAACCGCGCGCTTGTCGACGAGCGCAGAGATCGCCGTTCGCTCCGCGTGGCCATCGGCCGGTTCGGGATGGGCGCCGGCCTTGGTCTTTCGAAGTGGCGACCAGAATGGCCCCAGGGCGTCGATGCCCTCCCACGCATCATCGATCGGCGTTTGCCGCGCCGGATCAACCGTGCCCTCAGCGCTGGAGCGAAACGTCGATTCGCTCACCCACAGCCGGCCGGAGCGGTCGACCAATTGCGAGAAGAGCACGACATCGACGTCGGGCGGAAGTCCGGTCACACGCACGCTGATCGGATCGCCAACGAGAGACGCGTCGGTCGTACGAAGCTCGACCATCGGCGTGGATTGCGTGTGCGCGCGACCGGCACAACCCAGGACCAGCGCGACAACCCACAGGGACTCACCCCATCGTGAGGAGGCGAATCGGTCGACACGGCGTTTGCACGGCATTGTCATAGTTCTCCGTCAGAGGGTCGTCAGGTCGCCCACACACACTTTGCCGGCGCCAATGTCTGAAGTCACTGCGTCACCCGCCTCGTCACCGCCGTCGGCGGGCACCGCTCGGCGGCCGTTGGAGTCGCTCAACCCGGGCATGGTCCCCAACCCGCGAGAAGCTGGACGAGATCCGTGAATCCCACGTTTCCGTTCCCGTCGAGATCGGCCGGGCACATTCCGCCGGGCGGGCAGTCGCCCCACCCCGCGAGCAACGCGAGGAGGTCGGTGAAGCCGACGACGGCGTCCCCGTCGATATCGCCAGTGCACGTCGCCGCGCCGACGAGCAGGTTGTCGATCGACATCTGGAGGCTGCCGCCCGGGCCGGGGGCGGTCGCAAAGAGCACGAGATCGTCGAACTCGACGCCCGCGATCTCCAGCTCACTCGCCCCGAAGGTGAACGAGCCGCCGGAGCTGGTCCCCAGCATGTTGCCGGAGGATGCCGACGCCGAGGCGACCATGGCCCCCTCCCGAAACGCGAGCAGGGTGATCGTGCCGCCCGAGTAGTCCTCCGGGGGCGGCGCGAGGATCTCCACCACGTACGCCACGCTCATCCGCACCCCGGAGTGCACGCGGTCGGGCGTCATCCGCATCGACTTCATGATCGCGAAGGCGTAGCCGCCGGGCCCCCCGACGAATGCGTTCAGGTTGAGCAGCGTGCCGCCGACGAAGTCGAGCATCGCCGGGTTGTCGTTCCAGACGTCCGTGCCGTCGTCCGCCGCGAACATTCCGTCCACCGGGGGCACGAACCCGTCCCGCCCCTCGGAGAACGTGACGCCGCCGGTCGTGAACGTCGTTCCCTGAAATCCCTCGGTCAGATCGTCGAACGTGATGGGGACGCCGGCGATGCCCGAGCGTATCGTCGCAGGCGGCAGCATGACGGCGTCGATGCGGAACCCGAGTGCGTGCGAGGCGTCGAGGCCCGGATCGGTGACGCCCGGCGCGGGCACGGGCCCCCCGGCGGCGAAGCTGAAAACGAAGTCGTCCGTGCTCCCGACGACCGGCGGGGCGTAGAACAGGTGCCCGGCGTCGGGGTGGCTGAGCTGCACCCCGCCGAAGAGCAACGCGTCCGGTGGCGCGAGCGCGAGCTGGTCCGAGACGTCGAGCTCGACGATGGCGACGCCGCCCACCGGAATCGAGACGCCGAACGCCGCCGCCTGCGCGATGAACGCGTCGTCCCCGGTGCCGTCGAGATCCGGCACGCCGTCGCCACCGTCGAGAGCGATCGACACAAACACGTCGGTGGTCACCGCGTCGCCGCCCCCGTCGGCCGTGAGGGCGACGGTCACCGCCCGCAGCAGCCCGCCGCCGCTCAGCCGGAGATCGTCGATGACGAGGTCACCGATGAACGCGACACCGTCGGTGCGGCTGAGCGTGTCGTACACGATGATCGGCGGTACTGCGCCGGCGTTCTTCGCGGGCATCAGTCCGAGCAACACGGCGAGCAGCACGATCGGGGTCAGGCTCTTCATGACCGCTGGTCCTCCGTTTTCCGATCGTACCAGTCGGCTCCGTCGAAGTTGAGCCTTCTCTCCGTTGCGACCTCCTCACCGGCAGTCGCGTTGACCTTGCGCTGCCTGCTCGGCCAGGACGGCTACGTCTTCTCCAGGAAGAGCTCCCGCGCGTCTTTAATCGCCGCGGCCGGCCCGACGAAGATGACGTGATCGCCCGGCTCGATGACCGTATCGCCACGCGGCACGACGAACGTCTTGCTGCGGACCACCGCCGCGACCACGCACTCCTTGGGAACCGCAATGTCCTTGATGGCCCGACCGGCCACGGTCGCGTCAGTGGGCACGTCCACACCGATGAGGTTCGCGATGCCCTCGCTGATCTCGAACAGCTCGGCCATGCCGGGGCGGTCGAGGTAGTTCTCGACGAGCGCCGCGGTCGCCCACGGCGCGCTGATCGCGACGATGCCCTTGTCTTCGATCAGGTCGCGGTACTCGTGCTGGGTCACGATGGCGATGACCTGCTGCATGCCCAGCCGCTTGGCCTGCATCGCGGCGATGACGTTCTGATCATCGTTGTCCGAGGCCGCGATGGCCACGTCGACGTTGTCGACGCCGACCTGCTCCAGGATCTCCAGCTTGGTACCGTCCCCGTGGTAGATCGGAACTCCGTACCGTGCTTCGAGCGTGTTGCACACCTCCTCGTCTTTGTCGATGAACGTGATCTGGTGCTCGTGGGAGCGGAAGATCATGCGGTGCTCGTCTTTGGCGAGCAGGCGATCCGCGATGTTCCGACCGAGCCTTCCACCACCGATGATCAGGACTCTCATGCGTAGCTTCCTCTTCTGACGCAACCGCCGGAGGATACGTCGAGCGGCCTCGGGCGCCCTGCGAACCGCGGCGCGGTTCGTCGGTCGCACGAGGAAAATGGCCGCGCCGACGAGCGTGATCGCTCCTCCCAACGAGAAGGACCGAGGTTCGAGGGCCGGCACGAAGACCCAGCACGTGGCCGCGCCGATCAGCGGCAGCCACGGGAACCACCGCACGTTGAAGGGCCGACGCAGGTTCGGCATCTTCCTGTGCAACGCGATGACCGTCGCGTTCACGATGCCCTGCCCGGTGAGGTACCCGAAGGCGCTGACCGACGCGACGAGCGCCACGATTCCCGAGCTCGCGAATCCGATTGCAACGACGGCACAGATGATCAGGGCCCAGTGCGGGGTCTGGTATCTCGTGTTCAGCTTGGCCAGGACGGGCGGAAAGTGTCCGTCCCGCCCCAGGGCGTAGAGGATGCGAGCGCTGGCGCCGAGCGTGACACTGAACGCAGAGAGACTCGCCATGACCGTCGCGACGATACCGGCCCAGCGCCCCCACGGCCCGAATAGCTTGTCGGCGGCGAAGATGAATGGAACGTCGCTCTTTCCGAGCTCTCCGTAGTGCACCGCACCCATCATGACGAAGACCACGACCACGTACATCGCCAGGCCCGAGAACAGCGTGATCATGATCGCGCGGGGGATCGTCTTGCCGGGGGCGATGATCTCCTCGGCCGCGACCGTGATGAGATCGAATCCGACGAACGACACGTAGATGAGCGCCATCGACGGCAAGAACCCTCCCCACCCCATCGGTGCGATCGGATCCAGGTTCGCAGGCTCGACGTCGAACGCGCCCAGGACCGCGAAGCCGGCGAGAATCCCGAGCTCCACGACGTTCATGACCGCGATCACCTTGAGGGATTGACTGGCCCCACGCAGGTTGAGCAGCAGAAAGAGGAGCGTGATCACCACCACGACCAGCGGGATGGGGGCCTCGGACCAGAAGTACTCCCGAACGGTCAGCCCGAAGATCAGCGCGTACATCGAGCACGCGAGCACGTTGCCGATCCAGAAGAACCACCCCGTCAGAAACGCGACGGTCTTGGGAGCGAGACGGCTCACGAACGAGTAGCCACCCCCGGCGACCGGGATCGAAGCGCCCAGCTCGCTGTAGTTGAGCGCGGTGGGAACGACAACCAACCCGAGCACCAGGTACGAGAGCACGCCGAGCGGACCGACGAGCTTGGCGAGCTCGCCCGGCAACGCGAAGATGCCGGGGCCCATCATGGCGCCGATACCGATCATCACGGCCATGAACAGGCCGATGTTGCGTTTGAAGCCGACGGGTTGCTCGCTCATGGCCAGTCGCAGTTGCCTCTTGCAATCCTGGTCTCATCATCGGCGTACGCACACAAGAACCGGGACGTTTCGTGGTTTGTACACTGGAACGAGCGAACGGAAAACCCGGGACGTTTCCTGGTTTTTGGCACCGGAACGAGAGAAGGCGGGACCGCATCGACCGCGATGCCGCCCGAGGACGCAACGCGCGTTGCCGGCCACGATCCTGCGGACGCGAGGCGGCGGTCAGCGCGACCCTTGTTCAAGTTGCCGCAGACGCCGTTCGCCGGCTCCAACGCACATCCACGCACGTCCACGGACATGATGGCCCATGTCGCACGAGGCTGTCCTCCGGTATCATCGAGCCCGCCGGGGATCCGCGACGCCCTCATCCGCACGTGATGCCAGTGCTACGGTCAGCGATCGCCACCTTTCAAGCCCGGCTCGAGCGTCTTCCGTGGAGCATGAGTGCATGAAGATTCAAGTCAATTACGGTGACATCCGTGGCAACGATACGCTGACTGCGCACGTGACCCAGGCGGTGGAGGCGGCCCTGTCCCGTTACGCCGATCGCGTGACCCGCGTGGAGGTGCATCTCCACGACGACAAGCAGAAGCGGCGCGGTCCGGACGACAAACGATGCACGATGGAAGCGCGACCCGCCGGCGGGCGGCCGCTGGCGGTCGAGGCCCGCAGCGGGGACATCTCCGCCGCGGCCAGCGATTGTGCAGAGAAGCTGCAGCGGGCGGTCGCGCGGGACTTCGAACGACGCCAGGGTTGACCACGCGGGCATCGACGCTGCCGGCGCGTCACTACGCCGAGAAGACTGCGCAGATTCTGAGCCATCAGACAGACCTCGCAGGCCGCTCAAGAACTCCGGCGCGGTCCAGATCGAGTGAGGTTTCGTCCTGATTGCGCCGGCGGCGTATCCCCTGTGAGACGCCGAGAATCGACGGTGCGATCAGGGCGGAAGCTCGCCGATCTGGACCGAGTCGGAGTTCTTGAGCGGCCTGCGAGCGCCTTCGATCAGGGACACGGACCCCAGGCGGCGAGCACCGTCAGCAGATCGGTGAAGCCGACGTCGCCGCTGCCGTCGAGATCCTGCGGGCAGCCCGGGCACGGTCCCCACGCGGCGAGGATCGCGAGCAGATCGGTGAAGCCGACGTCACCGCTGCCGTCGAGATCCGCGACGCAGGACGCCGGCGTGAAGGAGAACGGCTCGATGTACCGGAAGCTGGTGCCGCCCTCGTTGACGATGTCGGCAACCTTGCCGGTGGCCGGGTCGAGCGTTCCGACGCGGGTGCCGCCCGCCCAGAGGATCAGGCCGTTCTCGAGCTCATACACGCCACGCGGGGAGGTGCCGATGTCCCAGGTGCCGATCTGGACGCCGTCGGCGTCGTAGCGGTACACGCCCGTCGGCGGGCTGAAGCCGGCGACGAGGACATCCCCGCCGGCGGCGGCATTGACCTGCTGCGGGAAGTCGATTCCCGTCGTGCCGTCGGAGTCGTGCCACGTCTCCAGGAAGGAACCGTCGAACGCCAGCCGCTCGATGTTCTCGTCGGAGCTGTTCGAGTCGCTCGCCAACGCGTCGTCCGCGCGGAACAGAATGTCACGCGGGGTCGCCACGCCATCGGTCGCCCACGGGGTCACGCTCGCCCCGTCGGCGCTGATCGCGTAGATCGTGCTCGCCGTGCGGGAGCCCACGTAGAGGGTGTCGTCCCGCACCGCCAGACCCTGGAGCGCGTCGAGACCGGCCGCGGCATCGGCGACGGTGCGGAGGTACGTTCCGTCCGCCGCGTACTCGAAGACCGCGTCGGCGTTCTCGTCTGAGACGTAGATGGTCTCGTGGCCGCTGTCGACCGCGTTGATGGGCTGCATCATGCGGCCGTCGGCGGGCACGAAGTCGTCGTCGACGAGCGTGCCGTCGGCGACGCTGAAGGCCCAGACCCGGTCGTTGCCGGAGTCGGGCACGAGCAGGACGGTCGTCGTCGTCGGCGTCGCCGGCTCGATCTCGAGCGATTCGAACACGAGCCCGAGCGGCTTGAACGGGCCGTCGTTGATCGTCCAGTTGAAGACGGTGAGGCCGGTGAAGTCGTAGCTGCCCGCGGCGTCCACCAGGTCGAGCGTCCCGAGCGTGTCACCGGTGTACGTCACGGAGAATGCGTTGCGAAACTGCTCGAAGCCACCCTCTTCGTCGATGGGGACGCCGACGGGGAAGTCGACGTTCGTCGAGACGAAGAAGCCGTCCACGGCCGGATCGTCGTTGCGCAGGACGAAAAAGGGCATCTGACCCGCCGGAAAGGGATCCTGGAGGCCAACCGTCACGGATCCCATCTCCAGCACGAACGAATCCGGATCGATGACGTAGCCCCGCGTGGGGAAGGACGCGCTGTCGACGAAGTTTCGGGAGTCGAGGGTGAAGATCAGCGTCGCCGCGTCGCCGGGGTTGACCCCGGCCAGCGTGCCGAAGCCGATGCCGTTGAATTCGACCTCGCCGGTGACCCGCACGTCCACGCTCACCGCCCCCGCGGAAGTGGTGACGGACAGGACACCGGCGGCCACGGCTGCGAACGAAGCAATCTGCATCTTTCGATCCTCCTGGAGTCCTGCGAGGCTAGCGGACGGTCCGGACCCGGGCAATCTTCATGAGCGGGATCCGGCCTGCTACAGTGAAGTCGTCGCGGCAAACGGGTCCCTCGCCGCGTTTGGAGGCACCATCCATGGCCACGTTTCTTCGCTCGACGATCTTCGGCCTCGCCACGGTTGCGATCACTTCGTCCCCTGTCACCGCGGACGATGCCCTGACGCCCGCGGAGCACGCGGCGGGGTGGACCGTTCTGTTCGATGGCTCGTCGACGGCCGCGTGGCGTGGATACCGCCGCGCCGGGTTTCCCGAGTCCGGCTGGATCATCGAAGATGGGTCTCTGCGTGTCGTCGCCGGGGGCGGCGGTGGCGATCTGATCACGAAGCAACTGTATGAGAACTTCGAGCTGGAGCTGGAGTGGCGAGCGGCGCCCAAAGCCAACAGCGGCATCATGTACCGCGTGAGCGAGGAATACGGGGCGCCGTGGCAGACGGGGCCCGAGATGCAGATACTCGATGACGAGGGCTGGGGTGTCGATCGGCTCGACGGGCACGCCGCCGGGGCGCTCTACGACCTGCAGCGTCCCGCCGAAGCAAAGGTCACGCGACCGGTGGGCGAGTTCAACCACGCCCGGATCGTCATGCGGGACGGCGTCGTGAAGCACTATCTCAACGGCGTCAAGGTGGTCGAAGACGATCTCGACAGCGCCGACTGGGCCGCCCGCGTTGCCGCGAGCAAGTTCAACGCCTATGAAGGATTCGGCCGCCGGGCGGTGGGGCACATCTGTCTCCAGGATCACGGCGACGACGTGTGGTTCCGCAACATCCGGATTCGCGACCTCGACGCGAAGCGTCCCGGCGAGATCGACCTGCTCGCGGGCGATCGGCTCGATCAGTGGACGGTGTATCTCAAGGACGACGCGCCGAAGGAGAGCGTGTTCTCGATCCAGGACGGTGTTCTCGTGTGTGCCGGTCGACCCATCGGCTACCTCCGCACACACGCCGACTACACGAACTACGTCCTCACGCTCCAGTGGCGGTTCGATCCCGTGACCAGGAAGGGTGGCAACAGCGGCGTCCTCGTTCGAATGGTCGGCGCCGATCGGGTGTGGCCCCGCTCGGTGGAAGCGCAACTCCAGAGCGGCCGGGCCGGCGACTTCTGGAACATCGGCGAGTTCGTCATGGCCACCGCCGAGGATCGACTCTCCGGACGCAACACGCGACACACCCACGCCAACGAGCGACCGGTGGGCGACTGGAACCAGTACGAGATCATCGTCGACGGCGATCGGGTCACGCTCGTCGTCAACGATGAAGTCGTGAACGAGGCGTGGAACGTCGAGGAGGTTCCCGGCAAGATCTGCCTTCAGTCCGAGGGCACCGCGATCCACTTCCGACGCGTGCGGCTGTCGGAAATCCGTTGACGACGCAGCCGTGCGTCCCAAGGTCTTCGGTATCGGGTTTCACAAGACCGGGACGTCGTCGCTGGCGGCGGCGTTGCGGCTGCTCGGATACCGCGTGACCGGACCGAACGGCGTACACCTCAAGCGTCTTCCCGATCGCATTCAGCAGCACGCATTCGAGCTGGTTCCGCGATTCGACGCCTTCCAAGACAATCCGTGGCCGATTCTGTTTCGGGAACTGGACGAGCGGTTCCCCGGCAGCCGTTTCGTCCTCACGGTCCGCGAGCCGGCCCGTTGGTTCGAGAGTGTTGAGCGTCACTTCGGCACGGCGAGCACTCCGATGCGCGAGTGGATCTACGGTGTCGGCGCGCCGGCCGGCCAGGCGTCTCTGTACCGCCAGCGGTACGAGCGGCACAACGAGGCGGTCGCGGCCCACTTCGCGAATCGACCCAACGATCTCCTGGTCCTTCGCATCACTGACGGCGAAGGGTGGGAGACGCTGTGCCCATTCCTCGGGATGGACGCCCCGGACGCGGAGTTCCCACACGCGAACCCCGCCCGTGACCGCAGCCGCCGGCGTTGGCGCCGCTGGCGGTGGTGGCCAAGGTCGGGCCAGGCGTGATTCGGGCCGGTCCCACCGTCTTTCGCCGCGGCCGGTAAGGGTTCCCCCCGTCCGCGTCGCATGAGAGAATGGAGCCGGGGCCGGCGGACGGCCCCGGACGGCACCGTCTTCGGCTTCCCTCATGCCCACGTTCGACACCCAAGGAGCGATCAGACATGAAGAAGATCTTCAAGACCCTCACGAGCGCCGCGGTGCTCATCGGCACGACCGCGCTCGTCACCACCCAGGTGGTGTCCCAGCACGACCATCAGGATCACCAACGACCCGACATGAACGAGATGTGGGAGAGCTGGATGAAGCTCGCCCAGCCGGGCGCGGAACACGCGAGGATGGCCAAGCAGGCTGGAACCTGGAGTCAGGAGAACACGCACTGGATGTACCCGGGGGCCGAGCCGTCGGTCTCGCACTCGACCGCGACGATCAAGCCGATTCTCGGCGGGCGGTTCATGATGGAAACCTCGAAGGGCACCTTCTCGATCCAGGGTCAGGACTTCCCGTTCGAGGGCTTCGGCCTCTTCGGGTACGACCGCCTGAAGGAGAAGCACGTCTACGCCTGGGCCGACAACATGGGCACGATGATCATGATCGGCGAAGGCACGGCCGATCCGACCGGGAACGTGATCACGTACTACAGCGAGTTTCCCAACCCGATGGGCGAGGGCACGGTGCGGATGAAGTCCGTCTCACACATCATCGGCGATGACAAGGCCGAGTTCGAGATGTACGAGCAGCAGCCCGACGGCTCGTGGTTCCGGAACATGATGATCAAGGCCACGCGGAGCAACGCCAACTGACCGATCATCATCCCGACTCGACGCCACGCGAGGCCCGCGTCCGGATGGACGCGGGCCTCTTCGTGCGCGGAGTGCGCAGGGGAGATCGTCTTTCAGGACGTCCAGCCGCTGAGCACGATCAACAGGTCGATGAAGTCGACCATCTCGTCCCCATTCAGATCGGCGGCACAGCCGGGACACGGCCCCCACGCGCTCAGGACCGCGAGCAGATCGGCAAAGCCGACCGCTCCGTCACCGTCGACGTCGCCGGGCACCGTTCCGATCATGAACCCGGCCACGAGCAAACGCGGCTCGACGAATACGTCGCCGTCCGAGAGACCGCTGGTGAACAGATTGCCGTGGCCGTCGGCCCGGATGCGGTGAAACGAGTCCGTCCGGACCATGCCACCAGCCTCGGTCGTGTCCACGACCGCGATGTCCAGTCGCGCGCCGTCGGTGGTGTCGTACTTGATGATGAGCGCGTCGGCGTCGAACGCGGTCGGTACGTACGCGTCGGTTCGGGTGCTCCCCACGACGTACAGGTGGCCGGCGTCGTCGAGGATGAGGTCGCGTCCGAAATCTGCTTCGGCCGTGCCGGACCCGCCGAACTCATCGACCCACCGGACCGTGCCCGTTCCGCCGTCGAGCGCGATCACGACCAGATTCTCGTTGAAGTTGCTGTCGTCGCCATCGGGGTCGGTCGAGCCCGTGACGTAGACGTCGCCATCCGCGTCGACGACCACCTGCGCGACGCCTTCGTCCCACCCGGGGTCGTACAACCGGGTCCACTGCTCCTCGCCGGTCACGCCGTCGTACCGCACCACGAGCCACCGGCGGTCGAGGCCGAACGGATCGGTGCCGAACACGATGACGTCCCCCTTCGGTGTCAACGCGAGGTCGTTCACCGATTCGTTCGCACTCGTCGAGTATCGCGACATCCACTCGACCGCTCCGGTCTCGCCGTCGTAGCGGAACGTGACGACGTCGTTGCCGCTGGCAGCCGGTCGCGTGGTTCCGCTCACCACGACGTCGCCGTCCCCGGTCACGATGATGTCCGTACCCCGATCGTCGTTGAAGAGAAACGGACCGTTGTCGCCGAAGATCGCCTCCCACACCTGGTCGCCGGCCGCGTCGAACTTCACGGTGCCGTAGTCGGTTCGCTCGTCGTCATTCCACACGCCCCCCGTGACCACGACACCGCCGTCGGGCGTGGCGGCAACGGCCCGCGGGTCGTCGATGCCGCTCGCCGGGCCGTTGTAGAAACGCCGCCACGTCTCGACCCCGGTCGCCGCGTCGTACTTGATGATGGCGTAGTCGCTGTTGCCAAACCCCGGCACGCTGCTGCGTCCCACGGCATACAGAGATGCCTGGTCGGCGGCCAGCACCACGTCGAGCGCCACGTCCTGTCCCTCGGGACCGGCGTAGATCGTCTCCCACACGAGCTCGCCGGCATCGTCGAACTTGGTGACCAACAGGTCGGAGGCGCTGCCGCTTCCGATCGCCGAGAGCGTGTAGATTCCGCCGTCCTCATCGACGGCAAGCCCGCGGGGAGAGAGCTCGGACCCCGTCACGTGGGTGCGAACCCACGTCGGATCGAGGGCGGCCGCGGCGGACGCGGTCAGCACGAGCAGCACCGCGATGAGGACCATGGGTGCGGGACGAAGCATGTCGGGTCTCCTGGGGTGGGGCTGGGCGGAGGGATCGCTTGGCCCCGAGTCGAGCCACCACACCCCTCGCGTGATACGCCCGTGACGCGAGAAACGGCAATCGGTCCGCGGGCGAGCGGTCAGACCGGCCCCGTCACGAACGATTCCAGCACCGCGACGACCTCGCGCTGCTGGAACGGCTTCGACAGATAGGCGTCCATCCCGGCGTCCAGGCACCGCTCCCGGTCGCCCTTCATCGCCGCCGCGGTCATCGCCACGATGGGCAGGTGCCGGCCCGTCGATCGCTCGCGTTCGCGGATCTGCCGGGTGGCTTCGAGGCCGTCCATGATCGGCATCTGCATGTCCATGAGGACGAGGTCGAACGGCTCGGCGTCGACGGCCTCGAGGGCGCGTTTCCCGTTGTCGACCACGGTCACGTCGTGGCCGAGCTTGCCGAGCAACACGACCGCGACCTTCTGATTCACGAGTCCATCTTCGGCCAGCAGGATACGCAGTCGTCCCCGGCCGTTGGTCTCGCCGTCCGCGTCTTCACCGGCGGCCCGCCCGCGGGCGGACACCACGCCCATCACGTCGATGATCGCCTCGCTCAGGTCCGAGTGCACGACGGGCTTCGTCAGGTAGCGGTCGATCCCGACTTCCCGGCATCGTTGGGCGTCGCTGGCCTGCGCGGCGGAGGAAACCATGATCATCCGGGGTCGCGGCACGGACGGATCATCCAGGATCGCCTGGGCGAGATCGAAGCCGTCGCGACCCGGCATCATGCCGTCCAGCAGGACAAGACGGAACGGCTCGCCTTCCGCGGCGGCGTGTTGCAGCGCGGTCTCGGCCGAATCGGCGCCGGAGACGACGGTCGGCCGCAGCGACCAGTGGTCGAGGATCGCCTCCATGATGTCACGGTTGGTCTGGTTGTCGTCCACGACCAGGACCGGGAGGTGACGCAGGGCGGCGAGCCCGGCCCGCGTGTCCGGGACCGGTTCGTGTGACACACCCAGACGCGCCGTGAAGCGAAACGTCGTTCCCTTCCCCGGCTCGCTCTCGAGCCCGATCGTGCCGTCCATCATCTGCACGAGCTGGGCGGAGATCGCCAGACCCAGCCCCGTGCCCCCGTACTGGCGGGTGGTCGAGGTGTCGGCCTGGCTGAACGCTTCGAAGATGACAGCCTGCTTGTCGCGGGGGATGCCGATTCCCGTATCCCGCACCTCGACGCGAAGCTCCATCTCCTCCGCGTCGATCTTCCCGAGGTCCACGTCGATGACAACCTCGCCGTCGTGCGTGAACTTGATCGCGTTGCCGGCCAGGTTGAGGATGATCTGCCGGAGCCGGGTCGGGTCGCCGATGAGCCGGTCGGGAATCGACGGGGCGATCCGGCACGCGAGCTCGAGGTCCTTCGCCGCCGCCCGCATCGTCAGGGTCTGGGCCGCGCGTCCCACGCAGTCGCGGAGGCAGAAGGGAATGAGCTCCAGCTCGAGCTTCCCCGCTTCGATCTTGGAGAGATCCAGGATCTCGTTGAGGATCTGCAGCAGCGACTGCGCCGACTGCTGGATGATCCCGAGGAAGTCATGCTGCTCGGTGTTGAGCGTCGTGTGCTCCAGCAGATCGGCCATGCCGATGACGCCGTTCATCGGCGTGCGGATCTCGTGGCTCATGTTGGCGAGAAATCGGCTCTTCGCCTCGTTGGCCGCCTCCGCCCGATCCCGCTCGACGACGAGCGCTCGGTTCGCCTGCTCCAGCTCGCGGGCCATGCGGTTGAATCCGCGTCCGAGCCGGGCCAGCTCGTCCCGGCCCTCGACCTCGACACTGGCGGTGAGGTTGCCCTTCGCCAGCTCGTCCACGGCGAAGGTCAGCCGACCAAGACGACGGAGCAGCGACCAGGCGAGACCGCCGGCGAGCACCACCACGATGAGCGTCGCGCCGAGAAACACCACGTGCGTGTCACGACGCAGCTGGACGATCGGGGCGAACACGCGATCCGCGTCGTACTCGGCCAGCACGACCCAATCCAGATCGGCCGCATCCCGCGTCCGCGACGTCATCGCGAACGCGCGAAGGAAACGACGTCCCGTGGCCGCGTCACGATGCTCGACGGTGATCGTCCGATTCGTCGTGTCGAGCTCCACCCCGTCGAACAGCGTGCCACTCACCTGGAGCGGATCACCCTCGACCCGCCCCTCGCGAATGAGCCGCCGATCGCCCGAGAAGAGCATCAGCCGCGTCTCCGCGTCCGCCGGAGCGTGCGCGTCCACGATCTCGAAGACCTCGCGGATGTTGAGCACCGCCTTCAGGACGCCGGCGAGCGCGCCGGTCTCGTCGTCCATCCGCACGCAGATGTCCACCGAGTAGACGCCGGCGCTGTCGTCGCGGCTGATCTCGTCGATGAAGAGCCCGTTTGCGACCGCCCGTTGCCACCACTCCTCGTCATCCTGGCGGTAGTCGGACGTTCGGTTCGATTGGGCGACGTTGCCGCCGTATCGATTCGTCAGGAAGACCTCGGGGAACACCTCGTATCCGGCGGCGTCGCGAAGGGCCGCCTGCCGGGCGATGATGTCCTTCGCCAGGGGGTTGGACATGAGCTGCTGCATGAACGGGGACCGCTCGCCGGCGGGCACGCGTCTCCACGCGTCGTCGGCATCTTGCACCACTCCCGCCGGATTGTCGCGCGCGGCGAGCTCGCGATTCGCGGCCGCCAGCGTCTCACGCACCTGCGAGGTGCGCACGAACGCCTGCCAATCGGCGGCTCGGTTCCGGACCGCCCGATCGACTTCGTCGACCACCGATTGTGCGCGCAACGCCGCCGTCGTCTCGATCGCCTCGCGCAGGCTGCGGTCCGCGACCCGGGCGGCATAGATCCCCACCACCCAGATGAGCAGTGCCGGCAGGATCATGGCCAGCATGAGCTTGTGCGTGAGCTTCATTGCCGTTGCTCGCCCCGGCGGGCGGTTGGTCTCCGGTGCGTCCCTCGCTCTTCTTCACGGCCGGCGCGTCGCCCGACGTCACTCACGCTCGATGAGCACGACCGGCTCGAACCGGATGCGTTTGATCGGGGTCGGCTTCGTCACCCGCGTTCCGCAGCCGCGACAGGTGCTGAGTTTCGGATCCGCCCAGAACTCCTCCATCGCCTCCGCGAAGTGCTCGACGATGTCGGCGCAGTCGAATTCCTTGTCGTAGACCAGCGTCTCACATTGCTCGCAGTAGAACTGAAGGTGCTCGGTCTCCCCCGGCGGCCGCCGGAGCTCGACGACGACGCCGATCGTTCCGGGCGGCCGGGTGGGCGAGTGGGGCACGCCGCCCGGAATGAAGAACGTCTCCCCCTCCCGCACCGGCACGTCTCGGATCTTCCCGTCCTCGATGATGCGCACGACGATGTCGCCCTTGAGCTGGAAGAAGTACTCCTCCGAGTCGGTCTTGTGGAAGTCGTTGCGCGCGTTGGGACCGCCGATCACCATCACGAAGAACCCCGCGCCGTCGTAGAGGTACTTGTTGCCGACCGGCGGCTTCAGATCGCCGCGGTGCTCGGCGACCCACTTCAAGAGGTCGATCGGTGGCAGCACGTTCGTGCGGCAGGCCGTCGCGTCGTGGAGGGTCGTGGACATGATAATTCCTCGTTTGAGCATTTCCCGGGCCACCGCATTGTATTGGAGTCGCGGCAGTGGCGTCCGGCCGACCGCGGACTACACTCGAGGCATGACCCGATCATCGATCCTCGCGCTCGTGGCCACGCTCGCCCTCCCGACCGCTCTTGCGTCGGCCGGCGCGACCGTGGACGCCGGACGCGGTCCGGTGTCGATCGACGTGCCCGCGTCGTACGACCCCGCCACCGCGACTCCGCTCGTCCTGCTGCTCCACGGGTACAGCAGTTCCGGCGCCTTCGCGGAGTCATCGTTCCGGCTGGCCCCCCTCGTCGACGAACTGGGGTTTCTTTATCTGCACCCAGATGGTCTGATCGATGCCTTCGGCAACCGCTTCTGGAACGCCACCGACGCCTGCTGCGACTTCTTCGCCAGCGGCGTCGACGACGTCCAGTACCTCGACGACCTGATCGACGCGGTCCGCGCGAGCTACCACGTCGACGACACGCGGATCTATGTCGCCGGCCACTCCAACGGCGGCTTCATGGCGCACCGGATGGCGTGCGAACGCCCCGACCGGATCGCGGCCATCGCGTCGGTCGCCGGCGCGGCGCCACTGGATCCGGCGGACTGTGCGGCCGCGACGCCCGTTCACGTGCTGCAGATCCACGGCACGGGCGACAGCGTGATCGCCTACGGCGGCGGGTGCATCCCGACCCTGGGGTGTTATCCGAGCGCCATGGAGACGACCACCGGATGGGCGGATCGCAACGCATGTGACGCCCGCGTCGCGACGGGGCCCCCGCTCGACATCGTCGCCACGATCAGCGGCGCCGAGACGACGGTCCTTTCGTTCGAGTCCGGATGCGACGGCGGCGGCTCCTCGGCGTTGTGGACGATGGTCGGCGGTCCGCACTCGCCCGTCTACAGCAGCACCTTCGGACACACGCTCATGGGCTACTTCTTCGACCACCCGAAGCCGGGATCGTGCCCGACGGACCTCGACGGCACCGGTGACACCGGGTTCGGCGATTTGCTGGCGGTGCTGTCGGCGTGGGGCGTCTGCACCGGATGCGTTGCCGACCTCGATCGCAGCGGCGACGTCGGCTTCGCCGATCTGCTCGCGGTGATCAGCGCGTGGGGCCCGTGCTAACCCACCAGTCCGACCGGCTTGAACTCGTGCCCCGGTAACACCGCCGTCAGGTTCGGGTTGCCCAGGTGCACCCGCACCAGCTCGCCGAGCACGTCGCGGAAATCGATCGTGTGCAGCAGATCGCGGCCTTCGTGCAGTTGATCCGGCGCGAGGCCGGGCCAGTTGGCAATGACGGGTCGTTCGCCGTCGGGGTGGCTCGTCTGGGCGCGTTTCACCCCGCCCCCGAGCACCAGCATCGCGTTCGCCCAGCCGTGGTCGGTGCCGCCCGTGCCGTTCTCCGCCGCGGTGCGGCCGAAGTCGGTCAGCGTGACGACGAGCACGTCGTCGAGCCGGCTCTCGAGATCCGCCATGAACGCCGCGAGGGCGTCGGCCATCTGTCCGACGAGCTCACCGAACATGCCGCCCGCCCCGCCCCCCTGATTCTGGTGGGTGTCCCAGCCCCCGTAGTCGACCTCGGCCACCTCGAGGCCGACATCGGCCTTGATGAGCTGCGCGACCTGCTGAAGCTGGCGACCAAGACGCGTGTCGGGAAACTCGACCGTCGACGGCGCCGACTTCGCCAACAGGTCACGCACGCGGGCCATGCCGTCGAGCGTGACCGCGCCGGACTGGGCGAGCAGGTCACGGGCCGCGGTCCGATGCGCCGGCGGCGGCGTGCAGTACGCATGTTCCAACGCCGCCGCGACCGTCTCCGGCGCAAGCGCGCCGTCACGCGGCAGCGTGAGATCTTCCAGCCCCCGAAGGGCAAAGCTCGGCGCCCGTCCCTGCAGGATGCGGGGCAAGGTGTCGCCGACCGCGAGCGCCCGGATCGATCCGTGCCCCGTGCTCGTCGCCAGATGACGATTCAGCCAGCCGTCGGAGTTGACCGTGTTGCCGATGACCCCGGTCTCCCAGACGTCCTGCTCCTCGAAGTGCGATCGCGTGTTCTGGTCGTAGCCCACGGCGTGCGTCGCGACGGCGTTCCCGGAGAGAAAGTGCGGCAGCAGCGGCGCGAGCCGCGGGTGCAGCCCGAAGAACCCGTCGAGCGACACGACGCTGTCGGGGCCCCGCCGCGGCGCCGGGACCGCCAGCGTCCGGCGGAGCTGGTAGTACGCGGGGTCGCCGTGGGGAACGACCAGGTTCAGCCCGTCGGCGCCGCCGCGCAGGAAGATCACCACGAGCGTGCGGCCCCGCGTCACCGGCCGGGCGATCGCCGCGTCGCCCTCCGCCCGCAGCAGCTCGAGCGGGGCCACTCCGAGATAGGCGCTGAGGACACCCGTCGATTGGAGAAAGAAGCGGCGGGTCAGGTGCATGGCTGCCTCCGGGTCGGCGGGATCAGGGTCCGCCCTGATCATGGCAATGAAACATGATCATCGCAGGTTCAGCTCGGGAAGCTGCGCGAGAAACGACGCGATCGACGCAATACGCTCGTGCCGGCGTCCCGTGGCGCCCAAGAGCAGATCGACGGCCGCCGCGTGGGACGAGGCGGTGAGCGGGCGACCGGTCGTGCGGGCGGCGAGGACGTCGACCACGCGGTCCGCCCAGCGCTCATCGTCGAGGGCAGGATCGTGGTGCCAGGTCCCCGGCACGAGCGCCGACAGCTCCCATCGGAGGTCATGGGCGTGCCGCCAGCGTTGCAGGAGCGCGTTCGAGCTCGTGTACAGGCGGTCGTCCTCGGGATACCCGTCGGGCGTGACACGATCGAAGAGCCCGTAGCCGCTGCGACCCAGGAACGCCTGGATCTCCCCGGGGGCGAAGCGACCGGTCACCCGCGCGAGGCCGACGGCGTAGTCCAACGGCGACGCCACCCGCTCGGTGCCGGGCTCGTCCCAGAACGACGGGTGATCGAGGATCGCGAGCATCATCGCGCGAAGATCGCCGCCCGTCCGCCGGAACACCGCGGCCAGCTCGTCGACGAGCGCCGGGGGTGCGGGCACGCTCACGTAGTGTTCGGCGAGCTTCTTCGCGATGAATCGCGACGTGCTGGGATGGGCGACGAGCATCTCGAGCGCCTGCCGCGCCCGGTCGTAAGCGCCGGTCTCGTCGACGGTCATCTCGAGGCCGAAGAGCTGCGCCGATCCCTCGTCGTTCAGACGGCGGTCGAAGCGATGGTGATACCGCTGTGCCCCCAGCCCCCCGCCGCGTCCGTCCCCCTCGAAGGACGCCGTCCAGCCGGTGAGGATTCGGCTCAGCTCGGTGACGTCACGCTGGTCGTACCCACCGTCGACACCGAGCGTGTGCAGCTCCATGACCTCACGCGCGTAGTTCTCGTTGGCGAGCTCCCGGAAGCTGCGTTCCTGGTCCAGGTACACGAGCATGGCCGGGCTCTCGGCCGACGCGAGCAGCACGTCCTCGAACGGCGCCGCGCCGAGGCGGGTCATCGCGATGTGCTCATTCCACTTCCGGGGCCCGTCGGTCTTGCGGATCCACGTGGAGAAGTGGTTCTCGACGAAGAGGACGAAGCGGGCGCGGGCCGGCGCGTCGGTCAGCAGCAGATGCGAGAGGGTCCGGCCGATGACCTGATCCGGACGGCGTGACGTGGCGTGCGGCAGCGTCGCACCGATCGCGGCCAGCTCCGCCGGATGGTCGGCCCCCCGCTCGAGCTGATCGGCGAGCCACGCGTTTTCGCCCACGCGGAGGATCGCGGCGAGATCGCGGGGCGCAGGGCCGAAGCCGAATCGGTCGAGCACCCGCACCGCTCGCGCAAACCGGCCGGGGGACGCGGGCGTCGTTGCCGGCACCCGGATCGACCGCAGCTCCGACCGCGTCGAGTTGCCCGACACGTCGGTCACCAGGAGACCGACGGTGTGCGGTCCCGGGGCCAGCTCGCGCGTGAGGATCGGCAGCACGATGTCGCCGCCGTGGCGGTTCAGGTTTCGCCGGAGACCCGTCGACGCTCCGTCGAGCAGCAGCTCGGCGAAGAGGACCGACGCGTTGTCGCTCGCGCGGGCCACGATGGCGTCCATCTCGTCGACGACGTGGTCGGCCGGCGGGTAGTCGATCTCCACGACCGGCGGCACCCGATCGGCGACCCGGGGGGAGACCGCAACGATGACCGACTCCAGCCGGATCTGCCCCCGTCCCTCGTCCCCGGCCGTCGCGGCGACGAGCAGCGTCTTGGGCCCCGGGGGCAGCTCGACCGCTCCGGCCGCCCGCAGCTGCCACCCCCCCGGCGCCGTCACGCTGCCGAACTCGGTCACGGTGCCGTCGGGCGTGCGCAACGCGAACGTGGCCCGCGGTCGCGAGACGCCCTCGCCCCGGAGCTCCGCGAAGATCTGATGCTGGCCCTCCAGCTCCGGCGGCAGCGTGAGCGTCGCGTGTTCCACACGGCTGAGATCGGCGGCACGTCCCTCCCGAGGATCGTGCTCCGCCGACAGGACCGCACGCACGTCGTCCGACCACGCCGGCTCGTGGATGCTGAACCGCCGGTGGTGACGCGGGTCGCCGCGATCGGCCGCGGCGGCCGCCGGATAGTCGACCCGCTGCACCGGCGTCGTGGCCTCGAGATCACCGAGCCGGGCGACGAGCCGGATCGTGTTCGCGCCGGCGGCAAAGTGATTGGGATCGACCCAGAACCGGGGCGCGCCCGAGCGTTGGCGGGCGACGGGCCGGTCGTTGACGAGCAGCGTCACCTCCGGCGCCGGTGTCGCGTTCGCATCGCGCCACCACGCTCGCCCCTCGATCTCCGTCAGACCGGGAAGGGTGAGACCGTCGAGGACCCGCGTGAAGCCGATCCGCAGCGGCGGTTCGCCGTAGCCGAAGGGGTCGTCGGTCGGCGTGGTCGCGGCCGCCCATCCCGTCGTCGGCGTCATCGCCGCCATCATCATCATCGCCCCGGCATCCGCGTCGGCGCCGACGCTGGCGTCGGCGACGCGAAGCACCTCGATCCGGTCGATGACGAGGTTGCGATCGCCGGCGCCCGGCGCGAAGAAGTCGTTGGCGAAGAGAGGCGTGATGACCCGCGATCCCGCGTCGAGCCGGACCGGCACGCCCGCGGCCACGCGGTGCCAGATGCCGTCCGCGATCAACCGGACGTTGGTCGACGACTGCGCCGCACCGTCCACCACGATGCCGACCGTCGGCAGCGCCCCCGCCGCCCGCACGCCGCCGGCGACGAGCATCACCTGGTACCACCCGGGGGTCTCGACCTCGAGCGGGAAGCAGAACGCCGGGTCGGCGCTGTAGTTCGCGAAGAATTTGCCGCCCGACGCCGCCGGATCGTTGCCGATGTTGACGCGGTCGTTGGCGAATCGCGCGGGGCGTTCGAATTCGTACGTCGCCTCCGCTTCGCCGCCGATGACGTCGGCGGGACTCGGGGCGACCACCGTCACCGACACGGCCGGCCCGCGGGTCTCGACCCCCGCCTCGTCGATCGCCACCGGGATGAGCGCAAGCGGTCCGGCCGGTCGGCCGGAGAGGTCAAGGGTGAACCGCGCGGCGTGGTCGGGGAGCAGCGTGTCGCCGGTGTCGGCCTCCGCGGTCAGCGGCTCGTCGTCGATCAGCAGCGCCAGACGCCGCGGCGGGGCGCCGAGCGGCTCGCGCACCTCGATCCCGATGGCGATTTCTCCCCAGACGACCGCGCCCGCGGCCGGACCGACGACCCGCGGATCGAAGCGGCCGGCGGCCCGGGCCCTCCGCGACGCGATCACCCGCACCGGCAGCGTCGCGTCGTCGATCGTCAGCGTGGCGGCGCCGGCCGCCAGGCCCCGCACGCGGACGAAGCCGAGATCGCGTTCGCCGGGCACGGTGGCGGGCCGCACGACTTCCAGCAACGGCGGCGCGATCGAGGTCGACACCACGCGGCGGCTCGCGTCCACCGGATCGACGCGGAACGCGATCATCTTCGTGCGACCGACCTCGACGACGACTTCGGACGCCAGGTGCGTCACGCCGGCGGCCGCCACCGTCGCCGGAACCGGTACGCACGCCAGATGACAGAGGGCGATCACGAGCCAGCGCATGGGAACCTCCACCGGGCTGTCGAAGGATAGGGCGAGCGGACGGACGCGGCCACGCGGGCCCCCATGCAACCGCCGGACCCACCATCCGCGCCGTGGGGCCGGCGGTCGATGCTGACGCAGCTTTTCCGTATCCTCACGGCATGACCCCTCACCGAAGCATCCCGGCCTGCCTGCTCGCCGCCGTCGCCGTGGTCATCTCGGCGTCCGGGTTCGCCGGCTGCGGCCGCACGCCGCCGACGCCCCCGTCACCCACGCCCACGACGGTCGACAACGAGCGGTTGCTCGAGCTGCGCAACGTCGCGCTCGCGTATCTCGAGGCGGAGCGTCATCCGGAAGCCACCGCCGCCTTCGACGAGCTGCTCGGCCTGCTGCCCGACGAGCCGATGCTCCACGCCAACCGCGGGCTCATCGCGTTGCGTCTCAACGACGTGGACGCGGCCCGCCCGTACCTGGAACGGGCCGCCGAGCTGGCGCCCGACCATCCGACCATCGCCCGCTTTCGCGCGGCCGCGGCCGTCATGATCGGCGACGACACCTCGGCCCGACGCGTGCTCGAGGCCGCCGTGGCCGCCAACCCGTCGGCGTTGCAGGCCCGGTGGGAGCTGCTGGAGACCCTTCGCCGCACCCCCGACGCCCCGGAGGTGCGCGTCGCCCGCGTGACCCACCTCGACACGCTCCTGGACATCGCCCCGACCAACGTCGTGCTGCTGCTGGCCCGGGCCCGCGCCCGGTTCGAGGCGGAAGACCGCGACGGTGCGCTCGCCGACCTCGCGACCCTCGCGCCGCTGATTCCCGCGACCGGGCAAGCCGCCGATCTTCTCGCCGCGACGCGTGCGAAGGCCACCGCGGGGGATCTGCGTGGCGCGCGATCGTCCGTCATCGCGCTCGACAACGTGCTCAAGCCATCGCCGCCGTGGCAGCGGGCCATCAAGGCCCTGCGGGGACCGCCGGTCCCCGTCGCCGATCCGCTGTGGGACTTCCTCGCCCACGAAATCGACGAGCCGCAGACCCCGCCGGGCACGCGACCGCTGCGGTATACCGCGGACACGCCCGACGGCTTTCCGGACACCGGTCTCGCGGCGTTCACGGTGTTGGCCGATGTCGGCCCCACGCCGCGCATCGGGACGCTGAGCGGCGACGGCGTCACCGTGATCGATCCCTCGTCGTCTGCGTCGGCGGCGTTCGCGCTCCCGTTCGGAGAGGACGCCGTGTCCCTTTCGAGCGTCGACCTCGACAACGATCGCCGGCTCGATCTCATCATCGTCGAGCGGAATGGGCGTCTGCACATCGCCCATCCCGCACCGGACGGCGCTGCCGCCGGTTGGCGGCTCGCGTCGACCACGCTGCTCAGCGACCCACCGGCGCCGGTCCGGTTCGTCCTCCCCTGGGACTACGAGCCCGACGGCGATCTCGATCTGCTTCTCGGACACGTCGGTCGGCCGGCGACGCTCCTGCGGAACAACGGCGACGGCACCTTTCAAACGCTCACCGCGGACGCCTGGGTGGGGGGCGGCACCGTGCCCGAGCTCACCGACGCCGCCGTGGCCGACTGGGACGAAGATGGCGACGTCGATCTGATCGGCGTCACCGCCGATGACGCCGCCGTGCTCCTCGACTGCGAGCGGTCCGGTCGGTTCGCCGCCCCGGTCCCGCTGGCGGCGGACGCCGTGGCCGTCGCGGCGGTCGATCTCGACAACGACGGCTGGATCGATCTCGCGTACCGCACCCGGTCCGGCGGCGTGAGCGTCGTCCGCAACGACGAAGGCACGGCCGCCGATCCGCGTCCCCTCGCCGCTGCGACGACCTCCCCCGGCGAGGAAAATGCGCACCGGTCGATCATCGGCGCCGACGCCGACAACGACGGGTGGATCGATCTCTTCGTGCGCGCCGGGGGCGGGGTGACGCTCCTCCGCAACCGCGGCGCCGACGGCTTCACCCCCGGTGATCTCCCCGGCGGCGACGTGCGGGCCATCGCCCCGACCGACCTCGACGCCGACGGTGATCTCGATCTCGTCGTGCAGACCACGGCGGGCGGCCTCGCCGCGTGGACATGCGAGGGCACGCCCTCCCGCGGGTGGCAGCTCGTGCGGCTCGAGTCGATCCTCGACGGCGGGCAACGCAACAACGCATTCGCCGTCGGCGGCACGATCGAGCTGCGCGCGGGCCGCCAGTACCAGAAGCGGGTGATCGACGGACCGGTCGTGCACTTCGGCCTCGGGGACGCCCCCCGCGCCGACGCCATCCGCGTGCTCTGGCCCAACGGAGTGCCGCAGAACATCGTGCTCCCGGCCCCCAACCAGCTCATCACCGAGGAGCAGGAGCTGAAGGGCTCGTGTCCCTTCCTGCTCGCCTTCGACGGGGAGCGCGAGCGGTTCGTCACCGATCTGCTGTGGCGGAGTCCCGTCGGGATGAAGATCAACGCGCAGGTGGTCGCCCCCATCGGCACCACGCGGGACCACGTCAAGATCGAATCACACCAGCTCGTCGCCCGGGACGGACGCTACGACCTCACGATCACCGCCGCGTTGTGGGAGACCATCTTCTTCGACGAGATCACGCTGCTCGCCGTCGATCACCCGGACGACATTCTGTTCCACATCGACGAGCGGTTCTCGCGGGACCTCCCGCCGCTGGAGCTGCACACGGTCGACCGGTTGCGGGCGCCGCGGACGGCGATCGACCACCGCGGACGCGATGTCCTCGAGATCGTGCGTGACCGCGATGGCCGGCGTCTCGGCGACTTCGCCCGCGGCCCCTACCAGGGCGTGGCGGAGATGCACCACGTGGAGCTCGACCTCGGCGCGTGGGACGAGCCGACACGCGTGCGGCTCTTCGCCAGCGGCTGGATCATGCCGACCGACACGAGCATCAACGTCGCCCTCGGTCAGGGGACGCACCCGGCCCCGTCCGGCATCGCGATCCTCGTGGCGGACGGCCGGGGCGGGTGGATCGAGGCGATTCCCGACGCGGGGTTTCCCTCCGGCAAGCTCAAGACGATCGTCCTGGAGCTGACGGGTCTCTTCCCGACGGACGATCATCGCATCCGGGTGCGGACGAACCTGGAGATCTACTGGGACCGCCTCGCCGTCGGACTCGGCGCCCGCGCGGCTCCGACGCCGCGGCCGCTGCGGCGGCTGAAGGCCGAGCTCGGACGCATCGGCTTCCCCGTCATGCGGCGACCGGAACGCACGACGCCGGAGTGGCCCGATTACACGAGCCCCACCCAGACGCCACGCTGGCGTGACCTGGTCGGCTGGTACACCCGCTACGGCGATGTCGAGGAGCTCGTCGCCCGCACCGACGATCGCTTCGTCATCATGAACGCCGGCGACGCGATCCGGCTGAGCTTCCAGACGCCGCCGCCGCCGCCGCCGGGCTGGACCCGGTCTTTCATCCTCACGTCCGACGGGTGGGTCAAGGACGGTGATCTGAACACGGTCGACTCACGCACGGTCGCGCCGCTGCCGTACCACGGGATGACGGCGTATCCGTATCCGCCCGAGGCCGCGCCACCGACGCTGCGACCGTCGCACGCGGATTGGTCGACGTATCACACGCGGATCGTCACGCCGGAGGGGTTTCGCGATCGTTTGCGGAGAGCGCGGTGAAGCCCGAGGCGTCCGGCACGCCGCGAAAGTCCCACTCTCGGGAATCGGGATTGGAGCTCGTCTACCGGCCGGCCCGAAGACCAATCCCTCCGAAGGTGCCACGGACAGCGAAGCGTCCGTGCCGTGCGTCCTCCATCGTGCAGGGG
>JABDLI010000360.1 GCA_013003065.1 Phycisphaerales bacterium | reverse complement strand
GTCAACGAGAACGGTCGACGATACGGCAGGGACACGGACGCGGACGCGGGCACGGACGCGGACACGGCCACGGACGCGGACGCGGACGCGGACGCGGCCACGGCCACGGACGCGGACCCGGGCACGGACGCGGACACGGCCACGGACACGGACCCGGACCCGGACCCGGCCCCGGCCCCGCACCCGGCCGCCGTCACGTCACGGTCTTCACCCGCACGGTCCCCACCTCGCCAGCACCGCCAACAAGTCCGTGAACCCAACCTCGCCGCTCTGATCGAGGTCCTCCGCGCACCCGTCACACGGTCCCCAATTGGCGAGCACCGCCAGCAAATCGGTGAACCCGACGTCGCCGCTCTGATCGAGATCCTCCGGACAATCGCAAGTGGGATCGTACAGGCCGCCCCGCTCGGCGTGACCGTGGTAGATCGGCCAGCCGTCGTTGCACGCAGGGCCGTAGGACTGGGTGAGATCGTAGAGGTAGACGAACGCGGTCAGGTCAAGGTAGGTCACGACGCCCAGCTCGTAGTCGCCGTCGCCGTCGACGTCGCCGATCGTCGCGCCGTTGAGATAGGTGAATCCCTGCGGGCGCAACGGGAAACCGGGCAGATCGTTGCCCGCGGCGTCGACGCCCCAGAGCCAACCCTGGTTGTCCTGCATGCGATTGGAGTCGGCGAAGATCTCCTTCACGCCATCCCCGTCGATGTCGGCGACCGTGAGCGGGCCCTCGGAGCCGCCGCCGGTCGGTTGGGTGAACGGAAATCCCGGACGCACCACGCCGTCGGCGTTCCACACCCAGAACAGCGAGCTTGGGCCCGAGACGAAACCGGCGCGTCCGTCGAGGATCTCGAGCGTACCGTCGTTCTCGAGGTCGGTCACGGTCGGCGGGCAGAACGTCCACGTTCCCACCAGCTTGGGCCAGCCGGGATAGCCCGATCCGTCGTGGTGGAAGACGTAGCAGCCGGCGGCGGACTGGTGGGCGCCGACGACGATCTCCAGGTCGCCGTCACCGTCGAGATCCGCGAGCGCCGCGGACTGGTAGCTGAAGTTCGCACCGGGGATCTGCTTCGGCCAGCCGGGCAGGGCCGTGCCGTCGGTGTTGAGCAGGTACATGCTCTGATAGGAGTAGTAGAAGATCTCCAGCGCGCCGTCGTCATCGACGTCGCCCACCGCGGCCGATCCGGTCGGCACGTGGTCGAGCGGGTGCGGCCACTGCTCGCCCTCCCACGCCGTGCCGTCGGCGTTGAAGACGTGCAGAAAGCCGATGCTCCCCGAACGTTCGCCGGCGATGATCTCGAGCGTGCCGTCGCCGTCGAGATCGGCGAGCGTGGGGGCGCCCGCAAGGTTGTTGTTGTTGACGTTGATCGGGAAGCCCGGGAGCACCTCGCCCTCGTGATCGAGCGCGTAGATGCGGCCGCCGCTGGTCAGCCCGCGGGTGAACTGGACGATCTCGAGGTCACCATCGCCATCGAGGTCGGCGACGCTCGGCGCCCGCTGGGCCCAGTTGTTGAGCGTGACCGGGAAACCGGGGACCGCCTTGCCACCCAGATCCCACGCGTACACCTTGCGGTCGGTGCTGGAGGCGATGATCTCCAGCCTTTCGTCGCCCACGAGATCGGCGAACACGAGGCCGCGGGTGGGCTTGAAGTTGGCGTGGGTCCCCATCGTGACGGGAAAACCGGGCATCTGCGTCGGCGTCTCGCCGTCGGTCGGCCCGGTCGATGATGCACCTTCGACGGTGCGCACGACGCTGGCCCCGGGAGCGTCGGATGTCTCGGGGGTCAGGGTGACGATCTCGATGTCCGCGGCCATCGCGGTCAACGTGTTCAACGCGATGACGGTGACGCCGGTCGCCGGCAGGAGCAGCTGACGAAGCGTGAACATGGGCGGTTCCTCCGTTTGCCCCGGGTTGCTTCATGCTACCGGGAGCGTGACGGAGGTGGGGGGGAGATCCGCGAATCGGGTTTGTGTCGGTGTCCGGGTCCGGGTGCGCGGCCGCGACCGCGACCGTGCCCGTGTCTGCGTCCGTGTCCGTGTCCGCGACCGCGACCGCGACCGTGTCCGTTTCCGCGACCGTGCCCGTGTCCGCGTCCGTGCCCGTGTCCGCGTCCGTGCCCGTGCCCGTGTCCGCGTCCGTGCCCGTGTCCGCGTCCGTGCCCGTGTCCGCGTCCGTGCCCGTGTCCGCGACCGTGCCCGTGTCCGCATCCGTGTCCGTGTCCGTGTCCGTGTCCGCGACCGCGTCCGTGTCCGCGTCCGTGCCTCCGCGCTTATCCCAGGAGGTCCAGCACGTTGCTCTGGCTCTGCGTCACGAGGCCCATCGCCATGATGCCGGCCCTCTGAAGCACCTGGGTCCGCGCGAGGTTGGCCGTTTCCTGCCCGTAGTCCGTGTCGCGGATCTTGGACTCCGCGGCGGCGATGTTCTCCATCTCGACGCCGATGCGTCGCAGGTTGGCTCCGACCGTGTCCTTCGAGAACGAGCCGAGCTTGCCGCGGAGCGTCGTGACCTTGTCGCGCGCTGCGCTCAGCGCAGCCTGCGCGTCGGCGCCTTCGCCGATCGGCGCGAGCGACACGCTGTCGAGGTCGATCGTCTGCCCGGCGGCGCTCAACGATGCCGTGCCGTCGAGCAGCGTGTCGCCGTTGAAGGAGGTCGTGCCCGAGATGCGGTTGATGGTGCCGACGATCGAGTCGATCTCCATCTGGTTCGCCTGCCGCTCTTCGTCCGACAGTCCCGCGCCGTTGGCGTTGGCCACGACCAGCGATTCCGCCTGGTTCAGGAGATCCGACACCTCGGTGAGAGCGCCATCCGCCGTGGCCGCCACGAGGTCGGCGCGTTCGAGCGTGCGGGTCTCCGCGTCGAGGGCCGACAGCACCGCACGCAGGTTCTCGGAGGTGATCAGCCCGGCCGGATCATCGGCCCCGCGGTTGATGCGAGATCCGGTGGCCAGCTTCTCGAGGCTCTTTGCCACGCCCGCGGCGTTCTTCTGCTGCGCGTTCTGGGCCTTGAGGAACGAGAGACCGTTCAGGTTGCCGCCGTTGCCGATCGTGTTCATGGAACCCCTCCTCGCGTGATGCTCGTCGCCGGACGATGGCGCAGATCCAAGTTTCGAATTCACCGGCGGAGCGGCGGCGGTTCGGTTCGGGCTTTGGTGTGGGTGGCGGATCGGTCGCGGAACAAGCGGAGTTGATCGCCCAGTGTTCGGGCGTCGGGGGCTTATCGGTCGTGGGGGCGCGGCGTCCGGGTCCGGGTCCGCGTCCGTGGCCGTGGCCGTGACCGTGTCCGCGGCCGTGACCGTGTCCGCGTCCGCGTCCGTGTCCGGGTCCGCGTCCGTGTCCGCGTCCGTGTCCGGGTC
>JABDLI010000356.1 GCA_013003065.1 Phycisphaerales bacterium | reverse complement strand
GACCCGGACCCGGACCCGGACACGGACGCGGACCCGGACACGGACGCGAAACGTCCCGAGCCCGCCGGGCTCTCGCACCCTATTCGACCCAGAGCATCTCCGACGGACGCTCCCGCGCGAGGCACTCCGCCTCCCGCCCGCGGACGACACGCCGGTCCCGTAACGCTCCCGATCGCGCCGTCACGATCGTCCACTGCCCCCGCCCCCCGTGGTCGTCGCGATAGATGACGACCCAGTCCCGCGTGGTGCCGAGCGTGTGCGCGCGGGCCGTGTTGGAGTAGAGCGCCGTGTAGTGCCGGTCGCCGCGGTGCGTGTGCAGGATCGGCAGCCACGCCTCACCGGTCGGGTTGAACCGCTTTGGCGCGATTCGCAGGAGACGGTCCGCCGCGGCCTTCGCGCGGTACTCGCGGTCAATGTCGATCAGCTCGGCCACCGGCGGCTCGTCGCGCAGGTGGGCCGCCCGTGACGCGTGGATCGGGCGCTGGCGTCGGAAGCGGCCCGCGAGCGACTCGCGGATCGCCTGAATTCGACGCCGACCCATCCCCGGCACCGTGGCCAGACGCCCGTCGTGGGCGGCCATCTCCAGCTCGGCGAGCGTCTCGAGCCCGAGCACGTCGTGGATGCGGTCCGCCAGCTCGGGGCCGAGCCCGGGCACGGTGGTGAACACCGACTCGGGCCCCGCGTGCCCGCGAAGCTGGTTGAGCAGCGTCAGGTTTCCGGTGTGCGCGAGCTGATCGATCGAACGGGCCAGCGAGACCCCGATGCCGGGTAGAGCCTGGAGCCCCGCGAGCCCTTCCTCTTCGATGAGCGCGACCACGGGACGCGCGAGTCGGCGGAGCGTGCGCGCGGCGGTGCGGTACGCCTGCACGCGAAAGACGTTGGCCTGCTGACGCTCCAGGAGATCGGCGACCTCCTCCATCCGCGCCGCAATCTCATCGTTGCGCAACAGGCGCGATCGGTCTCGATTTGATTTTTCGGTTGACGCGACCATCGGCGTACAACGGCCCTCGATCAGCGTACGCGGCCGACCCGCCGCGGGTCGAGCCGGAATCGCGAACCTCGACGCGTTCGGGACATCCACCCCCCGCGCGGGGGAAGCAACGCCGGCAGAGAGGACACGGACGCGGACGCGGACACGGGCACGGACGCGGCCACGGACGCGGGCACGGACGCGGTCACGGTCGCGGACGCGGACACGGACGCGGACACGGACGCGGACGCGGACGCGGACACGGACCCGGACACGGACACGGACGCGGTCACGGACGCGGACGCGGACACGGACCCGGACGCGGCCACGGCCCCAAACACCCACACGACAGCCCGCACCCGGGAAGCCCACCCCGATCGACAACAGGCCACGCAAACGGCCTGCAGACAACCCGCACCCCCGCCGATACGAAACGGTGATGCCGCCTTTGGAGTCTCGACGAGAACCGTTCACACACCAAATGGGAGCTTGCCGACATGACCACCCGCACCATGACGCCAACTTGCATCGCGGAGATCATGACCCACAACCCGATCTGCGTGACGCCCACGATGACGGTCAGAGAGCTTGCCGCGCTCCTCGACGCGGATGAGATCTCCGGCGTGCCCGTCGTGGACGCGCAGAACCGGATCGTCGGCGTCGTGTCGAAGACCGACCTTCTGCACTACTGCCTCGACGCATCTCTGCGCTCGGATCGCTCGTTCTTCGAGACCCTCACCGATGGGCTCGACCCCGATGAGCTGAGCGAGATCGACGTGGAGGCGCTCGGCGTGATCGAGCAGTTCATGTCGACGGAGCCCGTCACCGTCTCGCAAGAGGATTCGATCTTCAGCGTCGCGCGTCGGATGACGGGGACGGGCGTTCACCGCGTCATCGTGACGGACGAGTTCGGTCGCGTCGAGGGCATCGTCTCGGCGCTCGACGTGCTCCGAGCCTTCCCGGCGTAAGGCCATGCCCGGCCGGCATGGGTTCGACCGCGCCGGGCACTCTCGCGCGGGTGCCACGAGCTGCGAAGCGACCGTGGCACCCGTTTTC
>JABDLI010000325.1 GCA_013003065.1 Phycisphaerales bacterium | reverse complement strand
AGCAGTCGTACCCGAAGATCTATCGCCCCCGCCACGCCGACAAGGTGTTCGCGGCGGCGCAGCGGATCGACGGGCTGGAGGACGAGACCCGCGCCGGCGTCGATGAGCTCTACCGCGCCTACCGCGCGGAGCTGGAGACGATGAACGAGCAGGTTCGCCGCACCGTCAAGCAGCACGAGCCGACACGCAGCCGGCGGGCGCTCGAGCACGTGAAGGAAGCGATGGCCGGCGGGTCGATGGACCTGGGAATCGCCAACGACGAGCGTATCCGCGAGGCGTACCAGCGTCGCAACGCCCTCGACGATCGGTACGTGAAGTACCTGCGTGACATGCTGACGCCGGATCAGGTGGCCTTGCTGCCCACGAAGCCGAAGCGGTCGAAGGGGCCGATCATCATCGAGCGATCGGCGAACGAGGAGTACTGAGGGCGGCTCGGGGGACGACCCCGGCGGTCCGGCCGCGCGCTCCCCGGCGGCGTCCTTGCCGCCTTGCGTGGGGAGATTCGGACGCGGACCCCCGCGCTGGCATCCTGCCAGTGGACGTTGATTGTGCTTGCCGCACGCGGTTTGCCGCGTTGCTGACGCCGCGTCCTGCGGCTCGACCCCAGTTGCAGGGGGTCTCAAGCGACGCTCGCATCCTGCGAGCTGGTCAGTGGAGATTCGGGCGTGGGTTCGGACTAGTTTTCGCACCGCCTCCGGCGGGTGCAGGGCTGCGTGGGGACCGGCGGCGTCCATGCCGCCTGGGGCAGGTTGGGCCGGGCGACTGCGCGATGGGCGTCCGTGTCCGCGTTCGGGTCCGCGTCCGTGACCGTGTCCGCGTCCGTGACCGTGTCCGGGTCCGTGCCCGCGTCCGTGTCCGTGTCCGGGTCCGGGTCCGGGTCCGGGTCCGGGTCCGTGCCCGCGTCCGTGCCCGTGCCCGCGTCCGTGCCCGTGCCCGCGTCCGGGTCCGTGCCCGCGTCCGTGCCCGCGTCCGTGTCCTTGCCCGCGTCCGCGACCGCGCCGCCTACGGGCACGGCCCCCACGCCGACAGCACCGTCAACAGATCCGTGAACCCGACGTCGTCGTTCCCATCCAGATCTTCGGGGCATCCCGCGCACGGTCCCCACGCCGCCAGCACACGCAGCAGATCGGTGAAGCCGACGTCGCCCGAGCAGTCGATGTCGACGGGGCACGGCAACGACGGGATCTCGATCTGACCGCGGATCTCGCCGAGCGGATTGAGGATCGTGTCGACGATGAAGTACGCGAGCCCGTCCCGGATCGGTTCCTCTTCTCCGGGCAGGTAGAGCCACTTGCCGACGGCCGGGTTGTCCTTGCCGATCGTGTGCTTGATGCCGGCGGTCTCGCCCGGCGGGGCGAAGCCGCGGATGTGGGACTCCTGGGTCGGGGAGCTCAGGTTTGCGTACTCGAGCACGTAGCCGACTTCCTCTTCGACCGCATCGAGGGCCAGGAGCGCGCACCCGTGCCCCGACGATCCCGACGGCGGCGTTACCTGATCACCGTCGAGCGGCGTCACGATGCGGGTGACCTGCCCTCGGATCTCGCCACTCGGGAAAAGGGCGGAGTGGATGTTGACGTAGGTCTGGCCGTTCAGGATGTTCGGCTCGTCGGCCGCGTCGTAGCTCCACGTGCCCGCCTTGGGACTCCCGGCCGGGAGGGGGTGCAGGACACCGGCGCCATCGGTGGGCATCGCGAATCCGTGGATGTGGGCGACCGTCTCCAGCACGCCGTCGAAGGCGATGTGGTACGTCACCTCGTCCGCGTCCGTGTCGATGTTGAAGAGGCCGTAGCCGGCGCCGACGGAAACCGACGGCGGGGTCGTCTGGGCGGGGGTGATGATCGAGATCATGTCGACGAGCTGACCGCGAATCTCGCCCGTCGGCGCCGTGGTCGAGTGGATGTTGATGTAGATCCGGCCGGCGAGGATGTCCGCTTCGATCGACTCGTCGTAGTTCCACGTCCCGACCTTCGGATTCCCGGGGGGCAGCGTGTGGAGCACGCCGGCCGTCGCCCCGATGTCGGCGGGGCCGTGAAAGTGCGCCGCGGTCTCGGCGGAGGTGAGTCCGCTGAACACGATGCGGTAGTGAAGTGTGTTGGTGGCGGTGTCCACCTCGACGCGGGCGCACCCGTCGGCGGTGGAAATGGCGGCCGGCACGGTCTGGTCGGCATTGATGACCGCGACCTTCGTTCGGAAGGCACCGTCGGCGGCGCCGGCCGCGACCAGGAACCCGGCGAGGAGGGACGGGACGAGATGCGTGCGGTGGGGGAGTGCAGTGATCATGGGAGCCTCCTTGGTTGGACGCGGAGACGCCCCGCTCGATCGCGGCGAACCGAGACCCCGGTGCCGAGTGACGATGCCCGGAGTCGCGATACCGCTTTCGGCGGAACGGCCCGCGGGGGACATGGTGCCACGCACGAACCCGAATTTCATCTTTTTTGTCGTGAATTCGGCGCGGAAAGGCGTGATCCGGCTCCGGGGTCCCGCAACGCCGACTGCCGTGCCGTCACCGACGCCCGGTACGATGCCCAGATGACCGGAAGCGGCAGAGCCGAGATCAGCGTCCGCCTCGCGCACGCCGGCGACGCTCCGGCCATCGCGGGGTTCGACGAGTGGAACTCGGCGACCCCCGATCGTCTCGCGGCGGGGCACTGCTTCGTGGCCACGCTCGGAGGAGAGATCTGCGGCCTCGGCGTCTTCGACCGGTCGTTCTTTCGCCGCCCGTTCGTGGCGATCATCTACGTTCATCCCGATCGCCGGCGGCAGGGAATCGGTTCGGCCCTCCTGGCTCACTTCGAGCACCTGTCGGGCCCGGAACTCATGTGGATCTCCACGAACGCGGAGAACGTCCCGATGCAGCGGCTGCTCCACCGCCGCGGCTACGACGCGCAGGGCGTCGTGCACGGCCTCGGCCGGGTTCCGGAGGTGATGTACCGACTGCGTCCGTCCGCCGGACCGTAAGTCCCCGTGGCGACAGATGCTTCGAGACACGGCGTCTCCGCGGGCTCTCTCATCTGGCGACGAGACTCTTGACGGAGACCACCGCGTCTGATTCGATGCGCTTGGCCTCTCCCTCGGCCGCACCGCTCTCCGGACCACGGTCCGGCCCCCTCACATCCCCGGGCGGTGGAACAAGAAAGGAGCCGACGTCATGAACAAGACGGCACGCGCGCGCGCCGGACGACTCTCATTGTGTCGACGAATGGCGGTGATCGTCGCCGGAGGAGTGTTGCTGCCCGCCGGGGGAGTGGTCGGGCAGTACGCCAACGACTTCGAGACGATGGCGGCTTCCACCTTCGGCGAGGTCATCTGGGGTCAGGATTCGTTCTACAACCCGGTGGATGGCAGCCTGCCCGGTCTGGTCTACACCTATGCTGGGAACCTGCTCGAGCTGCCGCCGAACCCCGGTGGTGGCGACAACTTCGTGGGCTCGACCGGCGGCGACCCCGCCAAGGCCGTGCCGTTCTCCCGAGCGCAGCGTGACATCGAGTACGGCGGCGGGGTCGGAGCGTGGACGGTCTCTTTCGACTTCGCCGTCACGTTCGTCGGGACGCCACCGGCGTTCTCGGTCAACGCGGGCAGCTTCTCGCTGCAGCCGACGGCCACGAACGCGACGTTCATCGCCCTGCCCCGTTTCCCCAGCGTCGACGATACATCGTCGTTCGGCGCCGACATGGTGTGGTACGACTTCGACGGCATCGCGATCACCGAGCCCGTTCCGAACTCGGACTTCCAGGGTCTGCTGCCCAATCACTGGTACCGCTGGTCGATCACGTTCGCGTTCGACTCCAATCGGATCCTCGAAGTCAAGGTGACCGATCTCGCAACCGGCGACACGTTCACGCACCTGCCGACCGAGCGGTATCTCCAGGGTGGCGCTGCCGGCGGGCTCGACGCGCCGACCGGGTTCCGGTTCTTCGGACAGGCCAACGGGAACACGATGGCGTTCGACAACCTCGTCATCGAGGAAGCCACCACCGACGGTGCGTGCTGTCTCGTCGACGCGACGTGCGTGGGAGAGATCTCGAGCGCGGCGTGCGGCGATATGGGCGGCATCTTCCAGGGTTTCGCCACGGAGTGTGGCGGTGTCGAGTGTTTCGAGCTCGGTCCCGACGGCTGGCTCGTCACGGCCCCGTTCACCTGGCGTGATGACACGTGCGGCAGCGGCAGCGCGTGCGAGCTCGGTGCCTCCGACGACGTGCAGTGGGAAGTTACGCTTCCGTTCGACGGGGTGTGGACCTTCTCGGTGTGCGACGCCGCGTTCGACACGGTCCTGCACCTGGGCAGCGCCGCCTGCCTCGCGGACATCGCGAGCAACGACGACTTCCCCGGCTGCGAGACGGCCTCCGTCATCGAGGATATCGAGCTGGAGGCGGGCACCTACTTCCTGACGCTCGAGGGCTTCAGCGCCGGCTCGTGCGGTGACTTCGAGCTGGTCGTGGAGCTGACCGACTGTGTGCCGCTGCCGGACAATCCAGACGCGATCGACGAGGGCGAAGCCGTCTGCGAGGACGAGTTCGTGGACGTCGTCAACGGCGGCTGCAACGTCGATCCGCCGCTCTTCAGCACCATGGCCTGCGGCGAGGTGTACGAGGGCACGGTGGGAGCCAACTTCTTCGTTGGGGGCACCGAGAACCGCGACCTCGACTGGTACCTCCTGGAGGTGCCGGCGGGGGCGGGCGCGACGCCCGTTACGGTGTCGGTCGTCGGCGACTTCGCGGAGGATCTGATCGTCTTCGTCCTCGACACGAACGACGATCTGCCCACCATCTGCGACGACACGCCGACGCTGTCGGTCGTGACGACCAACCAGTGCGCCGTGAACGAGACGTCTCTGAGCCTCGATCCCGGCATCTACATGGTGATCGTGACGACGAACTTCGGCTCCGCCGACTGCGGCTCGGGGTACCAGGCGACGATCACCTGCGGTGCGACGTGCGTCCCGGCGCCCGACGGCGATCTGAACGGCGACGGGTTCACGGACTTCACCGACCTGCTCACCGTCCTCGCCAACTTCGGCTCGAGCGGCCCGGCCGGTGACGCCGACTGCAGCGGCGCAGTGGGGTTCACCGATCTGCTGATCGTGCTGGCGAATTGGAATCCGGCCCCGTAGGCACGGGGACGGAATGTGCTTGCGTTCGCGCCCCCCGGTCGAGGGACCGGGGGGCTTTCTTGCGCGGACACGGGCACGGACGCGGTGGCGCAAAACGCCCGATCCAACCTGCCCGAGGCGGCACGGACGCCGCCGGTGATCCCGCAGCCCTGCACCCGCCGGAGGCGGTGCGAAAAACAGTCCGAACCCACGCCCAAATCTTCACTGACCAGCTCGCAGGATGCGAGCGTCACATGAGACCCACGACAACTGAGGTCGAGCCGCACGACGCGGCAGGACGCCGCCGGTGACCACGCAGCGGGAAGCGAACGGTGCCACGGACAGCGAAGCGTCCGTGCCGTGCGTCGTCCGCTGCGCAGGGGGACGTGGCTCCCACTCGCAATGGACGCTGGGGGCACGGACGCTTCGCTGTCCGTGGCACCTTCGCGGTGGACATCGCCCGCGGCCCCCGGTCGCATACGATCACCCCGTGCCCCTCGCCCCCCCCGAACCCTGGATCCGCCGTTTCCGCTGGTGGTGGTGGGCGGGTGTGCTCGGCCTCGCCGTTTACGTTCTCACGATGGGACCGCTCTACGCGCAGACGGCGTTTCGCCGGTGGCTCTTCGCCAATGCGCCCGCGACGTTGATTGCCGCGTTCATGCCGGGGCTGCTCGCGATCGCTTGGTTGATCGTGGTGGCGCCGTGGCTGGAGGCGGGCGTGCGGCGATTCAGCGACCGGCGACCGCCACGACGCCGCGCGCGACTGTGCCGGATCTTCGCGCTGATCCCGCCGGTGGTGTTTGCGTTGCTCCTGGTGCAGTTCGCCATCGTCCGGTGGCGCAACATCGACGACTTCGGCTGGTTCGATCACGGGTACGGGTGGTGGGTGGTGGCCGCGCTGGTCCTGTCGTTCTTCTACGCCCGGATCATGGCCCGCAACCTGGACCGACGCGTCCGGGCTGCCGCCGCCGCCCAGCAGGTGTGCTTCCGCTGCAACTACCGCTTGACGAACCTGACGAGCGGACGTTGCCCGGAGTGCGGGGAGCGGTGCGAGCCGGCGCAAGCGTAGGGGCGGACGCGGACGCGGACGCGGGCACGGACACGGACGCGGGCACGGACACGGACGCGGTCACGGACACGGACACGGACGCGGACGCGGACGCGGTCACGGGCACGGACGCGGTCACGGACGCGGACGCGGTCACGGACACGGACGCGGACACGGACGCGGACACGGACCCGGACGCGGGCACGGTCAAGGCCACGCCCCCGGCCCCCCGACGCTCCCTCAGGGACACGGCCCCCACGCCGCCAGAACAGTCAGCAGATCGGTAAAGCCAACATCACCGGTCCCGTCGAAGTCCTGCGGGCAGCCGACGCACGGTCCCCACGCCGCGAGGACCGAGATGAGATCGGTGAAGCCGACGTCGCCGGTGCCGTCCAGATCCTGCGGGCAGGCCGCGACGCAGCCGGTGTACTGGGCGACGCGGTTGGTGGCGAGACCGCCGGCCGCGGTGAAGTCGCCGCCGACGACGAGCGTCGGCACGCCGTCGTCTTCGTAGACGACCGCGCCGAAGATGTCTTCGTTGACCCCGACCCCGACCGCTTCCCACGCATCGCCCCGCCAGCGGGCGATGCGGTTGACCGGCGTCGCGCCGGACATCGTGAAGAGACCCATGGCGTAGAGGGCCGGGCCGCTTCCGTCGTCGAAGACCCGCAGGTCCCACACCGTGCTGTTGAAGCCGTCGCCCACGGCCGACCAGCTCGTGCCGTCCCACCGGGCGATGCGGCTGACGGCCACGCCTCCGGCCGTCGTGAACGACTGCCCGCCGACGTAGAGCGCCGGACCGCGGCCATCGTCGTAGACGGCCATCGCGTGTGCGCCCGTGCCCGCTCCCGCGCCGCTGAGACCGCTGCCAAGTGGTTCCCACTTCGTGCCGTCCCACCGCCCGATGTGGCTCGCCGCCACGCCACCGATCGACCCGAACCGGCCCCCGACGTAGAGGGCAGGGCCGCGACCGTCGTCGAAGACCTCCATCGCAATCGCGATGAGCGGAATCCCCGCGCCGCCGAGCCCGCTGCCGCCAACGTCGCTCCACGTGCTGCCGTCCCACCGGGTGATGAAGTCGAAGGTCGTGCCCCCGACGTCCGCGTAGTTGCCGGCGACGTAGAGCGCCGGGCCGGTGCCGTCGTCGTAGACCTCGAGGCCCCAGATCGAGTTGCTGAACAGCTCCAGCTGGGCGTCGAGGCCGGTCCACGCGACGCCATCCCACCGCGCGATCTTGGCCGTGCCGGCGACACCACCGGCGAGGTCGTGGTAGCCGGCGGCGTAGAGCGCTCCGTCGAAGACGGCGAGGGTGCTGGAAAATCCGCCCTGCAGCCCGCCGCCGACGGAGGTCCAGCCGGTGCCGCTCCACTTGGCCAGCTGTCTCGTGCCCGCCGCGCCGGCAGTCGTGAAGCTCCCGGTTGCGTACAGCTCGTCTCCGCCGCCCGATCCGTCGTCGTAGACCTCGAACGCGGCGACGAGGTCGTTCATGCCCGTCACGCCAAGGGTGGTGTCCCACGCCGGCGTGCAGCCGTCGCCGGCGGACGCGGAGCCGACCGTGAGCATGGTGAGAAGGAAACACGAGCGAAGCACAGCGCGTGACGTCGGGGGCATGATCTTTCTCCGTGGGAGTGACGCGGGGACCGATCTCGGTCGGACAGGCCCGAGTATAGAGGCCCCTGGGGACCGATCATCGATGAATCTGCGACCCCCGTGCCGATCTTCACGGAAACGGCACGGCGCCTCCTCCCAACGAGACACTGCTCATGCGCGATCACACCGAGAACGCACGCGACATCGTCCGGAGGCTGCAACGCGGCGAGGAAACCCGACCGCTCATCGTCGTGGTCGCCTCCCTCGCGACCGGAATGCTGATCGGCGGACTCGGCGTCGCCGCCGCATGGCTCTTCGGCGTGATCGCCCGGGGCACGGCCATCCGTGATGTGCTGGGCCTCGAACGATCCGGCGTGCAGGACGAGGACATCGGCATCGGCGTGATCGCCGCGGGCGTGCTGTGGTTCGCGGCCCTCGTGTGGATCTGGCGTCCCGTCGTCCGGGGCCGCGGGGAGCTCCGCGGCCGCGCGATCCGCGGCCGTCTCGCGCGGCTCGTTCCCGCCACCGTCGGCCTGGCGATGCTCGTGTCGGTCGCGGCGTGGGCGATCGACACCTGGCAGCTCCTGCCCGGGTCCGACTACGTCATCCTCGGCCTGTGCCTCTTGACCGGCGGCGTCATCATGCTGCTCTGGATGCCGCTCGTCGACGCGTGTGTCTTCGGAGCGTTGCCGATGACCCAGACGCAGACGAACGTCGTGTGCCCGCGGTGCCAGTACTCGATGGTTGGGTTGCGGAACGCGGTTTGTCCGGAGTGCGGGCAGGGCTATACGCTGGATGAGCTGCTGGGGGCGCAGGAGGTTGAGGAGGGGGGGTAGGGAGACGGCGTCGGTGTCCGGGTCCGTGTCCGCGTCCGCGTCCGGGTCCGCGTGCGCGTCCGTGTCCGCGTCCGGGTCCGCGTCCGCGTGCGCGTCCGTGTCCGTGCCCGTGCCCGGGTCCGTGCCCGCGTGTGGCGGGACGGACGGTGGGTCGAGCGACCGGGCTGGGGCGACGCGGTGCGTCTGGAGTTCCCCCCGCCGGTCGGCCGGCGCCGTGTGCACAACTGTGACGTGCCCGATCTGCAGTTGTTCCCGGCCCACTTCGGCGTTCACACGGTGCGGTTCCACGCCGGGCTGGAGCTCGATGCGCTGAACTACCTGCTCACCGCGTGTCGCCCGCTGGCGTCGTGGGTCCGGTTCGATCGCCCGTCGTATCGCGCGTTGTTCCTGAGGGCATCTCTGATGCTGTTCCCGTTCGGTTCGACGAACGGATCGCTGGCGGTCTGGCTCCATGGCCGGGACCACGACGGCCAACCCATCGAACGCCGGCGGGCGATCGTCACGGACTACGACGGTCCGGCCACGCCGAGCTCCGCCGCCATCGTGCTGACCCGCAAGATCCTGCGCGAAGGCCCCGCCCGGATCGGAGCCTACCCGTGCCTGGGCTTCTTCACGCTGGAGGAGATCCTCGCGCACCTGCGGCCGTTGGGCGTGTGGTGCGCGCATGGCGACGAGAACGGATGGCGGAGTGGCCGCTCAGACGGAAGCGACCTGCTCGAGCCACATGGCGGCGGTCAGCATCAGGGGAACGGTGATCACGAATACGGGAATCGCCAACGATCGCGATGAGCGCGTCGAGCACGACAGCGCGATCAGCACCACCTTCACGTTGTCCGAACGCCGGACCGGATCGAAGATCGCAGGTGCGGTCGGCCGTGGACACTCGACCGCGCCGCGGCAACCCCGTCGTGGCGGTACACTGCCGCGGGAGCCGGTCACGAACGATGTCAACCTCCCGCAACCCACCCCCGCCCTGGCACGGATGGCTCGCGCTCGGCCTCCTGCCGATCGCCGTCCTCGTCGTGGCGCCGGCGACGTGGCCGCGGTGGGCGCTCATGTGGGTTCTCTCGATCGCGCTCTTCGCCGGCTGCAAGTGGCTGACGTGGCGGCGCCGCCGCGTGATCGACGCCCCAGGCTGGCTGCACGTCGCCTATCTGTTCGCGTGGCCCGGGCTCGACGCCGACGGGTTCCTGCGTTCGCGTCCCGGGTTCGCTCGCCACGCCGTTCCGCGACGCGAGTGGGTCGGAGCCGGCGTCAAGGCGGCCCTGGGCATCGCGCTCTTCTGGGGCGCTCCCCGCCTGTTGCCGGCAGATCATCCCCTCGCGGTGGGCTGGCTCGGGATGATCGGCTTCATCTTCATCGCGCACGTCGGGCTCTTCCACCTTCTGAGCTGCGCGTGGCGCACCGCCGGCGTCAACGCCCGGCCGCTCATGCTGCGACCGTTGGCATCACAGAGCCTCGCCGAATTCTGGGGCCGACGCTGGAACACCGCCTTCCGCGATCTCACGCACCGCTTCCTGTTCCGGCCGCTGACGACGCGGTTCGGACCGCGGACGGCGCTCGTCGTCGGCTTCGTGTTCAGCGGGCTCGTTCACGACCTGGTGATCTCCGTGCCCGCGGGCGGCGGGTACGGCGGACCGACGCTGTACTTTCTCCTCCAGGCGCTCGCGATGATGCTCGAGCGCTCGCGACGCGGGCGGCGCGCGGGCCTTGGCGCGGGCTGGCGGGGTCGCGGCTTCACCGTGCTGGTCCTGGCCGTCCCCGTCCCCCTCCTCTTTCACCCGCCATTCGTGCGTGACGTCGTCGTACCGTTCATGCACGCCGCCGGTGTTCCTTAGCAGCCCGAAGGAGTCACGACGATGGAGCAGATTCTCGAGCACCTCATCTTCGCCGCCGGAATCGGCCAGTTGCTCGTGCTCGTCGCCGCAGCGCTCGTGCCGTTCCGGCTCGACTGGAGGAGCGAGCTGCGACCGCTGCGGAGATTGCACCGGCAGATGTACATGGTCTACGGCGCCTACATCGCGCTCGCGATCGTGGCCTTCGGGCTGATCAGCCTGCTGAACGCGGAGACGCTGGCCGGCGGCGGTCGCCTCGCCCGCTGTGTCTGCGGCTACATCGCCGTCTTCTGGGGCGTCCGGCTGCCGCTCCAGGCCGTCTTCGACGTGAAGGAGCACCTCACCACCTGGTGGCTGCGGGCCGGATACCACACGCTGACCGTTCTCTTCGCGTTCTTCACCGTGACGTTCGCGTGGGCGGCCGTTCTGCCGCCGGCGTCGCCCGCCTGAAACAGACGCTCACGCCGACACAAGGGCGGCCCGGAAGAACACCGCCGCGAGGTAGGCGAATGCCACGATGAAGCAGACATCGATCGCCCGATGCCGTCGCCGCTCGGCGCGGTCGTAGTAGAAGAGCTGGATTCCCAGGCGGACGAGCCAGAACACGGCGATGAACAGGCTCAGGGCGCGACCAAGCGGCCGGCCTCCGGTCAGCTCTCGTGCGAACAGGAAACAGAGCAGGCTGAGGCCGACGAGAACGACCACGATGAAGACGTTCTGAATGACGAACACCTGACGCAGGACGGTCGGCAACGGCCGGATTCCTTCGCGGTAGCCGTACATGCGAGCCGCGACGAAGTTGGCGGCGGCGATCACCAGGTGCAGTACGCCGGCGATGTAGATCAAGTGTTCGTGGGTCATGTGGTGGGTTGGTTCCGGTCCAGGCTAATCAGTCATGACCGAGGTCACGATGAGCACGTACGCGATGAACGTGGCGGACCCCGCAATCGTGACGGCGGCGCCGACCGCAACGCCGGCGAGCACGATCGCCGACCACGCGGCGAGCGCGGCGGCGCCTGCCACGCCGACTGCCGCGAGCGGGACGAGGATTCCGCCGACGAACCCCGCCCGGTCACAGAGTTGGTGCCAGAGCACGCAGGTGAGGACGAAGCCGATCGCAGCGCCGACCAGGGCGAGGATGGCAAACCCCCGCGGGGCCACCGCTGCCGCGAACCAGTTCAGCAGCGGCTTGGCCAGCCAGAGCAATCCGAACAACGCGATCGCTGAGGCGACGGAGTAAACGAGCGTGTGGAGCACGGCTCGGCGGAGGGCAATCGCGGGCGACCACTCGGCCCGACCCGCAAGCCGTGAAACCCGCACGGGCTGGGCGCACTCGGGACAGACCGCATCTCGCGGCGATCCGCGAAGGTCGTATCCGCAATTGGAGCAGTGCAACGACTCGATGGCACACCTGCTGGTCTGGCAGCCCTCGGGCATGCTAGCCTCACGCTGAAACGCGAGACGATGGTCGAGCGGCCAGGCATCGAGCATTCGCCTGCCCGGAGGCGAGTAACATAAAGCTGGGCCGAGCGGATCTGGAGGGGCCTGCGCCCATTGGAGGTCGGCGGGCGTCGCGATCGGCCACTTCGTGTCGATCGGGGCAACGAAGATCCTGCGGCCCGGCATGGACAACGCCTACGCCACGACGACGTTACAGGCGGCTTCCGAGCGTCAGCAGCAGGGCCAGTCTCTTGATCGCTCGCTTCACGTTGCTCGCGCCAGCTGTCATCGCGCTGGCAACTCGAGTGACGCGAAGCCCATGGTGGCTCGAAGGTCGTTCTGCTCGTCGAGCCACCCCGGATCCGCGACGACTGCCGTCGAGCAGCCGGGAGAGTAGACCACGCGACGCGGCGGATTCCCATAGCCGATCGAGACCGCGAGGATGAGCCTCCGGTCGGGACTCGAGCCGCCGCCCTCCTGCCAGAACTCGGGCGTGAGGAAGAAGTCGCCAAAGCACTCCCAGCCACCGGTTCGCTCGGGGGATCGGGACAAGAGCGCTTGCGCCGCTTCGGCGTCCATGGCCCAGAGATCGTTCGCCGATCGCCCGAAGAAACGAACGTCGGCAGCCACGGTGTCCGAGCCCGGCAGCACCGCGGTTTCGGGCGTGAAGTAGTTGGACCACACGAGCGTGAACGCGTTTGGCGGCGCGGCGCCGAATCCCTCGTTGTACAGCACCGATGCGGTCGCCATCTGCTTGAGGGCGGTGGCTCCGCGTTCCTCCCAACGCCGCGTGTCGTCGAGGAGCAGGAGCAGCGCCGCGCCCATTGCGAGGACGGAGACCGCAAGAACCATGATCAGGCGAACTCGATTCACCGCGTGAGGTCCTCGAGCCCGGAACGAAGACGCAGTACTTGGCGAGTGCATCATACGGCGGCTTGCGCACGGCCGCGGGGAGCGGTGGTTCGGCGGCAGATCCGCGTTCGTGTCCGTGCCCGTGCCCGTGTCCGGGTCCGTGCCCGTGTCCGGGTCCGTGCCCGTGTCCGTGTCCGTGTCCGGGTCCGGGTCCGTGTCCGCGGCCGTGTCCGTGTCCGGGTCCGCGTGCGTGTCCGTGTCCGCGTCCGCGTCCGCGTCCGCGTCCGTGTCCGTGTCCGCGCCCGTGTCCGCGTCCGCGTCCGTGCCCCGCCTACGATCTCATCATGCCCGCGTCCCTCCGCTCCCAATCCCCCGGCGAGGAGATCGCGAACGCGATCAGCCACGGCATTGGCCTCATCGCTGCGATCGTGATCTTCCCGATCGTCGTCAGCGCGGCGGTCGAGGAAGGGGGGGTGGCGAGCGTGGCCGGTGCGATCGTGTTTGGCACTTCGATCCTGCTGCTGTACGCCGCGTCCACGCTGTATCACGCGATTCCCCGGCCGCGGGCGAAGCAGGTTCTTCGCGTGATCGACCACGCCGCGATCTTCCTGCTCATCGCCGGGACGTACACGCCGTTCACGCTCGGCGTGCTGCGGGGTGGGTGGGGGTGGACCCTGTTTGGGTTGGTGTGGGGGGTGTGTCTGATCGGGATTGCGCTCAAGGTCTTCCGCGGCACGCGGCATCCGGCGTTGTCGCTGACGCTCTACGTGGCCGCGGGGTGGCTCATCCTGATCGCCGCCAAACCGATGCTCGAGCTGCTGCCGGGGTGGGGGCTCTTCTGGCTGCTGGCCGGCGGGCTTGCGTACACCGGAGGGATCGGCTTCTACATCACCGATCACCGGATACGGTACGGTCACTTTCTCTGGCACCTCTGCGTGCTCGCCGGCACGTCCTGTCACTTCATCGCGGTGGTGCGTTACGCGGCCGCTTGAGGGCATGAACCATGTGCAGGAACATTCGAACGCTCTTCAACTTCGATCCGCCGGCCACCGACGAGGAGGTCCACGCGGCGGCCGTGCAGTTCGTGCGGAAGATCAGCGGCTTCCAGAAGCCCTCGCGTGCGAACGAAGCCGCCTTCGAACGCGCCATCGATGGGGTGGCGGACGTGGCGGGGCGTCTGCTGGATGAGCTGGTCACCACGGCGACGCCCCGCAATCGGGAGGTAGAAAAGGCGAAGGCCAAGGAGCGGGCGTTCCAACGATTCGGACGATCCGCGTGAGGCACGCCCCGTGATCCGCGTCAGCCTTCCAGCCGCTCCTTGAGGGACGCAAGCCTCTCTCGCCAGTAACGCTTGCACGCTTCCGCTTCCTCGGCGTCATCGAGCCGCCCGTGCTGCACGGACACGCGGCTCTTTTCGTCACCCGTGGCGTAGAAGTGCACGTCGACGTTCGTGCGGCCGTCGGGCCACGCGATCCGCATCGAACGCTCCTTCTTCGCCTTGCGCACGTCCAGGGCGGGCTCCGGCAGCCAGGCGTCCCGCGTCTGCCGTCGGCTCCATGCGCGGTAGAGGCGATCGACGGGGACGCGGACCGTCTTGCTGGCGCTGATCTCGAAGCCGTCCGGTCGCTCGTGGGGCGCACGCAGGCCGCGGGCTTGCTCGTACTGGACCGTGATCATCTGCTGCCACCAGCCGCTGGTGCGTGGCGTCATCTCCGCGACGAGCTCGACGATCTCGCGGTGCGTGAGGGCCGTGGCGCAGCGGGCGTCGAGCAGGCGGAACCAGTGATCCCACGTCCACCCGGTGGCGCGAACGACCGCGGCATCGCTGATCCGCGATTCGGACCTCGACTTGACCTGCGGCATGGCAACCTCCGTTCGTGCCGGCGTCAGTCCGAGACGAAGTCCCGGCCTCGGATGCCGTCGGTGGTGAGAATGTGAAAGCTCGTCGCCGCCTGGTCATAGGCGGCATCGATGTAGTAGCCATTCTCCCCGAACGTGGTGTCGCGGCTCCAGAGTCCGTGCCCCGACTGTGTCTCGACCCTTCCGTCGTGTCGCATCGCCTTGCGAACCCCGACCGATTCGACGTGTCCGTCGTAGAACAAGGTCATGGGCTGTGACTCCCACGACGCATTGAAGAAGTACGGCTGGCAGGCGTAGTGCCCCCCGGGATCGAAGGCCGGGTTGCACTCGGCCCGCCGGGACTGGAGCCAGTGATGCTCCAGCATGTGGGTCTTCAAGCTCGGATAGAGCGCCTGGCTGAACGACGGGGAACGGAACCCCGCCTTGAGCTCGAACGGCGTGGTGTACCCACCGCGGTCGGGGTTGGCAAGGACGTCCGGCGAGAACATCGCCGCGGGGCTGAGCACGTAGCTGCACCAGGCCGGGCTGCCGCCCGTGACGCAGTACGGCGCCGGATCGTCGAAGCAGCTCCACCCGCCGGGGGTGTGGATGATCCGATCCACGACGACGGTGTCCTTCGGCGCGTAGAAGACCTTCTCGTAGAACTTGCCGCTGACGTACTGGTTGAACGCGGTGCAGTTCGGAATGCGAAACGAGCCGAAGTAGCGAATGCCGTCCTCTCCGCGGAAGACGATGGGCTGGGTGAGGCCGTGGTTGCCGACCTGGCCCGGGGCGTTGAAGAACGCGTACTCGCCACCGGTGATCGTCCGGCCCAGGTGCACGGGTGGATGCCAGCTCAACCAGCCGTCCGCGCCGTTGCGGTTGTAGTACTCCTCGAACGCGGGGCCGGCGGACTCGCCGTACACGGCGATGTTGTCATCGACCATCGTGAACTGACGATCGCCCCATTCCGCCGCGTAGCTGCCGTGCGCGGTGGCGAGGTTCCGGAGGTTCGCACCCGACATGGCCTGCCGCGACTGGTCGCGAGCCCGCCCGATGGCGGGAAGCAGCACGCCGACGAGCAGGGCGATGATGCTGACGACCACCAGCAGCTCGATGATCGTGAACGCACGAGTCGAAGCCGGGCCGGTCTCTCGCATGGTGATCTCTCGGGGGGGCTCTCAATAGGATAGCGTGCCCGTCCCCGAGTGCGATCGTTCAAAGTCCGGACACGGCCCAGATCGCCGTCGTTCGCGGCCGGCCGCGGCGTCGAACGGGCGCAACATCCGGCGCCAACTTGTGTTGTCGCGGAACGGGACTCCCGGCCGGCTCGTCGACCGCAGCGTCGCGGGCGCTCCTCCACTTGCCCATCCCGGCCGCCGCCGTACGATTCCCCGCGTGGCCCGTCGCGGGAGACGGGCGGTGAAGACGAAAGGGATACCAATGTTGCAACGGATGATCTGTGCGGGTGTCGTGGCGACAGCAGCCTTCGTCGCGACGGGATGCGAGTCGACCCCGACCACGCTCGATGGCACGTACGTGCTCGACCACCGGGTGCTCCCGGACGGACAGGTGCAGCGTCCGCCGGAGATCGTCGGTCTGCTCACCTACGCCGACGGGTATCGCAACTTCAACATCGTGTGGCCGAATCCCGACGGCACGCGGACGGCGATCGGCTCGATCGCCCGGTACGCGCTGACCGGCGATGTCTACACCGAGGAAAGCGTCTACTACACACGCGATGACGGGGCCGGCGCGACCTACGACCTCAGCGGGCCGCGGGGCTCGTCGCCCGTCACCAGACGGGGGGACGAGATCGAGTTCGAGCTGCCGCTCTTCGACGAGCCGATGGCGGTCTTCACGCCCGGCGGCTTTCACGCGAGCGTGCCCGGCGTGTTCACGGACTACTGGACTCGGGTCGACTGAAGCGGATCGCCGCGCCACAACCGCGAGACCACCCAACGCGACGGTTCGGCACTCGTGACGCCGATCCCCGTCGGTCGATTCGAATCGGCCGTTCGGCCGTTCGGTTGTCGAAAGCGCTCGTCTTTGCGATGGCAGGCAGTACACTGGGCCGGATGAGCAGGATCGACCGCCGATGGTTCGCTCTTTTCGTGACGCTGGCCGCCACCGTGACGGTGACGCCCGGATGCGATCGGACCGCGCCGGATGCCGGGCAGACCCAGGGCAGGACCGAGGGTGCGAGCATCCGCGGGGGGTTCATCGACGTCGCGGCCGATCTCGGCATCGACTTCGCGATCGATCGATCGCTCTCCGGCGACTACTTCCTTCCCGACAGCATGACCGCCGGGTGCGCTCTCTTCGATTACGACAACGACGGCGACCTCGATCTCTACATCGTCAACGCCTTTCGCAACGGGAAGGGGGAGTCGACGACTCCCGAAGGGGCCAACCGCCTGTACCGTCAGGAGGCGGACGGGCAGATGGTCGACGTGACCGATGCCGCGGGCGTCGGCGACCGCGGATTCGGGCAGGGCGTGACGACCGGCGACATCGACAACGACGGCGATCTCGATCTCTACGTGGCCAACTACGAGGCCGACGTGCTCTATCGCAACGAAGGGAACGGAACGTTCACCGATGTGTCCACCGCGGCGGGGATCGCGAACGACGAGTGGGCGGTCTCGGCGGGTTTCGGCGATCTCGACGGCGACGGATACCTCGATCTGTACGTGTGCAACTACCTCGCCCTGGACGAATCCGTCAAGCAGTTCGATCCGGCCGGGCGACCGGAGTACCCCGGGCCTTCAATCTTCGACGGGACCCTGGACGTCCTCTATCGCAACAACGGCGACGGCACGTTTTCCGACGTGAGCGAGCCGGCCGGCGTCGCGGTGAGGCCGGGCAAGGGGCTTGGTGTCGTCTTCGGCGACCTGGACGGTGACGACGCGATCGACATCTACGTCGCGAACGACGGCGAGCCCAACTTCGCGTGGATCCAGACCGGCCCGATGCAGTTCGAAGATCGCGCGCTCACGATGGGGCTGGCGGTCAACACGTTCGGGCGGCCGGAGGCGAGCATGGGGATCGGCTACGGCGACGTCGACGCCGATGGCGACTTCGATCTCTTCATCGGCCATCTCGTGCGTGAGACGAACACCCTCTACCGGCAGGTCGCGCCGGGCGTCTACCAGGACGACACCATTCCCGCCGGGCTCGCCCCGGGCAGCCTCGACTTCACCGCGTTCGGCGCCGCCTTTCTCGATGTCGAGCTCGATGGCGATCTGGACGTCGTCGTCGGGAACGGCCGGGTTGTTCGCAAGCTCGCGCGGGCCGATGCGATTGGTCTGAACCCGCACTGGACGCCCTACGCCGAACCGAATCAGCTTTTGCTCAACGACGGGACGGGCCGTTTTGCGGATGCCGACGCCGCCACGGCCGGTGACCTGGCCCGGCACGTCGAAGTGAGCCGGGGGCTGTGTGTCGGCGACCTGGACGGCGACGGTGATCTCGACGTCGTGATCTCAAACTCGAACGGATCGATCCGGGTGTATCGCAACGAGTTTGCGCGGGCGGGGCACTGGCTGGCGGTGCGGGCCGTCGATCCCGCGCTCGGACGGGATGCGCTCGGTGCGGTGATCGAGGTCGGCGCCGGTGAGCGACGCTTTCGGCGGATCGTTCGGACCGCGCACAGCTACGCATCGGCCAGCCCGCCGGAGACGCACTTCGGCCTCGGGGCGGTGACCACGCTGGACGAGCTGATCGTTGAATGGCCGGACGGGCTCGTCGAGTCGTTCGAGGGGGGTCCGGTCGATGTTCGGCGGACGGTCGAGCGTGGCGCCGGCACGATCGTTCGCACCCGCAACATCCGTTCGGCGTACGGAGGCGGTGGACGCGGTGCGTCCCCGGGGCGACCATGATCACATCTCTTCGTAGACGCGTGACCCTCACGGTGATACTGGCCGTGATGCTCATGGGCGTTTCCGGGTTCGGATGCAAGAGAACGCCGGACGCGGAAACGGCGACCGTCGGTGGCACGTCGTCGGGCACGTCGTCGGGCACGACGCTGGGCGGGTCGTCTGGCGCGGCCACCATTCCCGCGCCCGATCTGAGCGGCATGGAGGCGGCGCTCGTCCGCCGGATCAACGAGCTCCGCGGCGAGGTCGCGGCCAACCCCGGGTCGGCCGAGGCGTGGGGGCAGCTTGCCATCGGACTGGAAGTCCACGGCATGATCGAGGATGCCATTCCGTGCTACCGCGAAGCGGGCCGGCTCGACCCCACCGATGTGCGGTGGCCGTACTTCGAAGGGATCGCCAATGCCGTCGGCAACCAGGATGCGTCGCTCGAGCTGTTCCTCCGCGCGCTCGAGTTGCAAGACGACTATGCGCCGCTCCACGTCCAGCTTGCGCACCTCTACCTGATGCGGGGCGACGTCGACTCGGCCGTGAAGCACTACGACCGCGCTGACGAACTCGATCCGACGCTGATCCGGATTCCGATCGGCAAGGCGGAGGTGGCGCTGGCCCGGGATGACGCCGAGACGGCCTTGCAGCTGCTCGAGCGGGCGGGGGCCATGAACCCGGTGACCGATCACATCCTCATCAACCTGGCCGAGACGTATCGCCGCCTCGGCCGGACGGAACAAGCGGCGGCCGTGCTCGCCTCCGTCGGGACGGGCCAGCGGCTGGAGCCCTTGCCGGATCCGCTGCGTACGCAGTGGCAGTGGGACGCCGGCGTGACCACGCACTGGCGGGCGAAGCGGAGCGATGCCTATCTCGGACGGGGCCAGGTCGACCGCGCCCGGGAAGAGTGGAACGAGCTGATTCGCATCGATCCGGATTCGGCGATCGGACACGCGCAGCTCGGCATGGTGTCCGTGCACGCCAACGAATTGCCCCGCGCGATCCCGCACCTGCAACGCGCGCTCGAGATCGACCCGACCCAGTACGAGATCCAGAGCACGCTGGGGCTCGCGTTCGTGAAGACGGGCGAGACCGAGAAGGGGCTCAACCTGCTCGAGTCGGCCGCCCGAAAGCTCGGCACGACCAAGTCGGCGATGAGCTACGCCTCGGCGCTCCGTGACCTGCGTCGGTGGGACGAGGCGGAAGCGGCGTTCCGGGAAGCCGTCGCCGCGCACCCCGATGATCCGGAAGCGCGGTTCGAGCACGGCGTCATGCTCGGGCGGTCGGGCCGTCACGCGGAGGCAGCCGGGGCCTTCGCCCGCGTCGCCGACGCCGACCCGGACTACCGCGGCGTTCAGAGCAACCTCGCACGATCGCTCTATCGAAGCGGCGCCGTCGGCGACGCCGTGAAAGTCCTCCGAACCGCCCTCGCCCGCAACTCCACCGATGCGCAGCTTCGCAACGACCTCGCGTGGATGCTGGCGACGGGGCCCGACGCCTCGTATCGCAACGGCGCCGAGGCCATTCGCCTGATCACCCCTCTCTGCGAGCAAACGAACTTCCAGAACCCGATGCTGCTCAACACGCTCGCCGCCGCGTGCGCAGAGGCCGGAAAGTTCGACGAAGCCGTCCGCCACGCCACCCGGGCCGCGGAAGTGGCCGGCTCGACACCGCAGTACCGGGGCATGGTGCCGGCGTTGCGGCAGCGGCTCGCGTTGTACGAGCAGGAGCAGCCGTACCGCGGGCGGTAGAACGCGGGCACGGACACGAACGCGGACCGGAGAACGCAACAATGGTGCCACGGACAGCGAAGCGTCCGTGCCGTGCGTCGTCCGTTGCGCGAGGGAGTCAGATCCCCCTTCGCGATGGAC
>JABDLI010000132.1 GCA_013003065.1 Phycisphaerales bacterium | reverse complement strand
TCGGTCACCGATCGCATGCCGCTCGCGCAGTTGTGGTGCACGGTGTGGGCGACCACCCGTTCGGGAATGCCGGCCTTGAGGCTGATGATGCGGCCGATGTTGGCGGCGTGGGCGGGCTGACCGACGTTGCCGAAGATCACGGCATCGACCGCGGCGGGATCCAGCTCCAGTCGGGCCAGGGCTTCGGCGGTGACCGTGGCCCCCAGATCGTCAGCCGCTACGTGCGCCAGACGTCCTCCGGCCTTGCACAACGGGGTCCGTACGCCGTCCAGGATGGCGATTCTCGTCTTCATCAACTGCGTCCTTGCCCTCTCTCAGTTCGCCCGCGGGTGGTGAGGAGTTCGCAAACCTTTTCACAAACCCCTGTTATCGGGCGAGTTACGGACCGGTGGCCCGAGGTCACAGGAGCAAGGAGCGTGCCGGCGGACACGGCGGGGGGCGGACGCGGAAACGGCCACTGTTCTCGGACGACCCTCCAAGCCACGTGGTGCCAACACCACACCGCACCCCCAAACACCACATCCGCCCCCAACAAAGGACAGGCACTTCTCGACTCCCGGCCCCCCAAGAGCCCAAGAGCCCAAGAGAGAGCCCAAGAGAGGACAGGCACTTCTCGAACTCCCGGCCCCCCAGAGGGCCCCCCAGAGAGGACAGGCACTTGTCGCGGGCATGGGTCGTGGGCCACAGCCGACAAGTGCCTGTCCCTTTTTGGGGGCTTGTCGGATCGACCGGCCGTCCGGTCGCTTCCGCGGGTGTCCGGGCCGTCCTAAGGTTGGATCTGTGGAGGCAATCGAGGTGCTCGAGGCGGTCGTCATCGCGGCGTTGGGCGTTCCGGGCGACGGTGGATTGCCGGAGGTGCGGTTCCGCGAGGCCACCGCGGCGTCGGGCATCGTTCACACCCACCACGACGGGGATCCGGTGCCGCCGCTGCTGCCGGGTCAAAACGCCCGGTTCGGCGCCGGGGCGGCCGTGGCGGACTACGACAACGACGGCGATCACGACGTTTACGTGTGCGACTCGTACGGGTGGCCGAATCGCCTCTTCCGCAACGACGGCGGCGTGTTCGTCGACGTGACCGAGGCCGCCGGCGTCGGCGACCTCGGCTTCGCGCACATGGCCCTGTTTCTCGACCTCGATAACGACGGCCACCGCGACCTCTTCGTCCTCAACGACTGCAGCCCGTTCGACGCGTCGTTCCCCTGCTCCCAGCTGTTTCGCAACCGTGGCGACGGCGCTTTCGAGAACGTCACCGCCGGCTCGGGCGTCGGCCCCCTCGAGCCGACCATCGGCGGCGCCACGGCGGGCGACTACGACGGCGACGGCGACCTCGATCTCTTCGTCACGGGCTGGTTCGGCTACACGACGTCCCTCTACCGCAACGACGGCGGCTTCCGGTTCACCGACGTGACCGACACCGCCGGCACCCGCCCGCCCGGCGAACGCTTTCAGTGGACACCGGTGATGGCAGACTTCGACGACGACGGCGCCCTCGACATCTTCTGCGCCGTCGACTTCGATGAAGACTACCTCTTCCGCAACAACGGCGACGGCACGTTCACCGACGTGTCCGAGGCAGCCGGCACGCTGCACGTCGCCAACGACATGGGCGTCGCGGTCGCCGACCTCGACGGCGACCTGGACCTCGACCTCTACACGACGAACATCACCGGCAAGGACGGCGGCTGCAGCACCCCCGGCGGCTGCAACATGTTCTACCGCAACGACGGCACGGGACGATTCACCGACGGCACCGCCCGCGCGGGGATCGGCGACACCGCGTGGGGATGGGGCGTGTGGGCCTTCGACGCCGATCTCGACGGCCACCGCGATCTCTACGCGGTCAACGGCTGGACCCAGCCGCCGTGGCACACGCCCGCGGTGTTCTTCCACGCCGACGGCACCGGAGGGTTCGTCGACGCCTCCGAACCGTCGGGGCTCGCCCACGTCGGCAACACCCGTTCCCTGGTGCCGATCGATCTCGAGGGCGACGGCGACACCGACTTCCTCGTCTTCGACGTCCTCGGCCCGGTAACCGTCTACCGCAACGACACGCCGCGCGGCGAGAACCACTGGCTCATCGTCGAGGCGATCGGCCGGCGCTCCAATCGCGATGGCGTCGGCGCTCGCATCGAGGTCACGGCCGGCGGCCGCACCCAGCTCGGCGTGATCACGGTTGGCGGCAGCTTCTACGCCGGACCACCGCTGGAGTCCCACTTCGGTCTCGGTCCCGCGGCGACGGTCGATCGGCTCGAAGTTCGGTTCCCATCCGGCCGCGTCGCGGTCCTGACGGAGATCGCCGCTGACCAGCGGGTTCGGGTCATCGAGCCGTGCCCCGCCGACCTCGACGGCAGCGGGCTCGTCGGGTTCGGCGACTTGCTCACGCTCCTCGCGGCGTGGGGCGGGTGCGGCGGCTGTTCGGCCGATCTCGACGGCGACGGAATGGTCGGTCCCGACGACTTGGCCCGGCTGCTCGCCGACTGGGGATCGTGCTGAGGCTGGAAGGCCTCCGCGGTGGCGACTACGCTCAGTCCTCGGCGGGTCCCCCGACGGGTCGAGGCGATCGGTGACGCACTGGGAAGCAGAGGAGATGCCCGATGGGCCCGAACCGCAATTCGCTCATGCTGCTGGTCGTTCTGACGACGGTTGCCGCGGGCGTTGCCGTGACCCCAACCGCCGCGCAGGGGCCCCCCGCGACCGCCGTGCTCGTCGCGCCCGTCACGGAGGAGACGCTGGCCGAACGCCGGCAGGTCACCGGCGAGCTCCGCGCGGTGGCGCGTTCGCTCGTCGCGACGATCGAGCCGGGCCTCGTCCGGGCCGTTCTCGTGGAGGCCGGTGACGTCGTCCGCGCCGGTGACCCGCTCGCGCGGCTCGATCGACGCCGGCTCGAGTTGACACTCCAACAGCTCCAGCTGCAGGCGCTCGTCGCGAAGGCGGTGGCCGCCGCCCGCCAGGCCGAGCTGGATATGGAAACGCGGGACGTCGAGGCGCTGCGCACGCTCGAGGCGCGATCGGCCATCAATCCGAAGGAGCTGCTCGACGCCGAAGCGGAAATGCGGATCGCCGCGGCGCGACGCGACGAAGCCACCCACGAGCTCGGCACGAACGAGTCGATGCAGGCGCTGCTGCGGACGCGGCTCTCCGACATGGAGATCACGGCCCCGTTCGACGGCGTGATCGTCGCAAAGCACACGGAGAGCGGCCAGTGGGTCGCCGAGGGTGATGGACTCGTCGAGATCGTGGCCACCGGCGCCTACGACGCGTGGCTCGACGTCCCCCAGCGGTACGCACCGACGCTCCGGGGGTCCGACGCCCGCATCCGCGTGCTCGTCGACGCGACGGGAGTCACCACCGAGCCCCTCGCCGCGCGGGTGGTCCCGCGGGTCGACGCGGCGGCCCGCACGTTCCCGGTTCGCGTGCGTCTCGACGATCCGGCGGGCACGCTGGCCGAGGGCATGTCGGTGACGGGGTGGGTTCCCACCGGGCGGGATGGAGCGTTCCTGACCGTTCCGCGGGATGCGCTCTTACGCAACGACATCGGGTTCTACGTGTACCTCGCCCGACCCGACGGCGCGGGGGGACACCAGGCGACGCCCGTGTCGATCCGCCTGCTCTTCGAAGCCGGCGCCCGCGTCGCCATCGAGGCACGCGGGCTCTCGGCGGGAGACCAGATCGTCGTCGAGGGCAACGAGCGTCTGTTCCCGATGATGCCGATCAGCTTCCAGGAGTCGCCGGGGCGTCCCGGCCCGGACGCTTAGCGTATGGATCCGATCCGAGTCGCCATCCGGCAGCCGGTGACCGTCGTGGTCGGCGTCATTCTGACGCTGCTCGCGGGGGCGCTCGCGTTATCACGGTTGCCCATTCAGCTCACGCCGAACGTCGAGAACACCATCATCACGGTGACGACCTTCTGGGAAGGCGCGAGCCCCGAAGAGGTCGAGCTGAACATCATCGACCCGCAGGAGGAGCGGCTGCTCGGCATCGCCGGTCTGCGGTCGATGACCAGCGCGTCCAACCAGAACAGCGGCTCCATCCGGCTCGAGTTCACGACCGGCACCGACAAGGACGACGCCCTGCGCGAGGTGAGCGACAAGCTCCGCCAGGTGCCCGACTATCCCGAGAACGTCGACGAGCCGGTGATCGACGCCACCGACGCCGAGAATCGCGACTACATCGCGTGGATCGTCTTCGGCACGACCGACCCCGACTTCGACATCCGCATCCTGCGTGACTTCGCCATCGATCGCATCGAGCCGGCGCTCGAGCGGGTCGCCGGCATTGCCGAGATCAACGTTCTCGGCGGTCGCGAGCGGGAAGTGCAGATTCGTCTCGATCCGACGCGGCTGGCCCAGTACCGCGTCACGCCGACGGCGTTCGCCCAGGCGATCCGCGACACGAACCAGAACGTCTCCGCGGGGCAGCTCGCCGACGGCAAGCGTGACGTCCGGTTGCGGACCGTCGGGCAGTACGAGTCGCTCCTGGCGATCGAGCAGACGGTGATCGCGCACGCGGCCGGCGGCCCGGTCCGGGTTGGCGACGTGGCCGAGGTCGTCGAGACGTACAAGGAGCCGACGAGCTTCGTGCGATCCCGGGGCGAGCCGGTGATCGCGATCAACGCCGACCGGGAGATCGGCTCCAACATCATCGAGGTCATGGAGGGGCTGAAGGCGGAGATCGCCCGTCTCACCGCGCCCGGCGGCCTCCTCGACGCACAGGCGCGCAGCCTCGACCTCGACGGCACGCTCACGCTGACGCAGGTCTACGACCAGACGGAGTACATCGACGACGCCATCGGTCTCGTGCAGACGAACATCTGGATCGGCGGCGGACTGGCAATCGTGGTGCTCATCCTGTTCCTGCGTTCGATTCGATCGGTCGGCATCATCGCGCTCGCGATCCCCATCTCGGTCATCGGTGCGGTCGTGGCGATGGTGGCGATGGGACGCAGCATCAACGTCGTCAGCCTTGCCGGCATGGCCTTCGCGATCGGCATGGTCGTCGACAACGCCATCGTCGTGCTCGAGAATATCTTCCGCCATCTGGAGATGGGCAAACGACCGCTCGATGCCGCCTACGACGGCGCCCGCGAGGTCTGGGGAGCGGTGCTCGCCTCCACGCTCACGACGATCGTGGTGTTCATTCCCATCCTGCTGATCCAGGAAGAAGCGGGGCAGCTCTTCCGCGACATCGCCCTGGCGATCTGCGCCGCCGTGGCGCTCAGCCTGCTCGTCTCGATCACCGTGATTCCCTCGGCGGCCGCCCGGCTCCTGCGGCAGCGTCGCGGCGACGCCGTCGTTCAGACGCGACGCGGCCTCGGGCATTGGCTCGGGCGACTCATCTACGCCGTGTGCGGCAGCACCCTGGCGCGGCTCGCCGTGATCGCGTTGCTGACCATCGTGAGCGTCGTCGGCACGATCAAGCTCATGCCGCCGATCGACTACCTGCCGCGGGGCAACCGCAACCTCGTGTTCGGGCTCATCATTCCCCCGCCCGGCTACAACATCGAGCAGATGACCGAGATGGCGCGGCGGATCGAGACGGAGATTCGCCCGTTCTGGGAGGCGGGGCTCCGGCGTGACGATCCCGACGCGTACGCGGCGGCCGTCGCCGGTCTCCCGTCCGTGCCGACGTTCGATTGGGCGACGCAACAGCCCGGGGCGCCCGTGGTGCCGCCGAGCATGGAGAACTACTTTCTCGTCGCGTTCGACGGCATCCTCTTCCACGGCGGGATCAGCGATGACACGAAACGCGTCGTCGATCTGCTGCCGCTGTTCACGCACGCCACCCGCGGCGAGGTGCTGCCCGGCACGATCGCGTTCCCGTTCCAGGTGCCGCTCTTCCAGCTCGGCGGCTCGACCGGATCGGCGATCAAGCTCGAGCTGGCGGGCCCCGATCTCGACGAGATCGTCGGCGTCGCCTCGTTCCTGTACATGGAGCTCGCGACGCAGTACGGCTTCGGCGCCATCCAGCCCGTGCCGAGCAACTTCTCCCTCGGAAGCCCCGAGATCCAGGTGCGTCCGGATCTCGTGCGGCTGGGCGAGATCGGTCTGACCACGGCCGACGTGGGGCTCGCGGTCCGTGCGAGCGGGGACGGCGCGATCGTCGACGAGTACCAGCGGGGCGGCGAGTCGATCGATCTCAAGGTGATCAACCGGGACGTGGTCGGGCAGACTTACGTCAATGGCCTGGCCGATGTGCCGGTCGCGGCGCCGAGCGGTCGGGTCGTGCCGCTGGCGTCCCTCGCCGACATCCGCCGGTTGACCGGCCCGGAGCAGATCACCCGCGTCGGACGGCAACGCGCCGTGAGCTTTCAGGTGACGCCGCCGGAGGGGATGGCGCTCGAGCGGATGATCGCGGACCTCGAGGCGACCCTGCAGGGTCATCGCGACGCCGGGCGCCTTCCGCCGAGCATCGAGACGACGCTGGCCGGCAGCGCAAGCAAGCTCGCCGACGTGCGGGCGGCGTTGCTGGGGGACGGGACGATCCTGGGGACGCTCGGCAGCTCGCTCGTGCTGGCGCTCGTCGTCGTCTACCTGCTGATGTGCGTGTTGTTCCAGAGCTTCGTCCAGCCGATCGTGATCATGTTCAGCGTGCCGCTCGCGACGCTCGGCGGCTTTGTCGCGCTCTTCGCGGTCTTCCTGTGGAGCGTGACCGACCCCTACCTCCCGATGCAGACGCTCGACGTCCTGACCATGCTCGGCTTCATCCTGCTGATCGGCGTCGTGGTGAACAACGCCATCCTGCTCGTCCACCAGACCCTCAACTTCCTCAGCGGGAGGGGCGAGACGGGGATCCTCGCGGACGAGGGTCCGATGACGCCGCGGCGGGCAATCGCCGAAGCCGTTCGCACGCGGGTGCGGCCGATCTTCATGAGCACGCTCACGAGCGTCGGGGGCATGCTCCCGCTCGTCCTGATGCCCGGATCCGGGTCAGAGCTCTACCGGGGGCTCGGCAGCGTGGTCGTGGGGGGGCTGATCGTCTCGACGCTCTTCACGCTCTTCCTGGTGCCGCTCCTGCTGAGCCTCGTGCTCGACGTCACCCACCGGGACCTCGCACAGACGCGACCCGACGTGGCCCGGCGCCCGGTGGCGGCTCCCGCGGCGGGGGCCCCCGTCGTCACGGCGTCGAAGTGATCGAGGGCCTATTCTTCTGACGGTCGGCCGCAAGCGAGGGATCGCGATCGGCGATTCACAGCTTGGACACCCCATGACCAGCCCGCTCGAATCCGATTCGCCGCCGTACCCCGGTGATCCGTCCGCGTTGGACCGGACGTTCGCGGTTCCGTACACGCACCGGGTCCGCTTCACGCGAGACGTCTTTGCCGAGGCGAACCCGGTGCTGCGGAAGGTCCTGGCGGAAGGACGCGACTCGACCGGACGGGCGGTCGTCTTCGTCGATGACGCGGTGGCGGACGCCTGGCCGAAGCTCGAGACGGCCATCACGCGGTACGCCGCGGCGCACGCGGATCTCATGACCCTGGCCGGTCCGATCCGCCGGGTGCCGGGCGGCGAGATCGTCAAGAACGATCCCGACCACGTCCGCCGAATGATCGAGGCGATCGACGTCGAGGGCATCTGCCGGCACTCCTTCGTCTTTGCCGTCGGCGGGGGCGCGGTCCTCGACGCCGTCGGCTACGCCGCCGCCACCGCCCACCGCGGCGTGCGGCTGATCCGGTTTCCGACGACCACACTGGCCCAGGGGGATGCCGGCATCGGCGTGAAGAACGGCATCAACGCGCACGGCAAGAAGAACTTCCTCGGCGCCTTCAACGTTCCGTGTGCCGTCCTGAACGACGCCGCGTTCCTCACGACGCTCAGCGATCGCGACTGGCGGGCGGGGCTCAGCGAGGCGGTCAAGGTGGCGTTGCTGAAAGACGCTCCGTTCTACCGCCGCATCGCCAACGCGGCCGCCCGGCTGCGACGCCGCGACGAGGCCGCCGCCGATCCGATCATCCACCGCTCGGCCGAGCTGCACCTCGATCACATCGCCTTCGGCGGCGATCCGTTCGAACGCGAGAACGCCCGGCCGCTCGATTTCGGTCACTGGTCGGCCCACAAGATGGAGCAGATGACGAACTTCGAGCTGCGGCACGGGGAAGCGGTGGCGATCGGCATCGCCCTCGACACCGTCTACTCCGTCCTGACGAAGCGGCTGAAGCCGAGCGACGCGGAGGACATCCTCGACACGCTGACCGCCATCGGTTTCTCGCTGACCCACCCGTGTCTCGCCGATCGCGGCACGCTGCTGGATGGTCTGGAGGAATTTCGCGAGCACCTCGGCGGCCGGCTGACGATCACGCTGCTGGAGGGCATCGGCCGCGACGTCGACGTCCACCACATCGACCGCGACACGATGTGCGCAGCGATCGACCACCTGGTCGCACGCGCCGCGACCCGTCACGCGGGCTGACGGATCTTCCCGGGCACCCGTCGCGGGCTCCGCGTACGATGCTGGCATGAAAGCCAAGACTCCGAGCTGTCCGATGAGCCGGCAGGCCGTCGTCGATCGCTACTTCATGGAGCACCGGGCGAAGCTGCTCGACGTCGCCGCGTTTCTCGATCGCGTCGAACGCGGTGGCGCCGAGGGCGACGACTTCCGCATGGCCGCGTTCCGCCGGGCGGTCGCCGTGCTGGCGGAGCCCGGGGCGAGCCGCGCCCGCCGCATCCTGGAGCTGCTGAGCGACCCGACCGACACGCCCATCGACTCCGCCGCCGGCTTGAAGGGCGCGTTCGGGGCGTATCCGGGGGGAGAGACCCCGGCGTGAAGTACATCGATCCCCACATCCACATGATCTCACGCACCACCGACGACTACCAGCGGATGGCGCAGGCCGGGTGCGTGGCCGTCACGGAGCCGGCGTTCTGGGCGGGCTTCGACCGCTCCTCGCCCCGCGGGTTCTTCGACTACTTCACGCAGCTCACCGAGTTCGAGCCGGCGCGAGCGTCCGCGCACGGCATCCGCCACTACTGCTGGATCTGCATCAACCCCAAGGAAGCCGAGGACCCCGTCTTCGCCCGCGAGGTGATGAGCTTCATGCCCGAGTTTCTCGAGCGTCCGACGGCGCTCGGGGTCGGGGAGATCGGTCTCAACAAGAACAGCCGAAACGAGCTGACGATCTTCGAGGAGCAGGTTGCGCTTGCGGCCGACCACGATCAGCTCATCCTGATCCACACGCCGCACCTCGAGGACAAGCTCAAGGGCACGCGGCTCATCATCGACGCGCTCAAGAGCCGCGGCGACATCGACCCGGGACGGGTGCTGATCGACCACGTGGAGGAGCACACGGTCGAGCTCGTGCTCGACGAGGGCTTCTGGGCCGGCATGACGCTCTACCCCGACACCAAGATGACCCCGCAGCGGGCCGCCGACGTCATCGAGACGTACGGTCAGGAGCGGATCTGGATCAACTCCGCCGGCGACTGGGGCACGAGCGATCCGCTCGCGGTGCCCAAGACGCGGCTGGAGATGCAAGCGCGGGGGCACGCCGCGGTCACCATCGACCGGATCTCGTTCGACAACCCGAACGACTTCCTGAGGCAGAGCGGGAAGTTTCTCGTCGATGCGTGACGTCCTCGGGCCGGGCACGATCCTCGGCTACTGCACGAACGTGCACGCGGGGCCCACGCTCGAGGCGGTTCAGGCGAACCTCGCCACCCACGCGGTGGCCGTGCGCGAGCACCTCGGGCTCACGTCAGCGCTCGGGATCGGTCTCTGGCTCGCGGCGCCGGCGGCGCGTGCGTTGCGAGACCCGATCGCGTTGCGCCGCTTCGCCGACTGGCTCGCCGCGCGGGACCTCGAGGTCTTCACGATCAACGGCTTTCCGTACGGTGACTTCCACGAGCCGGTCGTGAAGCACCGCGTCTACGAGCCGAACTGGACGCGGCCGGAGCGTCTGGCGTACACGCTCGATCTCCTGCATGTGCTGGCCGGCCTGCGACCAGACGGAGGGGAGGGCAGCATCTCGACCCTCCCGCTGGGATGGCCGGTCGCGATCGACGACGACGCGGCGACGCAGGCCGCCGCGGGGGCGTTGCGGACCTTCACCGACGAAGCGGCTCGTGTCGAGTTGGACACCGGCCGGCACATCCACCTCGACCTCGAGCCCGAGCCCGGCTGCCGGCTGGAACGCAGCGCGGACGTCGTGGCGTTCTTCACCGACCACCTGTTGGCCGGGGTGTCGAACCCGGCGCGAGTTCTCCGCCACGTGCAGGTGTGCCACGACGTCTGTCACGCCGCGGTGATGTTCGAGCCGCAGGCGGACGCGATCGCGGCGTACGCCGAAAACGGCATCGCGATCGGCAAGGTGCAGCTCTCCAGCGCGCTCAGGGTCCCGTTCGAAGAGCTTGATCCGGCCGCCCGACGGGCCGCGCTCCGGTCACTCCGCGAATTCGCCGAGGATCGCTATCTCCACCAGACGACCCGACGTCACGCGGGGAGCGGGGCGCCCGAATTCGACGAGGATCTCCCGGACGCGCTCGCCGCCCTCGGGCAACGCGACCCGGCCGGGGAGTGGCGGGTGCACTTTCACGTCCCGCTGGACGCCGAAACGCTGACGCCGCTGGCCACGACGCAAGACGACGTCCGCGTCTGCCTCGAGCGGCTGCGGGGCGGGGCCGTCCGGCACTTCGAGGTCGAGACGTACGCGTGGAACGTCTTGCCCCCGGCGTGGCGACCGGATGACCTCGCCGCGGGCATTGCGCGGGAGCTGGCGTGGGTGCGTGACCACGCGACGCCGGTCGCGTGAGCGGCCGGGGTGGTACCGTGGGCGACATGACGATCCGCGCCCGGGCCCACGCGTGGCTGGAGCTGGCCCGCATCTCCAATCTTCCGACCGTGTGGACGAACGCCCTCGTGGGCGTGGCGTTGGGATCGGAGGGCGTCGGCCTGTCGGCCGGGCGGGCGGGTCTGGCCGTGGTCGCGTTGTCATTTCTGTACATCGGCGGGATGGTGCTCAACGATGCCTTCGATGCGACGCGGGACGCGTCCGTACGAAGCGGGCGGCCGATTCCCTCGGGGCGGATCGGGCGCGTTCCGGCGTTCGCGGTCGGCGGGACCCTGCTCGCGCTCGGGGTGGCGACGCTTACGCCGGCGGGGCCGATGGCGATCGCGGCGGGGGGAGCGTTGGCCGCCGTGATCCTGCTGTACGACTGGCTGCATCACCTGGCGCCGATCACCGTCGCCCTCATGGGCGTGTGCCGCGGAGGGGCGTACGTCGTGGCCGCGGCGGCGGCCGGCGGCGTCGTGGATTCGCGCGGGCTCATCGTGTGCGCAGTGGGCATGACGGTGTACGTGATCGCGTTGACGGTCCTCGCGCGATCGGAACATACGTCCGAGCGGCGTGTGGGCGTGATGCTGGCGGGGGTGGTCCTGCCCGTGCCCTTGCTCGCCGCGGCCGTCCTGCTTCCATCGCCGGTGTCGTGGGCGGCGCCGACGTTCGTCGCGGTGGTGCTGGCGGGGTGGATCTGGCACGCGACGCGGCTGACCGCGACCGAACCGCCGCAGCCGGTGGCGGCGGTCATGGGCTGGCTCGCGGCGATCTGTCTGGCCGACGTGCTGTTCCTGGTGCGTCTCGACGAGCCGGTGGCGGCGGCGGTGGCGGCGGGGTGTTTCGTGGTGACGGTGGCGGGGCATCGGGTGGTGCTCGGGAGCTGAAGCCCCGCCGGAAACAAAGAGACGGTGCCACGGACAGCAAAGCGTCCGTGCCATCAGCGTTCATGACGCAGGGGTGGATGACTCCCCCGCGCGATGAACAACGCACGGCACGGACGCTTCGCTGTCCGTGGCACCGGTCGTTATTCTGGCGTCCGTGCCCCACCCGACCGCCGTCCTCAACGTCGTTGGCCTCAGCTCGTCGCTGCTCGGCCCCGACACGCCGCACCTGAGCGCGCTCGCCCAGCGGCACGCGATGCGGACGCTCGCGCCCGTGCTGCCCGCCGTCACCTGCCCCGTCCAGAGCAGCATGCTCACCGGTCTGCCGGTGCGTGACCACGGCATCGTCGCGAACGGCTGGTACGACCGCGATCGGTGCGAGGTGCAGTTCTGGAAGCAGTCCAACCGTCTCGTCCACGGCGAGAAGGTCTGGGAGACGGCGAAGCGTCGCGACCCGTCCGTGACCTGCGCGAACATGTTCTGGTGGTTCAACATGTACTCGACGGCCGACGTCTCGGTGACACCGCGGCCGATGTATCCGGCCGACGGGCGGAAGATCCCCGACGTCTACACGGAGCCGGCCGGCTTGCGGGACGAGCTGCAGGCTCGGCACGGTCAGTTTCCCCTGTTCAAGTTCTGGGGGCCGATGGCGTCGATCGACTCGAGCCGGTGGATCGCCCGGGCCAGCATGGACGTTCATGAGCGGGTCAACCCCACGCTCATGCTGATCTATCTTCCGCACCTCGACTACGCCCTCCAACGCAGCGGCCCCGGCTCACCGGAGGCGGCGGCCGCCGTCCGGGAGATCGACGCGTTGGTCGGCGAGCTGCTCGCGTTCTTCGAAGGGCGGGGCACCCGGGTGGTCGTCCTCAGCGAGTACGGCATCGAGCCGGTGACCGAGGCCATCGACGTCAACCGAACGCTGCGAGACGCCGGCCTCCTGCGGGTTCGGGAGGAGCTTGGCCGCGAGCTTCTGGATGCGGGGGCCAGCGACGCGTTCGCCGTGTGCGATCATCAGGTCGCCCATGTGTACATCGCCGATCCCGAGGCACTCCCATCCGTGCGGGCCACGCTCGCCACCCGCGCCGGCGTCGACCGGGCGCTCGATCGGGACGAGCAGCACGCCCTCGGCATCGATCACCCCCGCGCCGGTGAGCTGGTGCTCGTCGCCGAGCGGGGTCACTGGTTCACGTACGATTACTGGCGTGATGACGACCGGGCCCCCGACTTCGCCCGCACCGTCGACATCCACCGCAAGCCGGGGTACGACCCACGCGAGCTCTTCGTCGATCCGACGCTGATCGCCCCCACGCTCCGCATCGCCGCGAAGGTCGCCCGCCGAAAGCTCGGCTTCCGCACGCTCCTCGACGTGATCCCGCTCGACACGTCTCTCGTCCGCGGCTCTCACGGCCGGATCGATCAGCCGAAGGAGGAACGACCGCTGTTGATCGCGGAGCGGATCGACGCCGATTCCGCGGCGCTCCCGGTGACGTCGGTTCGCGATGTGATCCTGACCCATCTGTTCGACGGATGAGCGTCAGCGAGGGGGGGTGCCACGGACAGCGAAGCGTCCGTGCCGTGCGTTGCTCTTTGCGCCGGGGAGTGAACCGCCCCATCGCGATGGACGCTGACGGCACGGACGCTTCGCTGTCCGTGGCACCCATCCTTGGGCGGTGCGCGGGGTTCGGCGAGGACTGCGTGTGGGCGAGCGGGGGATCCGACGAGGTCGGCGGGCTACGACGGACGGCCGGACGCGAGGGTGGCGTCCGGGGGATCGGCCGCGGCCCGCGCCCGCCGCGTCTGGTGGCGGCCGAGCAGGATGCTGACCGTAATCCAGACGATCCCGACGGGAACCGTCAGCGCCGCGAGGACGGGCAGGCCGAGGGCGGCCGCCGCGCCCTGGCGGCGCAGCGTCTCGAAGAGCACGGACCCGGCCACGTCGCCGCTGCGGTAGACGAAGGTGTCCATGAAGTTCTTCGCCTTGTACTTCTCCTCGCGCGAGAGGATCGTGAACAGGCTCTCGCGGGCGGGCTTGGCGAGGGCGTAGTTCGACGCGCGGCGGCAGCTCTGGAAGACGATGAGGACGAGGACGGTCGGCAGCCAGCCGAGCGCGAGGAGTCCGCCGACCGTGACCAGCGGCAGCACGGCGAGCGTGAGCCCGACGCCGAGGAACCGGATGATCCGACCGGTGAGGAAGACCTGGATCACGACGGTGAGGACGTTGGTGGTGACGTCGATGATCGCGAACAGGGAGGCCCGCGCGTCGCGGTCGGGCACCGCGGCCGCCACGATCTCCCCCTGCATGAAATAGGTGATCGTCGCGGTGACCGTGTAGAGAAAGACGTAGAGCGCGATCCCGAGCAGGAACGGCGAGCGGACGAGATCGACGATCCCCGCGAAGACGCCGCCGGACACCGGTGCGTCGGCGTCGTCCGCCCGGGTCGCCGCGGGGGCCGGCGTGGCCCGGCGTCCGGCGGCCCGGTTCAGTTGGAGCATGCAGGCGGTCGCCCCGATCAGCAGCACCGCCGAGACGGGCAGCAGGTTCACGCCCCCGACCCGTTCGGCGAAAAAGGCGGTCGTGCTCGAGCCGAGGATCGCGCCCGCCGTGCCGCCGACGCCGATCAGACCGAAGAGCCGCTTGCCGTGCTCGAGGTCGAAGATCTCGACCATGAACGACCAGAAGACCGAGACCGCGAACAGGTTGAACACGCTCACCCACACGTAGAACGTGCGGGCGATCCAGACGTCGTCCGCCCCGGCGCGGGCGCGGAAGAGCGCGAAGAAGACGAGGAGGTTGAGCGTGAAGAACCCGTAGGTGATCGGGATGAACACCCGCCGCGGAAAACGGCTCGCGACCGCGGAAAAGAGCAGGCTCGCGACGAGCATGCAGGCGAGCGTCGCCAGGAACAGCCGCGGCAGCTCGCGGACGCCGCCGGTGAGCCCCATCGCCTCCCGCAGCGGGCGCAAGACGTAGTAGCTGGTGAGCAGCAGGAAGAAGTACGCCATCGACCACAGGACGAGGGGAGCCTCGCCGGGGCGGAGCGAGAGGAGGGTGCGAAGGGGGGAGGGGGTGGCGGGGGACGCGGGCACGGATCAGAAGGTACCAGCCGGCGGCGTTCGCGGGGCGGGCACGGCCAGCCGGACAGTCCATTCCCATTCCCCATTCTCCATTGATCAATTCCCCAAGTCCCGGCTTCGCGTTCCCCGCTCCCGGTTCCCCGTTGCACGCGACTCCACCCGACGCACCTGCGCGGGTGGCCCGCAGAATGAAGAACGGGGAACCGGGAATCGGGACCCGGGACTTGGGGAATTGACCAATGGAGAAATGGGGAATGGGAATCAGGACGTGCTGGACACGCCTATTCCGAACGCGGGGCCGGACGCTCCCCCCGCAACGCCGCGTCCAGCCCACGCACCCAGCTCTCGTCGGGCATCCCGTACGGGCGGAATTTCTCGAGCGCCCCGTCCTCCTCGCTCGCGAAGAACGCCCGCTGGAGGCCGAGCCGCGACGCGAGCGGGGAGTCGATGAGCTGGGTCGAGTCGGCCCCGCTCATCTGGAAGACGACCCGCATCTCGAACTCCCGCAGCGAGTCGCGGCTGAGCGCGCGATTGAGGTTCGTGAGCGTGTCGATCCAGACGATCGTGTGAATCCCGTGCAGCGGGCCCTCGCGGAGGATGTTCGCGAAGAGCTTCTCCGGTGACGGCGGCTTCTCGGCGTCGTCGAAGCTGGAGAAGCTCGCGAAGTCGTCGGCGTGGCGGAGCATGCGGTACCGCTGGAGCCCGTAGATCATCAGGTAGATCGGCGGATCGTCGCTGCGGCCGGTCGCCTCGCGTCGTTCGAGCTCGGTGTTCACCTCGCTCATGGCCGCCTCGACCTCCCGCCACGGGACGTGGGCGACGTCGTGCGGGAAGCCGGCGGTCAGACGCTCGAGCGTGCCGGCCCGCACCGCGTCGGCCGGGCTGCCGTCGAAGAAGAGGAACCGTGCGCCGGGGTCGCTCGCGTTCGGACGCGGCGGGTACTGGGCGGCGAGCCCGATCGCGGCGCTGCCGATCGTCGCGAGCGCCGCCTCGTCGCGTTGACCGACGATGAGCAGGTTCGCGCCGCTCTGGCGGCGGAACGCGGCGGACGTCGGACCCTTGATCGCGATGGCCTCGCCCAACCAGGCCTGCGGCGGGCCCTCCCACTCGCCCCGCAACGCGGCCGTCAAGCGGTGGTTCTTCGCGAGATCGGCCGGCTGGTTGCCCTCGAAGACGATGATCGGCTCGCTGCGTCGCCAGCCCGCGTCGCGGGCGCGTTCGGCGATCCGCGCGAGCTGCTCGTCGCGGTCACGCTCGGGGAGCCAGCAGATCTGAAACGGGCTGTTGCCTTCGAGTCGGCCGCCGGCGTCGTTGTAGATCGCCTCGCCGGGACGCGAGAGCAGCCGGGCGGCGGCGTTGTCGTCGCTCATGATGAGGTACGAGTCGGCCTCGGAACACTGGAGCGCGACCCGCACCTGCATCTGCCCCATCGTGCTTCGGGCGAGCGTGTAGGCGCCACCGAGCGTCTGCGATCCGAGCAGCAGGTGGATGCCGAACGCGCGGCCCTGCCGCACGAGGCGGTCCATGAGCAGCGCCGCGTCCTGGCCGATCTTGTCGTCTTCGACGAAGAGCTCCTGGAATTCGTCGACGATGAGCAGGATGCGGGGCATCGGCTCGTCCGGGACACGGGACCGGAAACCGGCGAGGTCCTGCACGCCCAGCTCGCGAAAGCGGTCGCCGCGTTGCTTCATCTCCTGGTCGATCCGCTCCAGCACGCTGAGGCCGAACTCGCGATCGCTCTCGATCGCGATCGCGCGGGCGTGCGGCAGGCGGTGGGTCGCGTACGTCTTGAACTCGACGCCCTTCTTGAAGTCGACCAGGTAGAACTCCACTTCGTCGGGGCTGTACCAGAGCGCGAGGTTCGTGACCAGCACGTGCAGCAGCGTCGACTTGCCCGAGCCGGTCTTGCCCGCGATGAGCGCGTGCTGGGAGGTGCCGCGTCCGATCGCAAGCTCCTGGAGCTTCGTCGCCCCGGAGCGGCCGAGCGGCACGGTCAGCTCCTCGTCGCAGCGGCGGGTCCAGACCCCTTCGGGATCCGGCGCGATCACCTCGAAGGGCACCTCGACCCGCGTCGCGTCCTTCGCGGCCTCGCCGACGATGTGCAGCGTCCGCGTCAGGAACGACTCGGGGGCGGCGGCGTCGAGCGTCAGCGGCACGTCGCCGAAGACGTCGTCCCGCCACCGGAAACGCCCGTCGCGATGCTCGAGCGTCGTGCTCAACGCGACGAGATCCTCGAGCTGCAGACCCTTCGGACGCGGCTGGCGACGATCGACGCTGACGAGCGTGTGGACGCCGCACCTCGCGCCGCTGCTGACGATGCTCGCCAGCCGCCGCGCGGCCGTCTCGCTGAAGCCCGCGGGGAAGTCGCTGATGACGAGGAAACGGTAGGGCTCGGCGATCTCGCCGGCCTCCTCGTTGTACGCGTCGATGGTCTCGAACTCGTTGCGAAGGTATTTCTGGATGACCGTTTCCATGTGCTCGGTCAGGTCGGCGAGCCGCTGCTCGATGTGCCGCGTCTCCGTCCAGATCCGGCCGCCGACGAACGCGTCGTCGTAGTCACCGAGGTGCATGAAACCGGCGAAGGTCTCCCCGAGACCGACGGGATCGACGATCGTGAACCGCACCTTGCCCGGCGGCAGGAGCGTGAGCAGGCGGAGCATCACCGTCTGCAGCGTGTCCACGGCCGCGGCGCGGCCGTCTGCGTCCGAGAGCAGCAGCAGCGAGCCGTGATCGGGAAAGTCCAGCGTGGCGGGCAGCGTGAACCGGGCCGGAAGATCGACGGCCAGCTCGGGATCCTCGGGGATGCCGCCGGGGATCTCGCTGCGATCGACGGCGAGCGTGCCGAAGCGGATCGATGGCGCGAAGTGACGCGGGGGACGCCAGCTTTTCCAGCTCGCGTCATCCCACGCGGGAAAGAGCGTCGCGTTCTCGTCCGTGATCGACGCGATCGCGTGACGGCAGCGTTCCATGCCCTCACGCCATTCGCGGACGAGGGCGTTCCACGCCCGTTCCCGCGTTTCGCGTCGCGCGGCGAGTGCCGTTTCGCGTGTCGTCGCGACGGCCGCCGCCGTGTTCCGGCCCGCGTCCTCGATCTCGACCCGGCGGACGGCCCACGCCTGCTCGATGGACGCCCGCTCGCGCGACTCGCGTTCGGTGAGCTCTTCGAGCCGCCGCGGGTAGGTGTCCTCGATCCGCTCGAGATGATGGGTGCGACGCTCGGCGATGCGGGCGATGATCGGCTCGTACGTGGAGCGGGCGGTCTCGACCTCCTCGTCCCGCTTTCTTCGCAGCTCCGCCTCCCGCGCGACCCGTTCGGCCTCACCGGCAACGAGGCACGCATCGGAGGCGCGGGTGGCCGCGTCCGCCGCCTCCTGCACGCCGGCAAACGCGGCCGTCACCCGGCGTCGTGAGAGCAGCCGCAACGCGAACCCGGCCGCGAGCGTGGCAACCACCGCAACCCCGAGCGTGGTGCCGACCCACCGGTCGAGCGTCCACCCCCGTGCGCCGGCGGCCACGAGCCCCGCCGCCGCGATCGCGATGACGCCAAGGAGGTGAATGACGTACCCCTTGAACATCCGGGGCAAACGCAATCGCTGCAGACGGACGAGCCCCTCCTGGGCGGCGTGAAGCTGCTCGTCGACCACACGCCGATACGCGGCGACGTCGCCTGAGTCCGCCTCGTCGGCGCTGGCGCTGGCGGGGGCGGGCAGAGCGGGGGCGGGCAGAGCGGGGACGACGTCCGGCAGACGCACGCGGTACTGGGCGACGCGAGCGCGAGCCTTCACCTGCACCTCTTCCAGCTCGCGTCGACGCTCTTCGAGCACGTCCGCGAGCGTGCGAAGGCGTTGCGCCGGCTCGTCCTCGTTGGCTTCGTACACGGTCTCGCTCGCCCACACCGCCTCGTCGAGCCGGCGTCGCGCGAGCGTTTCGTTCTTGGCGGCCTTGCGGGTGATGCGGTCGATCTCGCCACGCTGCTTCGCCTCCAGGGCGCGACGCTCCGCACCGAGCGTCTGCTCGAGCTGGTCGAGGGCCGCCTGGTACTCGGCCTGCCCGGTGGTCCGTGCGTCGGCGAGATCCTGCTCGGCCTGCCGACGATCGCGTTCGTAGGTCTCGTTGATGCGGGTGTCGAGCGTGGCGATCTCCCGCGCGAGGGTCTCCTCGGCCGTCACGCGGCGGGCGGCGAGCTCGCGAAGATCCTGCAGGAGCGCACGCTGCCGCTCGATGAAGCGTCCGGTGCTCACGAAGTGCGCTCCATCACTCACACTCCCGCCGGGCCCGGGAGACGATGTCGTGCATGTGCTCCATCGCCGTCACGCTGGCGCGGACCTTGCCCTCCAGCGGTGCGACGTGCTCCTCCTCGAAGCTCTTCGCGACGGCGTCACGCCATTTCGGCGAGAGCGTCGACCACCGGGAGTGCAGCTCCTTGAGGGCGGCGACCAGGCGGGTTCGGCTGGTGGGAAGGCTCACGCGGACTCACCGCCCTTCGCCTTCGGGTCCGGTGCGTCGGACCCGCCGCTCGGAGGGCGTCCGGAGGGCGGCGTCTGCTCCCGCAGGTAGGCGTCGAGCCGGTCCATCATGATCTCGAGCTGCGCTTCGCCCCGGGGCAGATCGACCTCGACCGTGCGGGCGAGCCCCTGGACCTGACCGCGGTACAGCATGTACTCACGCTCCAGCATGCGGGCCCACCGCTTCACCGCTTCGATCTTCTGCCGCGCTTCCTCGCAGCGACGCTCCGCCTTCTCGAGCGCCTTGCGTTCGACGATGCACGAGGCGCGATCGTCCATCGCCGCCAGCTTGGCCCGGTACAGCTCGCTCCGCGCCTGGTTGACCTGCTCCTCGCGTCGTCGCAGCTCGTGCTGCCAGAACGTGCGGCGGTCGTTCTGGATCCACCAGAGCGTGCGTTGGACGTCCGACTGCGCCTCCGAGAGCGCAACGCTCGTCACCTCGCGAAACTCGGCGATCGCGGCCTTGGCATCCCGGAGCGCGGTGATCGAGCGTACGTCGGCGGTCTTCCGCATGCGTCACCCGGTCAACGTTGCTGCAGGTAGTCTTCGACCCGCTCGGCCTTGCGGAGCAGGAACGGGATGTGCTGCTCGGAGGCCTCCGTGAAGCGGAGGAGCACCCGCATGGTCTCCTCGAACTCCTCGGCGAACTTCGTGTGTTCCTGGTCCCGCCAGGTCTGGGAGAGCGCGGTGAGACGCCCGTGCATGAGCCGCATCTGGTTCTGCAGCTCCTCGTTGAAACGCTTCAGATCCTGGGCGAATCGCCTGAGCTCACCCGGATCGACGACTGCTTTGGCCATTGCGAGACCTTTCCGGTGGCGGTCGCGTCGGGCGACCGCTCGAATCCACCGTTTCCTATAGTAACCGCCGCCGCGGCCCGGCGAAACGAAGAAACCGTTTCGCGTCACGGCGGATTCCGCTCGATGACGACGACGCACCGCGCATCTTCCCCCGTCGCCGCGACGCCGCTCTGGTCGGTGCTCACCGTCACGTTCCTCGTGTCGCTCGGCACGGGCGTCTTCTGGAACGCGATCGGCTTCATCGCGAAGCACGGCTACGACTTCAGCCAGGCCCGCACGCTGGTGCTGTACCTCGTGATGGGCGTCGTCTACACGATCGGCGCGTCACGGGCCGGCCGGATCACGCGGTGGTGCGAGCGGTGGGTGGGGCCACGCACGCTGCTGGCGATGGTGATCCTCATCCAGTCGCTGCTGTGCGTCCTGCCGGTCGTGACCGAGCACGTCGCGGCGTTGTGGATCGCGGTGGCGGGAGCGGCGGCGTCGTCCTCGATCATCTGGCCGCTGGTCGAGAGCTACATGAGCGCGGGCCGGCACGGCCAGGAGATGCGGGGAGCGATCGGCTGGTTCAACCTCGTGTGGATGTCGGCGGTCGGCGTGCCGCTGCTGCTCATGCCGCCGATCCTCGCCGAGAACGCCGAGTGGGCGGTGGGGGGGCAGGCGGTGGCGAACGCGCTCGCGCTCGTGCCGCTGTTCTGGTTCCGGGCCAGCCCCGGTCACCACGACCCCGCGATCGTGGCGGAGCACGTGGGCGGGGAGTACCCGCTGCTCCTGCGGTGCGCGCGAATCCTGCTGCCCATGAGCTACGTCCTGAACGCCGCGTTGAGCCCGATCCTGCCCTACCGCTTCGAGGAGATCGGCGCGGCCATCGAGCTGGAGACACCCGCGACGGCAACGTGGATGTACGTGCGCGTCGCGGCCATGGTCGTCATGTGGCGCGTGGGGTTCTGGCACGGGCGGTGGGGGACGCTGCTGCTCGCGGGGGTCACGATGACGGGCGGGTTCGCGGTCGTGATCCTCGCCCCGACGATGGCGGGGGTGCTGGCCGGGCTCACCGTCTTCGGGGTCGGCATGGGCATGTCGTATTACGCGGCGTTGTACTACGCCATGGCGGTCGGACACGCCCAGGTGGACGCCAGCGGCACGCACGAAGCGCTCATCGGCGCGGGCTACTCGGTGGGCCCGGCGGCCGGTCTCGTCGGCGCGATGCTCGGCGGGGGGGCGGCGATCGTCGGCATCGTGTCGGGGGTGGTCGGAATCGGGGCCGCGTTCGCGTGGCTGCCCTATCGCGTCGCCCGCCGGCGGCGGCGAGCCGCCCGGCAGCACGCGGCCCGTACAATCGACGCCCCATGACGACCGCCCAACGCCTCGCCCCCTTCGGCCAGACCATCTTCGCGGAGATCACCGCCCTCGCCGTCAAGCACGACGCGGTGAACCTCGGCCAGGGCTTTCCCAACTTCGACGGCCCGGACTTCATCAAGGACGCGGCGATCGCGGCGGTGCGGGACGGTCGCAACCAGTACGCGCCGACGAACGGCATTCCCGAGCTGCGCGCCGCGATCGCGGCCCACTTCGCGGCCCGCAGCGGTCTCGACACCGCGCCCGACGCCGTCACGGTCACGTCCGGGTGCACCGAGGCGATTCCGGCGACGCTGCTCGGGCTCGTCGATCCGGGGCAGGAGGTCGTGGTCTTCGAGCCGTACTACGACTCCTATCGCGCGTGCATCGCGATGGCCGGCGCCACGCCGCGTTTCGTCACGCTCCGGCCGCCGGATTTCGCGTTCGATCCGGCCGAGCTGCGGGCCGCGTTCGGACCACGCACCCGCGCGATCATCGTCAACACGCCGCACAATCCGTCGGGCAAGGTCTTCGACCGGACGGAGCTGGAGCTGATCGCGTCGCTCTGTCGCGACCACGACGTCATCGCGATCACCGACGAGGTGTACGAGCATCTCGTCTTCGAGGGTGAGCATCACACGCTTGCGGCCTTCGACGGAATGGCGGAGCGGACGGTCACGCTCTCGAGCCTGGGCAAGACCTTCTCGCTCACCGGCTGGAAGATCGGATGGGCGATCGCTCCGCCGGCGTTGGCCGCGGGGGTCCGGTCGGCGCACCAGTTCCTCACCTACGCGACGGCGACGCCGCTCCAGCACGGGGCGGTGGCGGCGTTGCGGGCCCCCGCGTCGTACTTCGAAGCGTTCCGCGCCGCCTACCGCCGACGCCGCGACCAGCTCGTCGACGGGCTGTCGGCACTGGGATTTGGCGTGCGGCCGCCCGCCGGCACCTACTTCGTGCTCGCCGATCACACGCCGTTCGGCTTCGACGACGACGTTGCCTTCTGCCGGCACCTGATCGAAGACGCCGGCGTGGCCGCCATCCCACCCAGCGCCTTCTACCACGATCCGGCCGACGGACGGACGCTGGTCCGCTTCGCCTTCTGCAAGGACGAAGCGACGCTGGCGGATGCGCTCACGCGGATGGAGCGGCACCTGCCCGCGCTCAAGCGGTGACGCGACGGCCGCCGAGAACGCACACCCCGAAGCTGACGCCGCTGGCGATCGTCATCTTCCAGGGAAACGCGACGGCCGCCGGAAGCCACGACGGCGCCCACCGGGACCAGACGCTCGTGTCCATCGCGATCACCACCACGAGCCCGGCCCCGAGCGCGGCGAGCGCGGAGGCCGTCGAGCCGCGGCGGGTGAGGAGCGCCGTGAGAAAGACGCCCAGCAGACCGCCGTACGCAAAGACCATCACCCCCAGCGCGAACGCGATGAGGGTCTCGCCGCTGCGTTGCTGCCACAGCACGCAGATGGCCGCGACCCCGGCCAGCCCGAGCGCCCAGCCGCCGATGGCCAGACGCGACGCGTGGACGTCGCCGCGGGCATCGTCGCGGCGGAGCGGCCGGTAGAAGTCGGCGATGGTCGTCGAGGCGAGCGCGTTGAGGGCCGAGTCGGTGCTGCTCATCGCCGCCGCGAACAGCCCGGCCACCATCAGGCCCCGCAGACCGACGGGCATCTCGTCGAGGATGAACTGCAGGAACACCCGCCGCGTGTCGGTGACCGCATCGGCCGCCTCCGGCGCCACGCCCGCGAGCTCCGGGTGCTGGTAGAACACGTACAGGAGCAAGCCGAGCCCCAGGAACAACGCGACGACCGGCCAGCTCAGCACGTTGGCGAGGATCAGCGACCACGACCCGCGGCGGGCCGAGCGACACGTGAGCAGCCGCTGGGTGAGATCCTGGTCGGTCCCGAACGCCGCCATGTTGAAGAGCGTGAAACCGATCAACGCCGTCCAGATCGTGAACGGCCGGGCCGGATCGAGGCTGGGGTCGAGCCAGCGGGTCTTGTCGCCGGCGGGGTCGTCGCGCAACACGGACACGATCTCCTCGAGCGGCGCGTCGATGCGTTCGAACAAGAGCCAGAATGCGATCCCCACCGTCCCGACGAGCACGACCGCCTGCAGCACGTCGGTCCAGATGACGGCGCGAATGCCGCCGAGCATCGTGTACATCGTGGCGACGACGGCGATCACGGCAATGGCGGCGAGCAGCGAGGATGGTCGCAGGTCGCCGAACGCGATCAACGCGAACGGCAACGCCACCATGTAAAGCCGCGCCCCCGACGCGAGCAGCCGCCCCAGCATGAACATGACGCTGGCCGCGCTCCGCACCGGTGCCCCGAACCGGTGACCGAGCAGCTCGTAGATGCTCGTGACCTGGGCACGGTAGAACGCCGGCACGAACACGACGGCCACCACGATCACCGCCAGCAGACCGCCGATGTTGGCGGACAGGTACGTCAGGTCCGACGCGTACGCCTGTTGCGGCCCGCCGAGAAACGTCGCGGCGGAGAGGCTCGTCGCGAGAACGGACACCGCCACGGCCCACATCGGCATGGCCCGCGCGGCGAGGAACAGCTCATCGCGTCCGGGGCGACGACGCGAGACCGCCGCCCCGAGGCCCACCACCGCTGCGCCGTACCCGGCGAGGATGGCCCAGTCGAGTCCGGTGAATCCCGTGGCGGCGAGCGTCATGGGCGACCATCCTCGCGTCGGGCGGCGACCGTGCCAACCGGCGGACCGGTGGGCATTGTTGCGGCCCGGACGGCGGCCCAGCCGAAGATTGACTCGTGGCCGCCCCCACCCGAACCACGCTCGTGATCGACGCCGGCGACCTGCCGTCGCTGGTCGCCGCCCTCCTGCAGCCCGATCCGGCCCGGGTGGTCCTGTGGCATCCCCGCGCGACCGGACCGGCCGCGGCGGCGCAGGCGGCCTGCGCCCGGTCGCACCGCGGGCTGCTCGACGACGCACCGCTCTTCGAGACGGAAGCCTGGATTCCCCCCAGCGGCTGTGCCCCGACCCGCGCGCTCGAACGCGGGCTGACGCTCACCCAGGCCGCGTGCGTGGGGGTGCCCCTCGGCGTCGAGCGGATCGTCTGGCCGATCCAGGTCGGCCCGCACGTCGGGGCCGTCTCCGCCGCGGTCGACCAGGCGACGCTTGCGACCGAGCTCATCGAGGCGGGGGAGGGCGGGGAACGCCGGGGCCGCCTGATGATCGACGTGCCGTTCGTCGATCTCGACGAGACGCAGATCCTCGACCTGGCCGACGATGCCGGGGCCCCGCCGGCCTACTGGCCGTGCCGGCTCGGGGAGCCGGAACCGTGCGGGGGCTGCGAGGAGTGCGGCCGCTGGCTCGCCGCCCACGATCGCCTCGGCCTGCCCTGGCCCTGGAGCCGGGCGACCACGACGGCCGGGGCGGAGCCCTGACCCGGGCGACGGATGGCCCGCCGGTTGCCGCTCCGGCGATTCTCGGTACAATCCCTCGCTTCCCCGAAAGGAGACGCCGGTGCGCGCCATCATCGAAGACAGCGGGACCCAGATCAGGGTTTCCCCGGGTGACATCCTCGACATCGACCGGCGTGACCTCGGCGACGCCAAGACGATCACCTTTGATCGCGTGCTGCTCATCGGTGACGTGGGGGCCGACACGCCGGCCACCATCGGCACCCCCTACGTCGACGGCGCGAGCGTCACGGCGGAGGTCCTCGACGAGGTCAAGGGCGAGAAGATCGACGTGATCAAGTTCAAGCGGCGGAAGGGCTACCGCCGCAAGCAGGGTCACCGTCAGCCGTATCTCCGCATCCGCATCAAGGATGTCAAGGGCGGCTGAGCCGCGACACGTATCACGAACCGGCGACCGCCCGTGAGCGCGCCACTTGGCGCGAACGCCCTGGCGTCACCGGCGGGGGCGGCGGCGACGCGGCGTCGACGTACGTCCGGTGTCCGAGCGCGTTCGTGACAAGCTGGCTCGCCGCGCGTTGCAGGCGCTGGGTCAGCCGGTCGTCGAGCGTCGCGGTAAAGCCGCCGCGGATGCGGGCCGGCGAGAGCGGATCGCGGAACCCGTCCGTGGCGTCGAGCAGACGCACGCTGGTGTCGCGCAGTTGCAGCGAAAGCACCGAACGCCCCGGCGCGTGCGACGGCAACGCGAACCCGGCGCCGCCGTAGAGACCGACTTCGCCGTCGGTCATGATGACGTGCCGCACGCTGACGTTCGTCGCCGTCGGGTCCATCGGCGTCGCGCCGGCCTTCGGGGTCCAGAGAAGCTGGACGTGGAGCACCTGGCCATCGCGGACGCGTCCCTTGAGCAGATCGTCGACGGGGATGTCGGTGAGCAGGAAGGACGTCTCGCCGCGGTCGTCGTGGCCGTAGACCAGCGTCGTGCAGTCGAGGTCCAGGCGGGCCGGACGGCCGCCGAGCCCCTCGCTCGCAAGGCTGCCGACGCCGCCGGCGCTGGTGCATCCGGCGCAGGCGACCACGCCCACGGCGAGGGCCGAGCGGAGCCAGCGGGGCCAGGCACGGGCGGCAGCGAACATCGTCACTGAAGCGGCGGCGTCGCGGGGCGGGGCCCCGGACCCACGCGACGGGATGACGCCGGGTCCATCACGACCACCTCGGGGCCGGCGCCGACATCGACCTCTTCCACGTCCTTCGCGCGGGGCGGGGGCACGATGGCGTCGAGGCCGAGAGCGGTCAGCGTGTCCCGCTCGACGATGCCGCGAATCTGAGAACGCGGCACGGCGGGAAGCTGGGTGCCCTGGCTGAAGGCGTTGACGCTGTAGAGCGATTCGATCGTCTTGGCGGGCGTCTCGAACGGGAAGCCCGAGCCGAAGAGCAGCTTGCCCATCACGTCGAGGCTCGAGGCGTTCAGCAACGCGTTGTAGAGCTGCCACGGCCGGGAGGCGACGCCGGAGATGTCGGCCCAGACGTTGTCGTGCTTCTGGAGCAGGACGAGGGTCTCGTCGATCCACGGATGGCCGAGCTCACCGATGACGATCGGCATGTTGGGGTAGTTGCGGGCCACCTCGTCCCAGAGCGACGGGCGGGCGAACTCGAGCTGGCTGCTCGCGGTCGGGGGGGAGCCGACCGACACGAACAGGGGCATGGTCAGATCGACGCAACGCTCGTAGACCCGCATGGCGGCCGAGTGCGCCGGGTGAAAGCCCTGGTTGGCCGGGCAGACCGCGATACCGGACAACCCGAGCTGGGCGACCCGCTCGATCTCGGCGGCCGCGTCCGTGGCGAGGGGATCGACGCCGCCGATTCCGATCCGGCGGCGGGGATCGCGGGCGACGAAATCGGCCACGTACTCGTTCGGGATGCCGGCGCCGAGCCGTTCGCTGCGGAAGCCGATGACGACCGCGGCGTCGACGCAGGCCATCTCCCGTTCGTGCGCGGCGGGGGAGGCGTCGAACTGGCCCCAACGATCCGCCTGGGTGACACGCAGCCGGGCGGCCATCTCGCGGCCGAGCTGCTCGAGCGCAAACCAGACATGGGTGTGCGTGTCGATGATCATGGTGCGTTGGTCACTCTGGGGAGGGATCCCGGGGCCCGCAGTCGGGTCTTGGCGGCTCGCACTATAGTGATCGGCCGATTTGGTGTCCAAGGCCGAAAAGGCCGGGACCGGGGCGGGGACGACCGACCGGTTGGGGACCGGCGGCAACCCGACCCAACCCCTGGGGTTACGGCGCGAGGTAGGGAAGGGCCCCCCGACGGAAGCGTTCGGGGTATCGCCCGTACGCCGGGTTGTCGCGGGTGAACGCGTAGGGACCCTCGAGCTGCGCCGCGATCGCCTTCAGGCGGGTCTCCGGGTGCGGGTGGGTCGCCAGGAACTCCGGTTGACGGGCACCGCCCTGGCTGGCCTCGAGCAACACCTGGAGCACCTCGTACATGCCGTGCGGGTCGTATCCGGCCGCCGTCATGTACTTCAGGCCCTGGAGATCGGACTCGGTCTCCTGACCCCGGCCGAAGCCGAGCATGCCGATTTGCGTCGCCATCCCGGCCCCCTCCGTGATCAGCGCCGATTCGGAGTAAGCGCCGAGCAGCTCCAGGCCGAGCTGCGCGACCAACGCCTGGCTCAGCCGCTCGTCCACGTGGCGGGCAGTGACGTGCCCGATCTCGTGACCGAGGACACCGGCGACCTGGGCTTCGTTGTCGAAGCGTTCGAGGAGACCCCGGGTGATGAAGACCTTGCCGCCCGGGAGGGCGAAGGCGTTCACCACCTCCGAATCGAGCGTCACGAACTCCCACTGGATGTCGCCGTACTCCGGCTCGACGTGCCGGGCGAGTTGAAAGCCGATGTCGCTCACGTAGTCGCGAAGCGGGGCCGACTCGACGGGCCCGCCGAACTCGGCCATCATCTGGGGCATGGCTTCGACGCCCATGGCCGCCACGGTGGGACCGGGGAGCAGGATGAGCTGGCGTCGACCCGTCGACGGATTGGTCGAGCAGGCCGTCAGCATGAGCGCGGCGAGCAGCAGCGCCGGAACACGAGCGAGGTGCATGGGATTCCTCCTGGGACCAGAGCCGGATCGTCCGGCGACACGCGGGCCTATCGTCCTCCGATCATGACACGCGATCAGGCATCATCTTCCGGGCCGATCTGGTCTGCAAGCGCCCTCACCGGCGATCCCCACCAGACCGCCGACAAGGCGAATCGCGTCAAGGCGATGTTTGCGGCCATCGCCGGGTCGTACGATCGCAACAACCGCCTCCACTCTCTCGGTCGCGACCAGGCCTGGCGTCGGCGGGCGGCCGCGTTGGCGTCGATCGGCCCGGCCGATCGGGTGCTCGACGTCGCCTGCGGCACCGGCGACCTGACCGAAGCGCTGGCCCGGGAGGGCCCGGGCGAGGTCATCGGCGTCGACTTCACCGAGCCCATGCTGGAGCTGGCCCGCCGGAAGAGCGCGGACCAGCGGCGTCCGCCCGGATTCCCGACGCCCACGTATCAGCTCGCCGACGCCATGGATCTGCCCTTCGACGACGGCGTGTTCGACGTGGTGACGATCGCCTTCGGCATTCGGAACGTGGCGGACCCGGGCCGGGCGCTTCTCGAGTTCCGACGCGTGCTGCGGCGGGGCGGTCGCGTGGTCGTCCTGGAGTTCGGGCGCCCCCGCGGGCGTCTCGCCCGGTTCGGCAGCGACCTGTACTGCAAACGCATCATGCCCGTCACCGCGACGTGGATCGCACACGATCGCAGCGGCGCGTATCGATACTTGCCGCGTTCGGTCGCGACCTTCCCCGACGGCGACGCGTTCGAGTCGTTGCTGGCGGCCGCGGGGTTCGAGACCTGCCGGACGCACCCGATGACATTGGGGATTGCCGTCGCCTATCGCGGCATCGCGGGCTGAGAGTCGGTCCGCGTGGTCGGGAATGGGATCGACGCCGGCGTGTCGTGTTTCTCGTGGGCGCGGTACGATCCGCGGCCCCGTTCGACGGCAGGAATCGAAAGGAGCAGCAGCGATGACCCCCCCAATGCCCCCCATGCCCCCCCGGCAACGACGACAGAGCCTGATGATCGGAGCGTCCGCGTTCATTGCGATGCTGACCCTGACGATCGCCGCCCCCGCCCAGAATCAACCGGGACGGAACACCGGGCAGCCAACGCAGTCGAGCACGAACGAGCCGCTCAATCGCTCGACCGGCGGCAACGACGCGACGACCGGCGAACGGCAGAATCAGAATCAGAATCAAGACGACGGACGCGATCGGACCAACCGGCGCAGCGGGAACGAGCGTGGCACCGGTGTCAACGAGCGGGGCGGGGCGAACGACCGCGATGCCAACAAGCTGGCCCGTGAAATCGCGAAGGAAGAAGCCAAGTACCGCAAGCGGATCGCGAAGATCAATCGGCTGCTCCAGATCGCGAACGAGCGGGGCAATCCCAACCTTGCCAACAACGCCAACCGGCTGCGTCAGCGGATCAACCGGGTCCATGAGCGGAAGCTCGCGAAGATCCGCAACAAGCACGGCGAGGGCGCCTATCAGAAGGCCACGAATCGCGTGAAGCGGGCCGATGCCAATCGCAAGCAGAAGAACGCCAACGATCGCGCGAACCGGGGGGGCGTCAACGGTCGCAACGACGACACGAACGCGGGCCGAGACGGGGCGAACCCGAGCACGTCGAACGAGAGCAAGAAGCCCAACAATCGTCGCGGGCGGAATCGCAACGCGAATCAAGGCGGTTGATGCGACCGCCTCGACGGGGCGAACCAGGAGCGAATCGAATGAAGTTGCATCGATCATTGCTGGGGGCGGCCGCGGCCCTTCTCGGGCTGATGGGCTGCGAGAGCATGCCCGGCGTCGGGTCCACGGCCGACGCCGATGCGGAGGTGCTCGACGTCCTTCCGACCGAGGAGGAAGCCGCCGCGGAGGCCGAGCTCATCCGACCCGAGGACGCCGAGGCGGAGCTGCGGAGGCTCGAGGCGGAGCTTGCCGCCGAAGAAGCCGACCTCGACGGCTGAATTGCCCCGCAACGCAGGGCCGCTTCCGGGGTAGCTACAATGACCGTGATGATGCAGCGTTCGACAGAGCGGGAGGTGATCCGGCGCGCCAAGGCCGGCGACGGCCGGGCCGTCGAGACGCTCATTCGCGCTCATCAGGACGCCCTGTTCGCGTTCATGCTCCGCATGTCGGGACGCCCGCACGTCGCCGAGGACATCGTCCAGGAGGCGTTCGTGCGTGTGCTGAAGAACCTGGATCGATTCGATCCGCGATTCCGGTTCAGCACCTGGCTCTTCACGATCGCCAAGCGACTCTACGTCAACGCCATGCAGAAGCAGCGACCGGCGTACGACACCGACACCGTGAACGCCCGCGGCAGCGGGGGGGTAGCACCGAGTGGGCTGTCGGCCGCCGCCGAGACGCAGACCAACCTGCACGAGCTTCTCGAAGCGGCCCTCGACGTCCTCAACGAGCAGCAGCGGGAGATCGTCCTGCTGTTCCACCAGCAGAGCTGGTCCATCATCGAGATCGCCGAACACCTCGGGATGCCGGAAGGCACCGTGAAGAGCCACCTGCACCGCGCGCGACGACGCATGCGGGAGGCCATCGTCTCCGATCGCATCGCATGCGCGCGGGCCGAGGAGGTGTGGACGTGAGCGGCGACCACTTCACGCCACCGACCGAGGAGACGCTGCTCGAGGTCCTCGCCAACCCCGATGCCGGGCCGGACATGACCCGCTCGATCATGGGGCGTCTGGGGTACATGCCCGTTTCGTCGCGGGTCGCCCGCCGCGAACGGCGACGACGCTGGCGTGACCGCGGCGTGTTTGCCCTCGCCGTGGCCGGGGTCATCGGACTCGGGATCGCCATGCACGAGATCGGTCCCCGGGCGCGCAAGCCGGTGGGCCCCACGGTCCCCGCCGCGCTCGGGAACGACGTGAGCCGCCAGCAGATGAAGCTCGAACGCGGGTTCCGGACGATCCGCAACCTGGTGCCGTCCGTTGCACCGGTCCGGCCGGTTCCGACCCCGGAACCGCGACCGACCGACACGCGACCCACCGGAGACGGCGGCGAGCTGGCCATCGGGCCGGTGCGTTGGCTGTAGAGACACGAACGATGTGCGGGATTCGACCGCTGATTCTGTGCGCGACGCTGTTCGCCGCCGCGTTGTCCGGCCCGGGCGTGGCCACCGACCCCTTCGCCCGCGCGGTCGACACGCCGTCCGACATCAGCTTGTACGTTCACGTCGAGAACACTGGTGAGCTTCGCGCCGCGGTCGCGACGCGTCCGGTCGCCGCCGTCTTTCACCGCATGCTCCGCGAGGCGGGGCCGGCGTGGGCGACGCTCACGCGGCAGGCTGGGGTCGATCCGCTCGACGTCTGGCTCCAGCGTCGCGTCACGCTCATGGTGCGCGAGGACGGCCCGCGTCGCGACTGGCTCCTGCTGACCGAGATCGACGTCGAGCGTCATCGTCGGCTCGAACGCCGGTTGCGGCCACGCCGGCTCGCGCCGGTGGGGTCGTTCGCCATCGCCGAGCTGCCCGAGCATGCGATCCGCTGGGCGCAAACGGGCGAACGGGAGCTGGCAATCGGACCGATGCCCGCCGGTCGTCTCATGAACGAGCACTTGCGTCGACGGCACCGGGGCGTGCGGCCGGATCGGGCGCTGGGCGATCACGAATCGCTGACCCGTCTGCGGCGTCGCCCCGGCGATACGATCGGCGTCTTCGTTCGGCACGCGGCGCTCATGGGGGGGTGGTCGATCGCCCGCGCCCGTATCGAGGCCGACCGCGTACAGGTTCGGCACGCCGCGCGGTTCGATCACACGCCGTTCCGCGGTCCCGTCGCGACGACGGACTGGGACATCTCACCGCTCACGGCCTTCCGGCCGGAGGCCCTCGGCGTACTCATCGAGCCCGTCGAGGCGTGGCCCGAATCGCTCGACGGGTTCGTGCAGGCAACGCTCGGGGTGCCGCTGCTGAGCGCGGCCATGCGGGCCAACCGGCGTGACTGCCAGGTCATCACCTTCGGCGAGGTCGAGGGACGGCTGGAAGCACAGGGCGTCGATCAGCTGTTGCCGGCGGCGGCGCTCGCCATTCGCATCCGCAATCGGCGTGGTGCGCTCGACGAGCTCGACGATCACCTGATTCGTTTCAGCGCCGGGCTCGACCGGCTCCAGCCGGCCGAAGCGCTCGTGCCGCCGCCGGTCGCGGAGGCCGGGGACGCCCAGACGTTCCGGCACGTCGATCTCCGGCGGTGGATGCACGCGTTCGCGCCCGAGCAGCCGTTGCTGCAGTCCGTCGGCCTGAGCTGGGCCGTCGCCAGCGGCGGGCAGGGGAGCTTCTACGTCATCGCGACGCATCCCGAACAGCTCGCACGTACGGTCACCGCCATCGAAGAGGCCGCACCCGGACCGCCCGACGTCGGCCGGTGGGCCGGGGGCGGGTGTCTGGACGGGGGGCGGGTCGGACGTCATCTGCGCAGCTACGCCGATGAAGCAGCGCGGCTCGCGGTCGATGATCCGGAGGCCGTCGATGCGCTGCGGGAGACGTTCCTCACGCTCTCCGACCTCGCCGCCGGCTTCGACTGGTGCCAGTGGCGGTTGAAGCGGCCCTGCGAACGGACGATGCACCTGGACGTGGAGCTGGAGCTCCGTCCCGGCGTGTCGGACGCGGCCGGGCCCGAGAAGAAACTTCCCCGCGAACCCTGACCCAACCTCAACTCGGACCTTGGCCGGCCCGATAAGACCACCGTGGGGCATCCAGGCCCCGTCCGGTCGAATCGCCACACGACCGGACCCTCCGTGGCCGAGCCGGTGGGTACTCCGAACATCCGCTGGCGAACGAGCAGGCCGGACCGAACTCCCTCCCCGGTCCGGCCTCTTTTTCATTGGCACCCAGAGCGTTGTGACGGCGTCCTCCCGGTCATCGGGATCGAACTCCCGGGCGATCATCGTCGGGGTTCGCATTGCCCCGTGCGGCCGTGGCTGCGGGCCCGTTTTACATAACATGCATTATCGGCGGGATGCCAGGGGGGTTCGCTCCTCCCGGATCACGTCGCATTGACGACCGCTTCGATCGCATCGTCGAGGTGCCCCACGGCGTTCGGCGCGACCGCCGGCTGCAAGTGAGCGGCGACCGCCCGTCGCACCGCGTCGGGATCGTCCGGTGACGCACCGGGACCGAGCCCCCACGCGATCGACGGCAGGATCTCCTCGTAGCTCAAACGCGCCGGCAGCCACGGCAGGCATCCGGCCAGGAGCGCTTCCACCACGGCGATCCCGAAGAACTCGTGCCGCGCCGTGGACAGCACCCAGTCGGCGGACGCGAGCCACCTCCAGTACGCCAGGCGATCCGCGGCGTAACCGGCGTGCACGATGGCCGACTCGTGCTCGGCCCGGAACCGAGCGAGGGCCGGCGGCGTCTGCCCGAACTGCTGTCCCAGAAGGATCCAGCGGAGGTTCAGACGCTCGGTCTCGACGCCGGCGATCGCGAGCAGCTCGTCCGGCCCCTTGTCGTATTCCCACCGGTGGGGCCAGACGACACGCGTTCCCGCCCCGCCGGCCCCCGCCCCGTCGATGGTCCGCCCCGCTTCGCGGTTATGTAAAACGCCGAGATCCGGCGGCGGGGGCTCGACCGGCGGCCAGATGACCGTACCGATCTCCTCCAGCCCTTCCACGAGCGACCCGTCGGCGTCCCTGGCGTGACGCATGATCGCGCGTATGCCGGCGGCGAACGAACGCCGGTTCCACGCGCTGTTCCAGATCACCAGATCAGCCACCCGCACGCTGGCGAGGTTGGTCAGGGCAAAGTGAACGTCACGCGGATCCGGCCCCCGTTCCCCGGCCGGGTACGCCGCCTGATTCTCGTGCATGTAGACGATCGCCGGCCGATCCCGCCACCTCCGCGGCAACGCGGCGAGCACATCGGCGGCGTTGACCATCGAGGTGATGAACAGCGTGTCCGCGGGCCGCGTGAACGCGTTCTCCCGCCGGGCCTGCTCGACCAGCTCCAGCCCCCCCACCCGCATGCGCCACTTCCAATCACGCCCGGGACGCGTGACCCAGGTCCACTCGTGCCGCGAGTGTCGCGTGATCGACGCGCGGACCGCGTGGTGGGAGCCGGCGTCGTAGCCCTCGAAACCAAGCACGTGCATCACCGCTCAGCATACGAGCCGCCCCGCCGGCTCGCTCCGCCTGCTTGAAACGTCCGGTCGCCCGCTACACTTGCAGGCATGACCGCGTCGCCCGAGTCACCCCGCGAACCGCTTCCTCCCCTGCCCGCTCCCGGCAGCGCCGAGGCGGCGGCGATGGCGCCCTTGTGTGCGGTCTTCCGGCGGTACCTCAAGTCGCTCAACCTGAAGTACACGCCGGAACGCGCGGACATCCTCGAGGCCATCATCGAGCACGACCGCATCTTCGAGGTCGAGGAGCTGATGGCCGACATGATCCGCCGCGGCGCGCGCGTCTCGAAGGCCACCGTCTACCGGACGATCAAGCTGCTGCAGGATGCGGGCATCATCACGCCGGCGCTCTTCGATTCCAAACAGGCGCACTACCAGCTCGTGTATGGCAAGGCGCCGCGTGACTCGATGGTCTGCGTGAAGACGGGCCGGCACGTGGAGTTCACCGACGACGAGCTGGCCGCGGTGCGTGATCGCATCTGCCGCGCCCACGGGTGGGATCCGGTCGGTCACCGCTTCCAGATCTATGCCATCAGCCCCGAGGGCCGGGCCGCGGAGTGAGCCGCCCCCGCCCGACGACCCGCCCGACTGACTCGCCCGACTGACTCGCCCGACTGACTCGCCCGACTTTACTCGTCCCCCCCGCCATCGCTGATCGCGAACCGCTCCGACAGCCACCCGTGCAGATCGGCGTCGCGACACCGGGTCGTGCAGAACGGAAAATCCGCCGCGCCGCCGGGAACCGGACGCCCGCAGGTCGGACAGCGGCCGTGCCCTCCGACGAGCCCGTGCAGTCGCCCCGGCAAGGCGGTCTTCACGACGATCGTTCGCGACGACGGGCCGTCGTGAACGAGCGCGACGTCGATCCGCGCCTCCGGAAGCGACGCGGCGATCCGTTCCGGCCACTCGACGGCGATGATCGCGTCGCGTTCGGCGAGCAGCTCGTCCCAGCCGACGCTCTCCAGCTCCTCTTCGCCGCCGAGGCGATAGGCATCCAGGTGCGCGAGCCGCACCGTCCCCCGGACGTACTCCTGCCGCAGGACGAAGGTCGGGCTCGAGACCTCGCGTGAGTCCAGGCCCAGACCGCGGGCCAGTCCCCGGACGAAGCAGGTCTTCCCGGCGCCGAGCGGGCCCGACAACGCGACCACGTCGCCGCCCCGCAGGCCGAGCGCCAGACGCGTGGCGATCGCCTCCGTCGCGGCCGGCCCCGCCGACGTGAGCGAGATCGTGCGGATCATGATCCGTGCTCCCAGCCCATGGTCGCGGCGGGAACCCACGCGTCGTCGACCCGCACCACGACCGCGTTCTCGGCGTCCGCCCCGCCGCCCCCCTCCCCGGCTGCCACGAACCGTCCGATCGCGGTCACGGACACGCCCGCGATCGCCGCGGGAACCTCACCCGCCGCGGCGAAGGCGAGCTCGTAGTCCTCGCCATCCTCGAGCGCGTTCTGCCATGAACACCCGCGATGCAGCGGCAGACGGTCCGCATCGATCTCGATCCGCAACCCCGAGGCGGCGGCGAGGTGACCGGCGTCACGACCCAACCCGTCGGAGAGATCGATCATCGCGTGCAGCCGATCGCCCAGCGTCTGCGCCAACGCGAGCCCCGCGGCGAGACGCGGCTCGAAACGAAGGTGCCGCGGCGGCTCCTCCCCATCGGAGCGTTGCGAGCCGCCCAGGTCACCGGTGACGAACAGCGTGTCGCCGACCTGCGCGCCACCCCGACGAACAACGCCCGCCGGACCGGGCTCCGCCAGCACGGTCACGCTGCACACGAGCGGATCGTCGGCGTCCGCATGCATCGCGATGTCACCGCCGATGAGCGGGGCGCCGAATTGCTCCGCCGTCGCCCGCATGGCGTCGAAGAGCGCGCGTGCGCGATCCGCGCCGAACCCGGGCGGCAGCGTCACCGCCACCAGCGCCGCGACCGGGGTCCCCGCCATCGCCGCGACATCGCTGAGGCACCGGGTGATCGCCTTCCGGCCGACCAGCGCGATCGGGGTCACTCCCGGATCGACGTGCCGGCCCGCGACGACCTGATCAACCGCGGCGAGCAGCCGGCGACCGCCGAGCCGCACGACGGCCATGTCGTCACCCGGACCGAGCTCGACCGCCGGGGGGAGATCGGACGAGGCCGCGTACACGTGTTGGAGGAGATCGAATTCGCGCACCGGGGGAGTGTACGGCCCCCGGCGGGCCGATTGTCGCGCCGGCGTGACCCCGGGGTGGTGCCCCGCCGGCGGCGCGCCGATGACGGTGAGGTGACCCGCGAGCCCCCGACGCCCGATGGCCCCCCCGCTCCCGACGCACCCGCCGGGCCCGACACCCCCGGCGCCGAGCCAGCCGTCACGGTGGAAGGCGAAGGGGCGTTGGCCCGGCTGCGGCTGCCGGCCGGCTCCGCCGTCGACGTCGATCTGGACACGCTCACCGAGCTGGCCCGGGCGGTCCAGGTGGCCGTCGACGACGCGGTGCTGGCCGCGCTCCGGTCCGCGCTGGACGAAGCGCTCGCCACGCCTGCGGACATCGACCGCGTGATCGCCGAAGCCAGCCCGCCCGTGGATGGGCGCGACGGCTGGCTGGAATGGGAGCGAGGGTGCGAACCGTGTCCGGCGGGCTCGATGTGCAACGTGCCCGACGCCCAGATGCGTGTCGACCACTACAACCGCATCGCGTACATCCGCGTCACGGGCGGCGAACCGGTCGCGACGCTGCATCCGCCGACAGCCGGCGAGGATGGTCGCGACGTGCGGGGCCGGGTGGAGCGGGCGACTCCCGGACGCCCGTGTGCGATCCAGCTCGGAGCCGGCCTCGGATTGAAGGGCGGACGCGTCGTCCCCGAGCTCGACGGCGTGCTCGAGCTGGCGAACAACCGCCTGAGCGTGAGCCGCCACTTCGACGTCCCGGGGTGGATCGACTTCTCGACCGGCAATGTCGACTTCGACGGCACGGTCACTGTCGGCGCCGGCGTGCGTGATCGGTTCCGCGTGACGACCAGCGAAGCGCTCGTCATCTCCGGTCCGGTGGAATCCGCCCGACTCGAGTGCGGCGGCAACTTCTCGGCGCCCGTCGGCATGGCCGGACGCGATCACGGCGAGCTGCACGTCGGCGGAGACGCGGAAGTCGGGTACCTCAACTTCGTCCGCGGGGAAATCGCCGGCACGCTGCGGGTCGAGAAAGAGCTCGTCAACTGCCGCCTGCACGTCGGCGGCGACCTGCTCGCCGACAACGCGACGATCCTGGGAGGCGACTGCCAGGTGATCGGAATGGTCAACGTCGCCACGCTCGGCAACGCCCGCGGGCGGAAGACCACGCTCGTCATCGGGCTCACGGCGGAGCGGCTCCGGCTGGAGCGGCTGGCCCGTCGCCTCGAAGCCCAGCTCGCGGCGTTGCCGGAGCAAGCCGCCGACCGCCCCCGCGTCCGGCGGCACCGTTCCCGCCCCGGCAAACGCGATCAGATCAACACCCGCCTCGCCTGGTGCCGGACCGAGATGGAACGCCTGGCCGCCCTGCCGCCACCGGTGGAGACCCCCGATCGACCCCCGCTGCGGGTCGTGCGGGCGTTGCATCCGGGGGTGCGAATCCTGCTGGGCGAGTACGACCTCGAGCTCGACCGGACCCAGACCGGACCCCTGGAAATCCTCGAGAGGGACGGCGGGCCGCCGGTCCTCCGCGGTGCAAGCGGTGTCACGACACCGCTCGCGGACGTGGCGCGGATCCGGCGACGCGACGACGGTTGAACCGCATGGGGCGGCGAGGCCCAATCCTTGGGCGCTCTGTGACATCCGTGCGGTTTATTCAAGCCCGGAGCTCGAGCCGGTCGACGACATCATTGACGCGGTGAGATGCAGGGAGCAGGCCGATGGTCCGACCCGAAGCCCCGTGCGACCCCGAACGAGCCGATTTATCGGCCCGGGTCAACCCCAGCTCGACAATCAACACGAGCAATCGGAATTGCGGCGAACCACCGGCCCGGACGGCACGTAGCAGCGGTGGAAAACCTGGCGGATGGCGGTCACTTCGGGCACGGGCTCGATCGCCGGGCTAGCTTCCAGGTACACTCGATGCGGTGAGTTGGAGAACTCACCGACTCATTCCTCCTTTCTTCTTTCTCCTCCTTCGCCGTCCCGGCTTCCCGCTGGGACGGCGAGTTTTTTGGCGAGCGTCTCATCGTTCGTCCCCGCCGCGTCACCGACGAGCGCCGCCAACCGCTGCATCGTGCGCTCGGTCGCCCCCTGATGCGCCCGGATGACCACGCGTCCACGCTCCGCGATCGCCGCCGCCCGGTCCGGGTGCGCGAGCAGGTCCGCGATCACCGACGCCAGCTCGTCGCGTCCGGACTGCACGATGCCGCCGCCGTCACGCAGCGACTCCACGACGGACGCGAAGTCGGATACCGCGGGCCCCACGATCGTGGGCTTGCCGAGCGCGACCGGCTCCATCATGTCCGAGCCGTGGCGGGCGCCGAACGACCGGCCCACGACGACCACGTCCGCGAGCGCATAGGCCTGTCGAAGCTCGCCGATCGTGTCCAGGAGGAATCGCCCCCGTTCGCTGCCGCGATCCCCCCGCGACCGTCGCGCGCACGTCGTCAACGTCGATGCCGCGTCGTCGAACCACTCGGGTCGTCGCGGCGCGCAAAGAAGCTGCGCCCCCGGTGCCACCGCGGCATCCAGGAGCGCATGCTCCTCGGGGGCCGTCGAGCCGGCGACGACGAGCGGGCGGGTCCGGTCGATGCCCATCGCGTCGGCCAGTGCGTCGGCGCCCTCGACCGAGTCGGCGATGGACGCGGTGTCCCACTTCATGGTCCCGGTCACCTCGATGCGCTCGCGCGGCACGCCCATCGCCTCGAATCGCGTGGCGTCGCTCTCGGTCTGCACCGCCGCGAACGCAAGCCGCCGAAAGCTCGGACGCACCAGGAAGCGAATCCAGCGATAGCGGTCGGCGCTGCGGCGGGAGAGGCGGCCGTTGACCACCGCGATGGGAACACGCCGATCGGCGCAGGCTCTGGTGAACGCGGGCCAGACCTCGAGCTCGACCAGCCCCACGGCATCGGGACGCACGCGGTCCAGAAACCGGGCGACCGCGCCGGAGAAGTCGAACGGGTACCGGACCACCGGATGGCGGCCTCCGAAGATCGCCCGGGCCCGGTCGGTGCCGGTGTCCGTGGTCGTGGCGATGACGACGTCGATCCCGCGTTCGTCGAGGGCCCGGACGAGCGCTCGAATCGCATTCACCTCGCCGACGGACACCGCGTGGAGCAGGATCCGCGGCCGGTCCGTCGCGACGATGGTGTCACCGCGGCCGAAGCGAGCCGGCCAATCGGTGCGGATCTTTCCCGTCACCAGCATCCGCGGAAGCCACACCGGAGACGTGAGAATCGCCCCCCCGAGATACGCTGCATCGCCCAACCACCGCATCCTGCGGAGTGTAGCGACAGAAATACCGCCCTCTCGCTTGGCGCTGCCGGTCTCGGAGGCGACACTGGAGCCGCATCGGGCCGGAGGTGGGCCGAGCACCGGTGGCCGGGGACCGCACGCGAGATCAGATCATGTTGGAGTTGCACATCTGCAATCGATCCGGCTCCGTCCTGCGCTCCTTCGCGTTGGGCGACACCTCCGAGGTCATCGTGGGGCGTGATGACTCCTGCGATATCCAGATCCGCTCGAAGGCCGTCTCCCGCGAACACTGTTTGATCGAGCAGCAGGGCCAGGACGTCTTCCTCCGCGACCTCGACTCGGCCGGCGGCACGTACGTCTCCGGGAAGAAGGTCGACGCGGTCCGCCTCGAAGACGGCATGCAGGCCGTCGTCGGCCCGGCCGTCCTCAAGTTCATCGACAACGACATCGAGTGATCGCCGCCGCGGGGGCGGGCGTTCGGAAGCGGTCCGGTGCGCGCATGCGGCGCCGCCTGTGTTACCCTGCGCGACCAACGGAACATTCGGGGACCCACCATGCTCGCATACCGCTCCGCTGCCGTCCTGATCCTCCTCGCGTTCGGTTTGGCGCCGGCGTCGACTGCCGCCGACCTCATTCCCCGTGAGGTCTTCTTCGGGAATCCCCAACGCACCAACGTTCAGATCAGCCCCGACGGCTCGCGTCTCGCGTTCCTCGCGCCTTCACGCGGCGTGCTGAACGTCTGGGTGCAGACGCTGGGCGAGAACGACGCGCGCGCCGTGACGTTCTCCGCCGTGCGTCCCATCGGACAGTACCGCTGGGCGATGAACGGCGAGCAGATCATCTACCGGCAGGACGAGGGCGGGAACGAGGACCATCGCCTGTACGCCGTCGATTTGACGAGCGGCCGGATCATCGGCCTCACCCCGTTCGACGGCGTCCAAGCGCGGATCGTCGGCCTCACGCCGGAGAAGCCGGACGAGATCGTCGTCGCCCTCAACCAGCGGGACCGGAAGGTGCACGATCTCTGGCGGGTGAACATCCGGACCGGCGAACGCTCCATGCTCCTCGTCAATGACGAGGGCTTTGTCAGCATCACCGTCGACCCCGCCGGCGTTCCCCGCGTGGCGAGCCGCGTGCACCCCGACGGCGGGATCGACGTCTTCGTCCGCGAGAGCGACGAGGAGTGGTACGAGCTGATCCGCTGGCCGCTCGAGGATACGGCGGCGTCCGGCGTCGTCGGCGTGCGGCGGGACGAGCCGACCGTCTATCTCCGGGACTCCCGCCGGGCCGACACCGCCGGGCTCTACGCCTACTCGGACGGCCCCGACGGCCCCACGTACGAGCTGATCGCCGAGAATCCCCGCGCCGACGTTGCGTCCGTCCTCACCCATCCCCGCACCGGCGCCATCCAGGCCGTCGCCTTCGACACGCTCCGTCGCGAGTGGAAAATCCTCGACCGGGGGATACGGCCGGACTGGGCACAGCTGCGCAAGGTCTCGCCCGGTGACCTGTCGATCGTCAGCCGCGACCTCGACGATCAGCGGTGGATCGCCTCGTTCGTACGCGACGACGGGCCCCGCCGGTTCTACCTCTGGGATCGCCCCACCGAGACCGCCGAGTTCCTGTTCACCGACCGTCCCGCCCTCGACGACCTCACGCTCGCACCGATGCAACCGGTCGAGATCCACGCCCGCGACGGCATGATCCTGCCCTCGTATCTCACGCTTCCGGTCGGCGGGCTCGATCAGAGGCTGCCGATGGTCCTGCTCGTGCACGGCGGTCCGTGGTCGCGTGACACGTGGGGGTACAACCCGCTCCACCAGTGGCTGGCCAACCGCGGGTACGCGGTGCTGAGCGTCAACTTTCGCGGCTCGGCCGGCTTCGGGAAGCGGTTCTTGAACGCCGGTAACCGCGAATGGTCCGGGGCCATGCACGACGACCTCATCGACGCCGTGAACTGGGCCGTCGGTCGCGGCACCGCCGACCCCGATCGCGTGGCGATCATGGGCGGAAGCTACGGGGGCTACGCCACGCTCGTCGGTCTCGCGTTCACGCCGCAGTTCTTCGCCGCCGGCGTCGACATCGTCGGCCCGTCACACGTGCGTACGCTGCTCGAGTCGATCCCGCCGTACTGGGAGCCGATGCGACGACTCTTCGAAGAGCGGATCGGCCGGCTCGACGAGCCGGCGTTCCTCGACCAGATCTCGCCGCTCACCCGCGCCGGTGACATCGTTCGTCCCCTGCTCATCGGGCAGGGACGCAACGACCCGCGGGTGAAGGAAGCCGAGAGTCAGCAGATCGTCGAGGCCATGGAACGCAACGGGCAGCCGGTCACCTACGTTCTCTTCCCCGACGAGGGGCACGGCTTTGCGCGGCGTGTGAACAGCATGGCGTTCTTCGCCATCACGGAGGCTTTCCTGCACCGGCACCTCGGCGGTGACTACCAGCCGATCGACGACGCGCTCGAGGGCTCGACCGCGGAGATCCGGGCCGGCGCCACGCTCATCCCGGGACTCTCCGGCGGCTGACGGCCAGCCACGAACCCCAAGAAACCCACGAAACCCACGAAACCCACGAAAAACGGGCGACGCCGAAGCGTCGCCCGTTGGAGTCGGAGTTCATCGGTGGCGTCAGCCGCCGCGTCGACGCATGTCCGCAAGCTGCTTGCGGAGCTCGGCGATCTCACGCTCGATCTGCTCCCGCGCGTTGGGGCCGAGCCGCTGCGCGGCGACGTTCGGGGCGCGGTCAATCCACCGCAGCAGGCTCTTGTCGATCTGGATGAGGGCACCGATCCGCTCGACCGCGTCGCCGCTCGTCTTCCAGTAGCCGCGTCGGGCGATCAGCCGGGGAATGTCCTCCTCCGCCCGCTTCACGGTGGCCTGCCACTGCTCGGCGAGCTTGCGGCCGTAGTCGTCGATCTCGTGCCACTTGGGCAGATCCAGGAGCTTGGCGAGCTCGGGACCGGTGTCCGCCGTGCCCTTGGAGAACCCGCAGTCCAGAGCGTTCGACGACGTGAAGCTCAAGTTGCTGTCGTCGTCGGAAAGGACGTGCTCGCCGGAGAGATCGTCGTAGAACGTGACCTCGCCCGTCTCGGGATCCTTGTCGTAGGAGACCATCGCGGAGTTGGTCTTCATCGCGTGGGCGATGTACTTGCTGTAGCCGGAGCGTTCGGCGATCTCGGCGAGATGCTCCATCGACTTCTCGAGATCCTCGCCCTTGATCGACTGCCCGCTTCCGGGATTCCACGTGGTCACCGCGCCGGCCGAGCCCTCCGTCATGAAGTAGATCTCCTGACAGCACATGGCCGTCTGGCAGCCGGCGGAGATCGCCTTCTGGACCCACGCCACGACGCGATGCCGCTCCCGCAGCTTGAAGATCTCGTCGGAGATGAACTGCGACTCGAGCGCCGAGCCGCCGTTCGTGTTGATCAGCAGCACGATGATCTGACCGGGGCCGTAGGTGTCGGCGTGCTCGCCGATCTTCTTGATTTCCTCGCGGCGGATGTACGTGCCCACGGAGCCTTCGAGCGGAAGCACGAAGACGCCGAGCGGCTTGCCGTCCGGGCCGAGCGGAATCTCGTCGTCGTCCGAGTCCCAGGTGGGCTGCGAGGTCGCCACGCGGCGGCCCGAGGACCCCCGCTTCGCCGGCGTGGTCTCCGTCTCGCTCGCGGCGTCGTCGACGCTCGTCATGCGGACGATGTCGTCGCGGAAGATCGTCTTCTGCTTGACCTCGCCGGCAATCTCGCCCTCGACGATGATGTACAGGTCGGCCGCCTTGACGAGCCGCCCCCGCAGCGGGATCTCGACCCGCTGCTCGACGTAGGTGAGGTCGATGAGATCCGTCACCTCGCCCCGCCACCGCGACCCATCCTTGAGCCGAATCTCGACGGAACCACCGGCGAAGACGCTGGCCACCAGGCTCATCGCCACGCACGCCGCCAAGAGTGTGCTGTACAAACGCTTCATAGTCATCCTCTGTCGTCTCTGAGAGTCATTCGAACACTTGATCCGTCTCGGGTTCAGCCGCCGCCGCCGCCGCCGATGCCGCGACCGCCGCCACCGCGACCCGCGCCTCGGTTGGCCTGCCGGAGCGCCCGAATGCGTTCCTTGAGCTGCTCGATCAGCGTGATCAGATCGAACTTGCGAATGCCGGCCTCCATGCCGAGCCGGACCTCGACCGCGTTGTACCGCTCAATGGCGGCGAGCACCTTCTCGAGCCGACCCTTCGCCTGCCCGAGATACTTCAGCGTGTCTTCGCCGTTGGCCCAGCCGAGGAATTGCTCGTAGTCGAGCAGCCATGTCTTGCAGTTCTCGAGCGTGCGACGCCAGCTCTCCTGGTAGTCCTCGAACATCGTCTCGCCGCCGCCGTCGAGCACGCGATACTCACGCATGCCGAGGAGCAGGGCCAGGTCGTCGAGGTTCTCGACCGTGCCGTCGCTGATGCACAGATCCTCGGCTGACTTCGCCCGGAACTCGGCCGTTTCCTCGTCGCTGTCGTCGACGATGTAGTCGCCGTCGGTGTCGAGCGTCCAGATGACCTCGCGGCCTTGCCAGCGACCGCTGAGCGTGTACTGCGGTCGCACCATGGCATCGGCCAGCATCAGCGAGTAGCCGCCGTACTCGAGGAATCCCTTGACCCAGCTCATGAACGCGGCGGTCATCTTGCCCCGCACGTCGTCGTCGGCCCACTTCTCGAACCCGATCTCCTGGAGCTTCACGAGCCCGCCCAACCGCGCCTGCGGAGCCATGTACAGCTCGTCCCAGGCGAGCGCGACGGTGGAGCTGACGCCCACCGAGTCCTTCACCCACATCACCTGGCGAATGTCGCCGAGCTCGTCGTGGAACAGGTTGATCAGCTTGCGGAACTCGTCGAAGTCGGTGAGCCCCTGCTCCTCCCGGCCGACGAGCGAATAGAGCATGTCGGCCTCGTCGAAGCACTCCATCTCGATCACGAGGATGTCGGGATCGTGATCGCGGATGTCGTCGACCATGTCCTTGTAGACGTCGGTGTTGACGTCCGTACCCATCTGTCCCTTCATCGGCACGATGTAGAACGACGGGAGGTTCTCGTTGCCCGCATCGGCCCGGCGAGCGCCGAAGGTCCGAACGGGCTCGTCCTCCGGCTCGCTCGTGGACACGCGTCGACGCGTCGGTTGCTTGGTCTCCGCCACGGCTTCGCGCACGATGTCCTCGTGGATCTCCGCGATCTCGGAGCGGAAGTAGGTCACCTTGGTCCGGATGCCGCTGGCGGCATCGACGACCTGAAAGACGATCGCATCCGGCCGCTCCTCGATGATCGTGCCGTGCAGCTCGCGGCCGTCGTTCATCACCAGGACGTCTTCGGTGACCGCGTCATCACCGGCCACCGCCACGGGCACGACGAGCAGGGCCGCGGCCACGAGCAGGAGCGAGTTCACGCACGCGAGGATCGTTCTGTTCATACCGGATACCCCTGAGATCGGCCTTGGTTCGAGCCCTGGTTCGAGCCCTGATTCGAGCCCTGATTCGAGATGGTGGACGACGGCCAGGATGGGCCGCCAGTCACTGTAGGCAGCGTTCGGACACCTTAGTCCGACGCCGGGGGGGCGGTAAAGTTCCAACCCCGTCAGGCCCGGCCGCGGTCGGCGGCGGCGATCGCCCGGGCGAGCGCGAGCGCGGCGGAGCGATCGGTCACGGTCCCTTCGAGCTGGGCGTCGTAGATCGCGTCCAGCAGCCGCTTGAACTGCGGGCCGGGGGCGAACCCGGCCTCGATGAGATCGGCCCCGTCCAGCAGCGGCTCGGGGGCCAGACCGGTCTCCCGCAGGACCGCCACCCGCCGCTGGACGTCGACGAACGCCTGGGGGTCGTCGGCCCGCAGCACGAGCAGCCCCGCCCGGAAGCCGGGACCGGCCGCGAGCCGCTTCTGGGCCGCGACGCCCAACCGAGACCACTCCTGCTCCAGCTGCCGCACGACCTCGAGACACCGCCGGAGGCCCCGGTGTTCCGGATTGGACAGAACCAGCCGCTTCGCCCATTCGTCGGCCACCGCCCCCCGGTCGTCGTGGCCGCGGTCGATGATCCACGCGGCCAGCGTTGCCGCATACCCGGCATCGTCCGGCAACCGGCCCAGCCGGCGGGGGGCGGCCAGCCGATTCGGCGCGCCGAAGATCGACGCGTCCAGCCCGAGGTACTGCAGCTCCCACGCCGCGACGGCACGATTCGTGTCCTGGAGCATCCAGCGGACCTCCTGGCCGATCCGCTCGCGGCTGACCCCGGTGAGCGTCCCGGCGTGCGTGCGGATCGCCTCGGCCGTGTCACCGTCGATGGCAAAGCCGAACCGCGCGGCAAACCGCACCGCCCGCAACGCGCGCAGACAATCCTCACGCAGCCGCGCCGCGGGATCGCCGATCGCCCGGATCACCCGCATCTCCAGATCGCGGCGGCCGCCGACGTAGTCGATCACCTCCTCGGTGAGCGGATTCTCGAAGATCCCGTTGATGGTGAAGTCGCGGCGTGACGCGTCGTGCTCGGCATCCGAGAAGACGACGGTGTCCGGATGTCGCCCGTCCGCGTAGACACCGTCGGTGCGAAACGTCGCCACCTCGATCGTGAACCCGCCGCGCCGCACGAGCATGACCCCGAACGCCTCGCCGACGCCGCGGGCGTGGCGGAAGACGCGTTGGACATCCTCGGGGCGGGCGCTCGTGGCGATGTCGTAGTCGAGCGGGTCGCGTCCCATGAGCCGATCCCGCACGCACCCACCGGCGAAGTACGACTCGTACCCGGCGTCGACGAGCTGCTCCAGCACCGCACACGCCGCGGCGCGGGCGGAGGCGGGATCATCCATCACGCTCACCCCCCGGCCCGGACGTCTCCGGCTGGTAGAGCAACACCCACATCCCCGGTCCGTATCGGTGCGGCTCCGGCCCGGCGAGACCCGGCACGGCGAGATCGATGTCTTCGGGTCCGAGCGGGCTGCGAAGAACCAGGAAGCTGGGATCCGCCATGATCGCCGCGCAGCGAGTCATCTGCTCGAAGACGCGGGACCGGCTCGCCTCCTCCCGCATGAGGAGATACGGCGGGTCGATGAAGACGAGGTCGACCGGTGTCGGCGCCCGCAGCAACGCGCCCGGCCCCAACGCATCGGCCATGACCGCCGTCACCCGATCCCCGCAGTCCAGCGTCGCAATGTTCTCCTCGAGCAGGCGGAAGATGCGTCGATCGCGTTCGACGGTCACGACCTCCGCCGCCCCCCGGCTCGCCGCCTCCAGCCCCACGGTGCCCACCCCCGCGAACAGGTCGAGCACGCGGGCGTCCTCCCACCATCCCCGCAGCAGGTTGAAGACCGCTTCCCGCACCCGGTGCGCGTAGGGCCGGCTCGTCTCGCCGTCGGGGGGCGAGAGCAGGTGTCGGGAGCGGTATTCGCCGGCGATGATCTTGAGCACGACGATGGATCCGAGAACGTTCCGTGTCCGTCTCCCCGCTCCGCGGCGGCGAGACCTCGCACGCAGCCGTTACAGTACCAGCCCGCGTCGCCCCCTTCCGCGGGGCGGGGACCCACCGATGCTCGAACGATTCTCACGACTCCCATCCGCCCTGGAGCGTCTGACGCGGTGGGAGCGGCTCGGACCGTCGCGGATCCCGGCGTTGTTGGTCCACCCGCATCGTGACGCGGGCGGGCCCGCCCCCGGGGTCATCTGGATGCACGGACGCACGGCGTTCAAGGAGCTCGACCCCGGCCGCTACCTGCGGCTCGTGCGCGCCGGGTTCGCGGTCTGCGCCGTCGATCTGCCCGGTCACGGCGAGCGGTTCGAAGCGGCCATGCAGCATCCGCGGCACACGCTCGACGTGATCATCCAGATGATCGACGAGATCGACGAGGTGACCGACGCGTGGACGGCCGCCGAGCCGGTCGATGCCGATCGGCTCTCGATCGGCGGCATGTCGGCCGGTGGTATGGCCACGCTCGCCCGACTCTGCCGCCCCCACCGGTTTCGATCTACCTCGGTCGAGGCCTGCACCGGCTCGTGGGAGCATCAACGCCACCGGGAGATGTTCGAAGGCCGGGATGACGCGTCGGTGGCCGCGGCCGACCCCATTCGGAACCTTGCCGGCTGGCGGGAGATTCCGGTGCAGGCGATCCACACGCGGGCCGACGCGTGGGTGGGTTTCGACGGCCAAGCCGCCTTCGTCGCCGCGCTCCGCGCGCGGTACGAGCAGCCCGATCACGTGGACTTCGTCATCTACGAGGAGACCGGCGCCCCGTTCGAGCACGCCGGTTTCGGGCGGATGGCGGCGGATGCGAAGAATCGCCAACGCGACTTCTTCCGGCGGTGGGGGTGAATCGGGATCTGTCCCGGGAAACGGGCGATCGGACGTGCGTCCGCGGGCCGAAGACCGGACAATGGAGCGTCCCGTGAACGACGATCCACGTCCTTTTCTTTCGATTCTCGGCTGGCCGCCGGACGAAACCCGCGTGTCGCTGGCCGAGCTGCTGGCCGCCGCCACCGGTCTCGACGAGGCGTCGCTGCGGCTGCGGCTGGGTGCACCCCCGCCGATGATCATCGGCCAGGTCGAGCCCGCGATCGCCACGCTCGCGTGCGAGGCCCTCGCCGAACGTGGGGGCGACGCGTTCGCGCCCACGTTCGCCGATCTCGCCGCCCTGGGACCCACGCTCAAGATGCGTGACCTCGCCGTCGGGCCGGCGGGGCTGACGATCACGTTGTGGCAGGGGCTGACCACCACGCTTCGCCGCGATCAGGTGCAGATCCTCGTGCGGGCGCAGATCCGTTCCGAGACCGTGGTTCCCGAAGTCGCCCGCGTGAGCTCGCCGGCGGCCGCGCGTCTCGCCCGCCAGACGCTCCGCGTCTCGCTCGATCGATCGGCCATGGGCTTGGCGCGGACGTGGGCCGGCGCCGACCTCACGGGATTCGATCCCAGCCCGCCGGCCCGCCGCACCGAGACCTCCGACAAGCTCGACGTTCATACGACCGACGGCAGCGTCTACCAGATCGACGGCGACAAGTTCGCGTACCACGCGCTCGGCGAGCTTCGGGGGTACAGCGACAAGGCGAACATGGACGCGATGTGCGACCTGCTCGCGCATCTCGCCCCCGACGAGATCGTCGACCCCTACTTCACGTTGTGGCGACCGCCGGCGCGGTACCAGCGACTCCGGATTCCCGGCGTCCGGGGTCAGGAGGACCCCGCTTTCCGCTTCTATTCACGCTGGGCGGCGCTCATGTACCGGCATCTTCTGGGAGGGAGCGGCCGATAACCGCGATGCGAGCTCAAGTAACTCCGTCGACGCGACGATGCACTTTGTGGACAAGTGCGTCCGTCCGACCGGAGCGCGGCCATGATCAACGGCTGGCGACGCGATACAAGTGCGTTTCAGGACATCCAGCGTCAGATGGGCAGCGAGGAATCCGTCGCCGCGGACAATCACCGTCGGCACGGTCGTCTCAAGCCGGGCGTGCTCTGGTGCAATCTCGGCGTCCTCCAGGACATTTCCGCCAGCGGCCTGCGGGTCGTGTGCAAACGCCCCGTCGAGGGCGGGTTGCGGGTTGTCCTGCGGGGACCGGACCGCGTGATGCGGCTGAACGCCCGGGTCGTCTGGTGCCGCAAGCTCAAGTTCCGCAAGTACGAAGCGGGCATCCAGTTCGATCAGGTCCCGGACGACGTCGCCGCGTATCTGCGCTCGATGGCGCTCGGCTGAGCCCCGGCCGTCCTACCCTCCCACCATGAAGACCACCCAGTCACCTCCCGATGCGTCCGGACGCTTCGGGTCGTTCGGCGGACGCTACGTGCCGGAGACGCTGATCGCCGCGCTCGACGAGCTCGCCGCGGAGTACACCCGCGCCCGTCGCGATCCCGCCTTCGAACGCGAGCTCGACGGGCTGCTGCACCACTACGTCGGACGGCCGACTCCGCTCACCGAAGCCCCCCGTCTGACCGAGCAGGCCGGCGGTGCGCGGATCTTCCTCAAACGCGAAGACCTCGCCCACACCGGCGCACACAAGATCAACAACACGATCGGCCAGGCGTTGCTGGCGGTCCGCATGGGCAAACGCCGCATCATCGCCGAGACCGGGGCCGGGCAGCACGGCGTGGCGACGGCCACGGCCTGCGCGCGGTTCGGGCTCACGTGCGAGATCTACATGGGGGCCGAGGATGTCCGCCGGCAGAACCTGAACGTCTTTCGCATGAAGCTGCTCGGCGCGACGGTCAACGTCGTCGAAGCCGGCTCCCGCACGCTCAAGGATGCGACGAACGAAGCCCTGCGAGATTGGATGGGCTCGGTGGGAGACACCCACTACATCCTCGGCTCCGTCGTCGGGCCCCACCCCTTCCCGATGATCGTTCGCGACCTGCAGGCGGTCATCGGCCGCGAGTGCCGCGCCCAGTGCCTCGAGCAGATCGGCGGCCTGCCCGCGATGATCGTGGCGTGCGTCGGCGGCGGCTCGAACGCGGCCGGGATCTTCGCGCCGTTCGCCGACGACGCGTCCGTGCGGCTCGTCGGGGTCGAAGCCGGCGGGATGAGCCCGCGGTTCGGTGAGCACGCCGCGCCGTTGTGTCACGGCGCGCCCGGTGTCCTGCACGGGTCCCTCAGCTACGTCCTTCAGGATGAGCACGGCCAGACGGCGCCCGTCCACTCCTGCTCGGCGGGTCTCGACTATCCCGGCGTCGGACCGGAGCACGCGTACTGGCGTGATAGCGGGCGGGTCGAATACACGAGCGTTTCGGACGCCGACGCGCTCGCGGCGTTCGCGACCCTCGGCGAGCGGGAGGGCATCCTGCCGGCCCTGGAGACCGCGCACGCGATCGCGGAGACGCTGACCCGGGCCCGGACGCTCGCGTCCGATGAGACGATCGTCGTGAACTGTTCCGGCCGCGGTGACAAGGACGTGCAGGAGGCGGCGCGGCTCATGGCGCACGGGTAGTGTGGGTCGGGCGGTCGCGCGATGGGCGCGACCGCTGGTGCCACGGACCGTGAAGCCTCCGTGCCGTCAGCGTCCTCTGCGCGAGCGTGGTTGATTCCCCTGCGCCGCGGGCGGTGCCACGGACAGCGAAGCGTCCGTGCCGTCAGCGTCCTCTGCGCGGGGGTGGTTGATTCCCCTGCGCAGCGATCGGTGCCACGGACAGCGAAGCGTCCGTGCCGTCAGCGTCCTTTGCGCGGGGGTGGTTGATTCCCCTGCGCCGCGGGCGACGCACGGCACGGACG
>JABDLI010000210.1 GCA_013003065.1 Phycisphaerales bacterium | reverse complement strand
GTGGGGAAGTCGCCGGGAACGGTGATTTCGTCGGCGAGGGCCGTGATGGGCGCGACACCCAGAAGAACGGACAGGGCGAGGGCGGGGCGCGGTGACATCGAGCGGTCTCCTTTCGAGGATCCTACGGGAAGCGGCTTCGGCTTTCGGGGCGGGATGGATGCGTCTTTGGTTCGTCGATCCGAGGTTCTTGCGGGGCGGCAAGCTCCGGGACCGCGTCCGCGGCCGGGTCGGTGTCCGTGTCCGCGGCCGTGTCCGTGTCCGTGTCCGCGGCCGGGTCCGTGTCCGTGTCCGTGTCCGTGTCCGCGGCCGGGTCCGTGTCCGCGGCCGTGTCCGCGTCCGTGTCCGTGTCCGCGTCCGTGTCCGTGTCCGCGTCCGTGTCCGTGTCCGCGGCCGCGGCCGCGGCCGTGCCGCCACCGTGGCCGTTCTGAAGCGATCGACGGGTGGGTGGCGGTGCTGCGGTCAGCGTGACCTCGTCGTCGGCGTTCTTCCTGCGACCGGAGCAGTGACGCCGGATCCTTGACCGGCCGCGGGCGTATCCGTCGTTCGGCCCGTCGCCGGCGCAGGTACGATGCGTCCGTCGGAGACGCCTCCATGCGTTCGCCACCCGCGGATCTCTCCGGTTCGACGATCCCGTCCGGCGCCCGCGCGACGCGCTGGCTGGCCGTCGTCCACGTCGTCGGCGCCGCCGTTTGCCTTGCCTTCCCGGCTTTGGCGTTCGCACGGCATCCCGGACACTTCGCGACCCGGCTGTTCTCACGATCGCAGCTCCTCGAGGAGGGTCCACTCGTGGTCGCGGCGGCATTTCTTCTCGTTGTCGCCGTCGGGCTGCTGCGTCGCGCGACGTGGGTGCGGCGGGTGGCCATGGGCGGCTACTGGTTCGTGACGCTCGCGGGAACGGCGGCGTTCCTCGCGACGGCGGTCCTTCTCGCGGCGAACCAGCTCAACGCACCCGTTCGCCCATTCGGACTCGATATCCATCCGCTCGCCGCCCTCACCGTCGCCGTTGTCGCGCCGCTGATCGTCGCACCGAGCGTCGTGATGGCGGCGTACTTCACGTGGAAGCGATCCTGGTAGGGCACGGACACGGATCCGGGCGCGGACGCGGACACGTCACCACGCGTTGCTCCTGGCCTCGGCAGCTCGGAGCCGAGGTATTGCGGCGGCCGGGCCGCCCGCGTCGATAAAGGCCGTTATGAAGTTCCGCGGCCCGCCCCGGCTCGTGCGCTCGACGATCTTCGTCGGCTCGGTGGCCACGCTGGCGTCGCTCGTCCTGCTGTATCTCGAAGCGGCGGGTCACCTCGACCATTGGGCGGACGCGACGATCGTGTGGGTGGACACGGCGTTGTGCGTCGTCATGCTGGCCGAGTGGTTCACGCTGCTTGGCCTCGCCGAGCGGAAGTGGGCGTTCGTGCGGGCGCGGTGGATCGACCTGATCGCGGCGATTCCCCTGCTGCTCTTCTTCCGCCCGTTCCGCATCATCCGCCTCCTCCGTCTGCTTCGCCTGCTGCGTGGCATCGCCCTGATGCGGCGGGCGCTCCGCCCGTGGGAAGATGCGCTCGATACGGCGCTGCTGCGGAGCGTCGCGATCGTCGCGGCCGTCCTCATTGTCGGCGCAGCGCTCGTGATCCAGGACTTCGAACGAGACAATCCCGGGCTCGACGAGTTTCGCGAAGCGCTCTGGTGGGCGATCGTGACGGCAAGCACCGTGGGCTACGGCGATCGGTACCCATTGACAGCCGGCGGACAGATCGTGGCGGTGCTGCTCATGATCGTCGGCATCGGCCTCTTCGGCACTCTTGCCGCGGCCTTGACGCAGGCGTTCTTCCCGAAGCGAACCGAGTCGCACGAACGCGAGATCCTCCGGCGTCTCGAGGTGATCGAGGGGCAGCTCGCGAAGCTGGTCAAAGAGGAAGGACAGAGGGAAGCCTGATGCGGGCACGGACGCGGACGCGCTCTGCGGCGTGAGCTCGTTGAGGATCTCGTCACCCGAACTGGTTCGGCCACCGCAAAACGCCAATCGGACGCCGTACAATGCGGACGATGAGGTCGCCGCAGCGAGAACGCACGAACGAGCAGTGGCTGGCCGAGCTTCGATCCGAGTCCGCCGACGGTGAGACCGTCGAGGCGTTGCGGGAACACCTGCGATCGGGGTTGACGCGAGCCCTCCGACCGCAGGCAGACGTCAGTGACGCCGACCTCGACGACTTCACACAAGACGCGACCGTGCGTGTGCTCAGCCAGCTTGCGTCGTTCCGCGGGGAGAGCCGCTTCACGACATGGGCGATGGCGATCGGGATCAGGGTGGCATACACGACGCTCCGCCGGCGGCGGTGGGGAGATCGGTCTCTCGAGGATCTCGGGATCGACGCCGACGCGTCGGCCGCTCCCGCGGGGGCGCGTTCGGCCCGTCCCGGGGCTGCGGCGGATCGCAGCGATCTTTTCCAGGCGTTGCGGGCATCGATCGACAGTGATCTGACGCCACGGCAGCGAGCCGCCGTACTCGGAGAGCTGGCCGGCATGCCGTCCGCGGTCTTGGCCGCCCAGCTGCAGACCAACGCGAACGCGCTCTATAAACTGAACCACGATGCGCGGCTGCGTTTGCGGGATGCGCTGCATCGACGCGGTTTCTCGGAATCGGACGTAAGAACGTTCCTGTTGGAGGCGTCACGAGGTTGATGGATCCGTCCCGAGAACAACTCGCCGCCCTCGTGCGGCAGCTGGCCGTCACGGCCCCCGAAGAGCTTGACTGCGAGACGGTGCTCCGGCACGTTGCGGCGTATCTCGAGGCCACGCACGCCGACGCCCCGGTCGCGCCCGAGCTCGCGATGATTCGGCAGCACCTGGATGTGTGCCCGTCGTGCCTCGAGGAATTCGAGGCGTTGACGCGGGCCGTCGAATCCGACTGATCGCGCACACTGTTTTTTTCTCGACGGCGAGGTAAGACCCCCGCCCACGGGCGCGTCCAAGGAACGTGTCCCGGGGTGATCGAACCTCTGTCAGAAAGGAAACAGATATGAAGCGACGCAGCTCGATCTCGGTCATCGGCGCCAGCCTGGCAATCCTGCTCGGTTTCGCCGTGTGGGGCGCCCCCGGCCCCGACCGCGACAACACATCTCGTGCCTACCTCAACAGCTTCAACCTCCCCAGCAGTGGCGTCGCCATCGAGGGCTACTGTCCGGTCGCCTACTTTGCCGTGAACAAGCCCGTCAAGGGGAAGTCCGAGTTCGCTTCCGACTACGCCGGCGTGACGTACCACTTCGTCTCCGCGGATGCCAAGCGGGCGTTCGACGCGAACCCGACCAAGTTCCTGCCGGCGTACGGCGGCTGGTGCGCGTTCGGCATGTCGATCGGCGACAAGTTCCCGATCGACCCGCACGCCTTCAAGATCGTCAACGGGCGACTGTTGCTGTTCCTCCGCAACGCGAACGTCGACGCTCGGGAGCTCTGGAACCAGAGCGACGAAAGCCGCAGCCTGAGCAAGGCGGCGACCCACTGGCAGAAGGTGAGCGGCTGAGACAGCTTCGCCCGTTCGCATGTACCGCCAACCGCCGGCTCCGCGTGGGGTCGGCGGTCGGCGTGGACGAGGGGACGGACACGGACACGGGCACGGACGCGGTCGCGGACACGGACGCGGACACGGTCACGGACGCGGACGCGGACGCGGACACGGACACGGCCGCGGTCACGGACGCGGTCGCGAACGCGGACGCGGACGACGTGAGCCGACGTCCCATAGCCCCACCGGAACCTCCCCCATCTCTCACCTCCGGGCCAGAACGCGTGGTGACGCACTCCCCGTCTCTCCGCGCTCGTTCGCAAGGGCGGAATGGACGATTCATGACCCAGGCCTGAACCGCGCCGCTTGCCGCTGAGCTTCGCTCGCCTGTCTTCCCGACACCCTCCGGCCGGCGTAGCCGAGGAGTTGACGCCGTGAACCCGAACATCCCTGCGTCCCATCCGCTGTTGACCGCCACGCCAATGGCCGAACCCGCCGCCGAGCGTCCGCCCGGGTGGTGGCAGCGGCACTGGAAGTGGGCCGTCCCGACTGGTGTCGTCACGCTCATGGGCGGCGTCGTCGGATTCGTCGTTCTGCTCCTCGCGGTCATCCTCGGCGTGATCAAGAGCACCGAACCGTACGAGGTCGCCGTCTCCGAAGCGCGGTCGGCGCCAGCGGTCATCGCGGCCTTGGGCCTGCCGATCGAGGAAGGGTTCTTCGTTGCCGGCAACATCGAGATGACGCCCGGGTCAGGGACGGCCGATCTCGCGATCCCGATCGACGGCCCGCAGGGGCGCGCCACGATCTTCGTCGAGGCGGATCGCGCCGCGGGCGAGTGGGGATACTCGCTGTTGGAGGTGACGGTGCACGCGACCGGCGAAGAGATCGACCTGCTGGCGGATTGGTGAACCCCGACAAACGAGACCCGCCCGGACCCGGACACGGACCCGGACGCGCACCCGGACACGGACGCGGACACGGACCCGGACACGGACCCGGACAC
>JABDLI010000209.1 GCA_013003065.1 Phycisphaerales bacterium | reverse complement strand
GTGTCCGGGTCCGTGTCCGTGTCCGCGACCGGGTCCGTGTCCGGGTCCGCGACCGTGTCCGTGTCCGTGTCCGTGTCCGCGTCCGTGTCCGCGTCCGTGTCCGTGTCCGTGTCCGTGTCCGCGAGCTGCCCATGCTGCTGATGGTTGTCATGATCACGATCAGCGTCCTGTGGATGGCGGATCCTTCGCGGAGGTCGCGACCCCCGGCACCGGCGGACGTTGGCGCCGGCGACGCCCCCGACGGCGAGGGCGAGCTTGCGGTGGACGAGTCCGGGCTCGTCGCCCCCGGCGTGCTGTGCCGGGCGTGCGGGTACAACCTTCAGGGGCTGGCGCCCGACGGGTTGTGCCCGGAGTGCTCGACGCCGACCGCGCGATCGTTGCGGGGGGATCTGCTGAAGTACTGCGCGCCGAGCTGGCTGCGTCGCCTTCAGGTCGGTCTGCTCTGGATCATCGTCGGCATCATCGTGCAAGCGGTCCTCATGTCCGCGATGCCGATTCTGGCCGGCGTGGTCTCGGGCGTCACCGCCGCGGCCGGGCTTCCGTCGGGTGGCGCGATGATGACGACGATCATGGTCGCGTTCGGATTGCTGATGGGCGGGCTCAACGTGCTCTACGTCATCGGGGCGTGGCTGGTGACCGAACGCGACCCTGGCCGCGCCGACGACGAGCCGGTCCTGTCCGCGCGTCGGTTGGCCCGTTATGGCATCGCGGCCGCGGTCATCTCGGGTCCGCTGCAGACGGTGTGGCAGCAGGGGGGACGGGCGGGATGGGCCGCCGCGACGCCGGGGGTGGTCGCGGCCCTGGTCGTCGTCGCCATCACGGTGCTCGGGGTCGCCACGATCGTGGGGTGGGTGTCGTTCCTCGTCTATATGCGTCGCCTCGTCCTGCGGATCCCGCAACGCGCGCTCGCGCGGCATGCGCGGATCGTCATGTGGGGGTACGGGAGCTACATGTCCTTGGGGCTGATCGTGGGCGTCCTCGCGTTCACCGCGTTCCCCGGCGGGACGCCCCCCGCGGCCGCGGTGACCCCGCAGACGATGTCGCTGCCGGTCATCGTCCTGGCGGTCGGCGCCTGCCTCATGGTGCCGGCGGGGTTGCTCTTCGAGATCTGGGCCGTCGTGCTCTTCTTCTTCTGCCGCAACGCTCTGCGGGACGTGGAGTCTCAGACGCGGACCCACGCGTGGGAGGCTTCCGTCCCGATCGTCGGTGAATCCGAACCGGCCTGACGTTGCGTTGCGATCTGTCAACAGACGCGTGGCCGGGATGTATCAGAAGCCGCCCTCCGGGTCTCGGCTGGGGGCGGCCCGATGATGGGTCGCTCGAGCTTGGAGACGACCCATGGACATGCGGAATCCCCTCATCACCCTGATCGGCCTGACGCTCCTTCTCGCCGCCCCCGCCGCGGCGCAGTTCGACTTTGCTCCAACCCTCTCCGTTCCCGTCGGACCGCAGCCGGGTGGGGTCGCCACCGGCGATCTCGACGGTGACGGCGACGTCGATCTCGCCACCGGCATCCGGTTCCCCGACCGCGTCGTGGTGATGCTCAACGATGGCAAGGGGGGCTTCGCGGCGGGCCCGGTCATCGACTACCCGGCGCACTCGGAGCCCGAGGAGGTCGTCGCCGGCGATCTCGACGGCGACGGTGACGTCGACCTCGCGGTCATTCTCCGCTTCCTGTCCGAGGTGCGTATCGCCCTCAACCAGGGCGGCGGCGTGTTCACGCATGGCAGCTCCGCCCCGATCGGCTTCAACGGGCGGGGCATGGACATCGACGACCACGACGGCGACGGCGATCTCGATCTGGCCGTCGCCAACCGCGGCTCGAACACCGCAACCGTTCTCACCAACGATGGTGCTGCGAACTTCACCAGCGCGACGCTGGCGTCCGCCGGCGAGCCCCGCGCGGCCGCGTTCGGCGATCTCGACGGCGACGGCGACCTCGATCTCGCGGTCACCAACAACGACGCGTTCAACGTCCGGCTCTTCCGCAACGACGGCGGCGTCTTCTCGGCCTGGCAGATCCTCTCGACCGCCCCGGATCAGGCCGAGGGTGTCTTCGTCGCCGATCTCGACAACGACGGCAACATGGACATCGCGACCGGGGCCGAGGATGACAATACCGGGATCAACCGCGCGGTCGTCTTCATGAACGGCGGCGGTGGTGCCTTCGGACCGCGGATCGGCTACCCGACCGACGCGTTGGGCACCTCGGGCGTCGTCGCGGCGGATCTGGACTGCGACGGCTGGCTCGACCTCGCGCTCGCGAACCAGGACACCAACAACCTCTCACTTCTTCGCAACAACGGCGATGGTACCTTCGGACCGGCGCAGCACCGCAACGTCGGCACGAACCCCGAGACGCTCGCCATGGCGGATCTCGACGGTGACGGCTTGATGGACCTGGCGACTGCCAACCGGGATTCGAGCAACCTGTCGGTCCTGATCGACGTGACCTGCGAGATGTCCGTGCCCGGCGACGTCGATGGCGACGGGCTGGTCGGGTTCACCGACCTCCTCGCGGTGCTCGCCGACTGGGGCGTCTGCGTTGGCTGCCCGAGCGACTTGGACGGGAGCGGCACGGTGGACTTCACCGACCTGCTGATCGTGCTCGCCGGCTGGACCTGATACCGATCGTCGGAGGTGCCTCCCCGGACCGTCCGATTCGTCCGAGCCCGAGCACCTTCACCCACGCGGCCCCGATTCGCTGCTTCCGGCGCGCGAATCGGGGTCGCCGTGTTCTCACGCCGTGGTGGCGACGCGATAGGGGTACGCATCCGTGGACAGGACGGCATTCGCGTCCGCGTTGATCTCGACCCGTGTCCGAAAGACGTCGGCCGCGTACGGCCGGCCGGAGCCGACCCCGATGTTGCGTCCGCGGCGGAAGACGAGGAGCAGCCCCCGTTCGTCGCCGACGGCGCTGAATGCATCGCTCGCCCCGCGGTACTGCTCGAGATCGAACGCAGCGCGAAGCGACGCTGCGTGCGCGGGCACGTCATCCACGACGAACGCGATCTCGCTCGCGTACAGGATGTCGCGCGTCGTGAAGGGACCGGACGCGGCGTTCGTGAGATCGTGCCGGGCGATGTACTCCACGACGTTCCCCGCCGGGTCGGCAAAGAACACCGCGTGGGCGTTCCAGTGCGCAAAGTGACGCACGTCGGCGGGGTACGCGGGGTCCTGCTGGTGCGGCGGGGTCGCGAAGATCGACGATCGCTCGCGCTGCCACGCCCGCGCCTCGCGGATCTTGTTCTCCGGGATGTTGAACGCGAAGTGGTAGAATGGCGGGCGGCCGTCGTCGCCGCCACGCTCGAACGTGAGGCGGGTTGCCCCGGCGTCGATCGTCAGGATGCGTTGGTCCCGCCGCCGCACCGGCAGGCCGAGCGTTTCGTGGTAGAAGGCGTGCATCGCGTCGAGGGAGGCCGCCGTCTCCAGGTGCAACGCGCGGATCCGGGGCGTGGCGGCGGCAGGCGGAACGCCCGCGGCAGCGTCCGCGCCGATCGCATCGTGCCAGTCAAGCATGGTCAAAGCGGTCCCGACCCCGGCGTGCCGGAGAAAGTCTCGTCGCGAAGCAAACACGCCTGATCGTAGCCGGCGCCCGCCGACGGGTCAGCCCGCAGCGGGCCGCCGGTGCGGGCCGCCCTAGTTCACGATCGGTTCCGCGGATCCCACGACCTTGGTGCCGTCCGGCTTCTCGATCTCGATCCACCACATGGTCTGGTCGGGAAGCGGGTTGGGGGCCATCGCGTGAATGTCGTAATCATCGTGCGACGGAGCGTAGGTGCCGCGGCCGACGTAGGACAGCGTGCGATCCGAGCCGCCGAGCCAGGCGCGGACGACAGTTGCGCCGTTGTCGGAGTAGGGCAGCTTGACGACGAGGTGGCTCTCCTGACCCGCCGTGACCACGCCGTGACCCTGCGCGAGCTGGATCCTCATGCCCTCGATCGTGATCGGCGCGAGATCGACCTCGTCGTGGTCGTGCGTGCCGGCGGGCTCCGCCGCGTGGTCGTCGTGGGTCGATCCGTCGGCGTGGGTGTGCGTGCCGCCGCCGGTCGTCGCCGAGGGCGGCGTTGCATCATCTCCGGACTGACCGCATCCGGTCAACGCCAGCGTGCAACCAGCGGTCAGGAAGAGCGTGGCCAATCGGTTCATGTCGAGTCTCCTTCAAGACGGGTCGACAGTCTAATGGACCCGGCTGAATCAGGTGGTGTTGCGGCGAACCGCGTCGCGAACTCGGTGGATCGTCGCGTAGCCGGCGGGCACCACGACGAGGTTGAGAAACGTCGATGTCAGAAGCCCCCCCAGGATGACCGCTGACAGGGGCGCGAGGATCTCATTGCCCGGCCGGTCGCCCTTCAGGATGATCGGGATCAATGCGAGGGCGGCCGTGAGCGCAGTCATCAGGATCGGCACGAGCCGCTCGAGCGACCCCTGCACGATCGCCTCGCCGATCGGCACCCCTTCCACCTCTTGCAGGTGGCGGTAGTGATTGACGAGGAGAATGCCGTTGCGGACGGCGATGCCGAAGAGCGTGATGAACCCAACCAGGCTGGCGATCGAGATGACCGGTGCGGTGTAGTGACCGCCGGTGATCAGCCCGGCGAAGTTTCTCACCGGGTTGGGGGACTCCATCACGAAGATCGCGAGGATGCCGCCGATGAGCGCGAGCGGCAGGTTGACGAGCACGAGCAAAGCGACGCGAATCGATCCGATGGCCAGGTGCAGGAGTGCGAGCATGACGAGCACGACGATCCCACTGAAAATCGCGATCGTGCGGCTGGCGGACTGCTGCGCTTCGAACTGGCCGCCGTACTTCACGACGTAACCGTGCTTCTCGACGATCGGATCCACGCGCTCCTGCACTTCCGAGACGAGATGACCGAGGTTGTATCCCTGCGCGACGTTCAGCGAGACGACCGCTTTGCGTTGCGCGTTCTCGCGGGCGATGAGGTTCGACGCCATCTCCGGACCGATGACCGCGACCTCCTCCAGACGCACGAGCGCGCCGCCCCGGCCCCGCAGGACCAGCCGCCGCAGATCCTCCACGCTGTTGCGTTCAGCGTCGGCGAGCCGAACGACGAGCCCGTACCGCCGGACGCCCTCGTTGACCTCCGCCACCTCGACGCCGTAGATCGCATTGCGCACCTGCGCCGCCGCCGCCGCCGGTGTCAGTCCGTACGCCGCGAGCGTCTGCGGTTGGTACTCGACGGGCAGGGACTGGATCATCACCTCGCGATTTGCTGCGACATCACGCGTGCCCGGCAGAGAGGCGAGCGCGGTTTCGACTTCCTTGGCGATCGTTCGGAGCGTATGCAGGTTGTCTCCGTACACGCTGATGGCGATCGCCGCCGGCGTCCCCGAGAGAATGTGGCTCAGTCGGTGCTCGATCGGCTGGCCGACGTTGGTCGTGATGCCCGGGATGCTCTCCAGGATCCGGGTCATGCGATCACGCACGTCGTTCTTCTCGTATCCGGGGGCGACGGTCACCTCGATTTCGGAGTTGCTGACGGGCTCGGCGTGTTCATCCCGCTCGGCCCGGCCGGTGCGTCGGGTCACGCTGCGGACGCCTTCCACTTCGAGCAGCTGCCGCTCGACCGATGACGCCATCCGATCGCTCGCGGTGAGCGAGGTGCCGGGCGGTGCGAAGAGACCGATCGTGAACGTGCCTTCGTTGAACTCCGGAAGAAAGGACGTGCCGAACGAGGAAGCGAGCCAGAGCGCGAGCACCGTGGCCACCGTCGCCGCCGCGAGAACGAGCCCGCGCAGACGAATCGACAGACGCACCGTCGGCTCGTACAGACGTTTGAGGCCGCGAACGAGAAAACCGTCCCTGGCTTCGCGGGCCGACGGGCGGGCGTGCAGCACGAGTGCACAGAGCGCCGGCGTGACCGTCAACGCCACCGTCAGCGAGGCGAGCAGGGAAACGACGAAGGCGATGCCCAGCGGCCGGAAGAACCGGCCCTCGATGCCCTCCAGGAACATGAGCGGGAGAAAGACGAGGGCGATGATGATCGTCGCGAACACCATGGCGGGCCGAATCTCGTTGCTGGCCTCGAAGACGATCTCGCGTTTGGAACGCCGCTCCCCGTCCGGCCGCGCGGCGTTCTGCTTGAGGCGGCGAAAGACGTTCTCGACGTCGATGATCGCGTCGTCGACGAGGCTCCCGACCGCGATCGCGAGACCGCCCAGCGTCATGACGTTGATCGTCTCCCCGATCGCGTGCAGCACGAGCAGGCCAGACGCGAGCGACAGGGGCAGGGCCGTGAGCGTGATCAGCGTCGTGCGCAGATTCAGCAGGAAGAGCAGGAGGATGACCGAAACGATGATCGCCGCGTCGCGCAATGCGTGCACGACGTTGTCGACCGACAGGCGGATGAAGTCGGACTGACGGAAGATGTGCCGGTTGATCGCGATGCCCGCCGGCAGCGTCGGCTCGAGCGTGTCGAGCATCGCGTCGATCTGCTCGGTGATCGCCAGCGTGTTCGTGCCGGGCGCCTTCTGCACGGTCATGACCACGGCAGGGTGACCGCCGTCGGCGCCCGTGCCGCGTTTGGGGGCGGGTCCCCGCCCGACCTCCGCCACCTGTCCGATCGTGACCGGCGCGCCGTCGTGGTACTTGATGACGGTGCCGGCGATGTCCGCGGCGGAACGCACGCGTCCGCTTTGCCGAATCGGCAGCTCGAGCCCCCCGACGTCGGGGAGATACCCGGCGCTCACCGTGCTGTGCGCTTCACCGGCGGCGGCCACGATGTCCTGCACCGTGAGGTCGAACAGCCGCAGCTTCTCCTGCTCGACGAGCACCTGATACTCCGGCAGCTCGCCGCCGATGACCGCAACCTGGGCCACTCCCGGAATGGCCACGAGCTTGTTGCGAAGATCGAATTCGGCGTACGCGCGCAGCTCCAGCGGGGGCACGAGGCCGTTCGGCGACGACACCGCCAACAGCATGATCTCGCCGGTGATCGACGTGATCGGCGTCATCTCGGCGTGCGCGTCGGGAGGCAGATCTTCTCGCACCGTGTCCAGCCGCTCGGAGACGAGCTGGCGCGCCCGGTAGATATCGGTGCCCCAGTCGAACTCGATGTAGGCGATCGACAGCCCGATCGCGCTCGAGGAACGGACGCGACGCACGCCGGGAATGCCGTTGACCGACGTCTCGACGGGGAATGTCACGTACTGCTCGACCTCGTCGGCCGCGAGCCCCGCGGCCTCCGTCATGACCACCACCGTCGGCGCGTTGAGCTCCGGAAAGACGTCAACCGGCGTCCGCGGAAGCTGGAAGACGGCAAACGCGAGCAGCACCGCGGCGAGGACGAGCACGAGCGTCGCGTTGTCGAGCGAGAACCGGATCAGTTGCTTCAGCATGGCGTCCGTGCCTCTTTCAGTGATCGCCGTGGAAGGAGCCGTCGGCGTGGAAGTGGCCGCCTTCCTGGCTCACGCCGCTCTGCTGGCTCGCGAGCTTCAGCTCGTACGCGCCGTCGAGGACGACTTCGTCGCTCAGCGACAGGCCGCTGTTGATGGCGACCCACCGCCCGTCGCTCACGCCCATGTCGGCCTCCACCCGGATCGCTTTGTTGGGGTCGGCGGGGTCACGCCGGAAGAAGACGTGCACGATGCCGTCCTTGACGATCGCCGTCCGCGGAATCGCGAGGGCGGGACCGCCGGAGGAGTCGACGACCACCTCGAGAAAGGCCGACACCCCGGGGCGAATCCACGGACGCGTGTCGGCGGGAGTGGCGAGGAGTGCCACCGTGCGTTGCTCGGGGTGGGCCTCGAGGCCGATCGTCACCTTCGCCGCGACCCCGTCGGTCATGTCGAGACCCGGCGACGCGGGTGGGACGATCCGCGCGTCCGTGCGGCCGAGCAGCCGCGTGAGATCCGCCTGGAGCGCCGACGCTCGGAACCGCACATTGCCGGGATCGGCGGTCGAAAGGACGATTGACGGGGGCTCGATGAACGCACCATCGGTCACGGCCAGACGCTCGACGACACCGGGCTCGGTCGCGACGACGTCGATCCAGTCGATGGAGCGGTAGGCCGGAGCACGGGCTCCTTCGGGCTCGACCTCTTTGATCAGGGTCGCTTCGTCGATGCCGGTGGCGGCGGACGCGCGGTGGACCGCGTGCTCTCGGGTGCGTCGCGCGTTGGCCAGCTTCGTCTTCGCCAGGTCGATCTCGGCCCGCAGCCGCGGGAGGCTGGCCGCCAGGGTCGCCGTCTCCGCTTCCAGCTCCGCGTGCTTGAAATCGGCATCGGCGAGCGTGGCGAGCCTGGTCCGTTTGATCGCAAGCTGCGCCTCGGCCTCGGCCGCCCGGGCGACCGCGACGTCGATCTCGGCGCGGGCGGCGTCGATGCCCTGCTCGCCCGCGATGATCTCGTGCTGAAGCTCCGGCCACTTCGGCGATCGGAAGCGGTACAGCACGTCCCCCGGCTCGACGGGCCCGTATTGATCGACGAGCAGCTTGACGCGGCCGGGCAATGTCATGCGGTACTCGTGCCGGGCGAGCGGCTGCAGCTCGAAGGCGCCGGGGACGCGAATCGTGCTGTCGACCCGCCGCCGCTCGACGGACGCGAACGTGATGCCGAGGTTGCTTCGCACCGTCGCGGGAATCTCGATCCGGTCGGTCGGCGGTGTTGTCGTCGGTGGCGGCGGCGGCGCGTGCGTCGTGTCGCCGCCTCCTCGCGTACAGCCGGCGAGCATCGCCAGCCCGATCAAGAGCGTCTTGCGTCGTCGGTTCATTCCTGATCCTCGGGTTCGTGCGTGGCGGTGGGGTGGTCGGACGATCGGGCGGGTGGCCCCGCCAGGTACGCGAGCGTCGTCGCCGCAAGCGTCCGATCCCGACGCACCGCGAGCAGCTGCATCTTCGTTTCGTGCGCGCGGACCATGCTCTCGAGCAGCACGAGACCGCCCCCTTCGCCGAATTCGAGCAGACGCAGGGCGTCCGCCACCTGGCCGTCCACCATCGGAGCGACGACCGTGACCAACGTGTCGTGCTCCTCCTCGATCGCCGCGAGGCGAGCCATCGCGACCGCCCGGGCGCCGACGAGCTGTTCCCAGGCCGTCTCGACGGATGCCCGCGCGAGCGCCCGCTCCGCCCGGGCTTCCGCGATGCCCTGCGTGTTGGCGTTGAGGATTGGCAACGGAATCGCGCCGAGGAACCCGACGCGGGACTGGCCCTCGTCGGACTCGTACTGCGGCCCGATCGTGAGATCGGGGTACTGCTTGCGGATCTCCCGGTGCAGCGTGTGCTCGGCCAGGTCGTATTCGGCCCGGACCCGGCGCAGCGTGGGGGAATCGAGATCCCCCGGCCGCTTCGTTGCGGATGTGTCGTTCGTCGCGGCCAGGGACGGGTTCATGCGGAGGGGTGCTTGGGGCGACAACCCCAGCAGCATCCGCAGTTCCTGCTGCGTCGCGGCGGCCTCGCCGCGATCCCGCAGGAGCTGCTGCCGTCGTCGCGATTGCTCGATGGCGAACAACGCGGCTTCGGGTCGGGGCATCTCCCCGGCGGCCGCGAGTCGCGTGGTCGACTCGACGAGCGGCGTCATCGAGTCGACGAGCCGTTCGGTCTCGGTCACCCGCAGCGCGGCGTGCGACCAGCCGGCCCAGGCCCGACGCACGTCGCGGCGGATCCGCCACTCCGCTTCGGCGACCCGCAGCAACGCGACGGCGTGCGCGGTGTCGGCGCGTTCTCGTTCGACCTCGAGCCGCCCCGAGATCGGAATCGTCAGCGTCAACCCGGACGCGATCACCCAGGGATCGCTGACGCTCTCGGTGATGCGAAGGACGTCGACGCCCGATTCGGGGTCTGTCCAGCGGCCCGCATGCTCGGCCGTGACGCCGGCGATCCCGGCCCGCAGCCGGGTCAACCGCAATTCCGGGTTGTAGACGAGCGCGACCAGCTCGGCCTCCGGTCGATCAAGACCGTCGGTCAGATCGAAGATCGTGGACGCGGCGTCATCCCGCTCGAGGCGATCGGCAAAGTCGGCGACGTCGGCGTCGGCCGCCGAGCGCGCGAGCCACGCCTGGCGATGGGCCACGGGGTCGAGCGGGTGCGGCTCGTAGCTCTGACAGCCGGCGAGCCACCCGCCGGCGGCCATCAGCACGCCGGCAGCGCGCAGTCTCCTTCGGTGCACGACAACGATCTCCACGGGTGAGCGAAAGGGCCGGAGCGCAGCGGCCACTCGGGGTTCAACGCGAAATCACGGTGAAACCCGTCGCTACAGCCGCAGCACGATCGAGCGGTGCGGACGCGAAGATGGAGGCGGGGCGCCGCGGGGCGGTGGCCGGGCGTGGTGGTGCGGACGCCGGTCCGCGACCGTGCCGGCGATCAGCATGTGCGGGGCCGGCGTCACCGGCGGGGCGTCGATCTCGACTCGACGCGGCGCCGACCAACGCGCCTTCGGCGCGTCGGGCGCATCTTCGAGCGTGTCGCGGTGGTGATCCGAGCCGTCGTCCTGCGGGTCGTTCGGATGATGATGGTGCCGGTGGGAGTGCGTGTGCGTTCCGTGCGTGTGTTCGTGCGTGTGCACGACGTGTTCGCCGTGGGCGTGGTGATCGATCGGTCGATGACCTTGCGACACGCTCCAGGCCGGACGCAAACCGGCGATCGCGATCACCGTTGCGAGCAGGAAGAGCGGGTTGCCACGCGGCAGGAGCATGGGGTGAGTATAGCGGACCGCCGAGGAGGGAAGGGATTCGTTGCAGCACGCTGCGAGCGGGCGGCGTCTTCAATCCACCACGCGGCGGATGCTCCCGTGTGAGAGGGTGACCACCGGGGTGGCGGTGAAGCCGGGGGGCGCGTCGCGGTAGTAGTGGCTCAAGTACGTCACGTCGAAGAAGGACATGCCTCCGACATCGGTGGCCTCCGAGATGATGTCGTTGTCGGCGAGCACGACTCCCTCGAGGACGGGGCGGTACCGCAGCTTGACGTCATTCGTCGAGTAGACGATGCCACGCATCAGTGCCGGATACGTGTCGAGCATGTCGGCGTCGGACCAGCCGGCGTACGGTGTTCCCAAGGGGTTGTAGTTCGTGTTCGCCTTGGCCTCGTTCAGCTCGGTGCTGCCGTCGTTCCCGAGCCAGAAGTTGATCTCGGTGTTGGAGAGGAGGGCCGGGTAGTTCGAGACCGCCGGCGCCCAGTGGACGACGGCCCACACGTAGACCGGTCCGTTCAGGACAACGAGCGTGCCCGAGATGCGCGTTCGTTGCAGGCTGAGGATTCCGCCTTGGAGATCGATGATGTAGATCCCCTCGGGATTGGTCGTTCCGGCGCCGAAGGGGTTGTGGTTCGGGCTGAGGACCTCGCGGTGAATGGTCCGAACGAAGCCGTACGGAGTCTGCTCGACCAGCGCGGCCGTGTCGATGCCAAGGTCGTCGGTGGTGTTTTTCGTCTCCACCCGCCAAGTCACCGACGTGGCCACGCCGTTCCAGGTGGGTACGAACAGTCCCTCCAGCGTCTTGAACTTGCCTGCCTCGACGGCGCTCCAGGATGTCGACCACGAGAGCACGCCGTCAATCGAGCTGGTGACGGTGAGCGTGATCCGTCCTTGGTCGTTGACGCCGACGGTCCTGGCGCGAACGCTGACGCCGTAGACAAGTCCGGACACGACCTTCCCCGTGACATCCTGCGCGGGGCCGTCGCTCGTGCTGGCCCGGCCGGTCGCGATCAGCGAATACGAACCCTCATCTTTCTTGACGCCGTCGGCGGAGAGCGTACACGCCCCGACGGGGAACCAGTGCTGGGTCGGTGGATCGGGAGGCGGTCCCTCCATGCCGG
>JABDLI010000197.1 GCA_013003065.1 Phycisphaerales bacterium | reverse complement strand
GTGTCCGTGTCCGTGCCCGTGTCCGCGTGCGTGTCCGTGTCCGTGTCCGCGTGCGTGTCCGTGTCCGTGTCCGCGTCCGCGTGCGTGTCCGCGTGCGTGTCCGCGTGCGTGTCCGCGTGCGTGTCCGCGTGCGTGTCCGCGTGCGTGTCCGGGTCCGCGCAAGAGACCGCCGCCCACATCGGGGTGGGCGGCGGGGGAGGAGAGGGAGGTTCTGACGCGGGCGGCGGTCGGAGCCGAGCCGCGGTGAGAGTCACTCCCCTCGGGGGGGAAGCATGACGAAGCGGACGCCGCCGCGGCTTTCGACCCGGAGCCGCACCGCGCGATCGTCGGCCTGGTCGCCGAGCACGCGGGTGAAGTCCTGGGCGTTCTCCACGCGCTCGCCGGCGATCTCGAGGATGATCTCGCCGGTGCGCAGACCCGCGCGGGCGGCCGGGGAGTCGGGCATCACGCGGGTGATGACGACGCCCTTCGTGGTGTCGGTGCCGAGACGGTTGGCGAGCTCGTCGTTGAGCGTCTCGACCGCCACTCCGTATTCGCCCGTCACGCGGGACGGATTCGCGTTTGCCGCCAGACGCTGCGGGCCGGGTCGCTCGCCGAGGACGACGGCGATCTTCTTCGATCGGCCGTTGCGCTCGATGGCGAGGTTGACCCGCGTGCCCGGATCGCTGGTGGCGACCGCGTTGACGAGCTCGGTCGGCGTCGCAACGGGCTTGCCGTTGACGGCCGTCACGATGTCGCCCGCCTTGATCCCCGCGTCGAGGGCGGGGCCGTTCGCGAGCACGTCGGCGATGAGGACGCCGTTACCGTCGAAATCGAAGGACCGTGCGAGGTCGGCGCTCATGGCTTGGACGTTCACACCCAGCCAGCCCCGCTCGACCTTGCCGTCGTCGAGGATGCTGTCGAGGACGTGCTGGAACATCGAGCTCGGGACGGCGAAGCCGACGCCGTTGTTGCCGCCCGAACGCGAGCTGATGGCGGTGTTGATGCCGATGACCTCGCCGCGAAGGTTGACGAGCGGTCCGCCGCTGTTCCCCGGGTTGATGGCGGCGTCGGTCTGGATGAAGTTCTCGAACGTCGCCAGCCCCATGCCGCTGCGGCCGGTCGCGCTGACGATGCCGGCGGTCACCGTGTGGTCGAGGCCGAAGGGGTTGCCGATGGCGACGACCCAGTCGCCGACCTCGAGCGCGTCGGAGTTGCCGATCGTCGCGGGGACGAGATCGTCGGCGGAGACCTTCACGACGGCGATGTCCGACTCGGGGTCGGCGCCGACGAGCGTCGCCTCGTACTCGCGGCCGTCCTCGAGGCGAACCTCGATCACCGATGCGTCGGCGACGACGTGGTGATTGGTCACGATGTGCCCGTCGGTCGAGACGATGAGACCGCTGCCGCTGCCGCGGGGCCGGGGCTGCGGAGTGCCGTTTGGCGGCGTGTACCCGGGCGGCGTGAACCCCGGGGGCATGCGGTCACCGAAGAAACGCCGGAGCATGTCGTCGTTCAAGCCGGCGGCGGGGGCGGTGGGCGTCTTGCCGATCGCCGTGATGTGCACGACGGACGGGCTGACGGCCTTCGCGACGAGCTTGAACGCCTGCGAAAGATCGGTGGCAACCTGCAGCTCGCTGCGAGCGGCGGCAACGTCGTCGCGGGGGGCGGCGATCGCGAGGTCGGGCGGGACGCCGATGATTGCGATCGACGAGAGCAGGAGCGCGCCGCCGCCCAGGAGAGAGAGGGTTCGGCTCGGGTTGTTCGATGTCTTATTCGATGTCATGGTCCGTCTCCTCGCGAGCGTCGCAGGATCGGGCAACCGGCCCCGACGCTCGAACGTGTTTGGTGAAGAGTGTCCCGGCCCTGCGTCGTTCGCGGGACCCGAAGATCCGCCCGGTGCGGCCTCGTTCGTACGTGGCTGCACGTGTTCGTGTTCGCGCGAATCCAAAGCACGTCGTCGAACGAAACGAGCAATGAAAGCAAGCACCGAAAGCACGCAAGAAGGAACGGGTGTCGACGATCAGGAAGCGCGTCGCCGCGTCGCGTCCATGCCAGAGGGCGCACGACAGTGCCGCTGGCGATCGCGCGTCCGTGCCCGAGTGGACGCGGCGGCGGCGACGCGTGGGAACATTGGTCGAAGGCCGCGCCCCGCATCCCGTGCGTGCAGGATGCGGGACGGGCACGAACGAATCAGTCGAGTCAGGTCGAATCAGGTCGAGACGGGGATCCGCCGGCGTCGGGCCTGCTGCGCCTTCGGCAGGTGGATCGTCAGCGTGCCGTCGCGGTAGTCAGCGGACACCGCTTCGGCGTCGATCGACTCGTCGATCTCGAAGCGTCGGTGGAAGCCGCCGATGCCGTACTCCTGACCGAGCGCTTGCGCGCCGGGATGGTGACGCGTCGTGATGTCCGCCTGGAGCGTGAGGATGCCGGACTCGAGCGAGACGTCGATGGAATCGGGGCTCGCCCCCGGCATGTCGGCGATCACGGTCAGCTCTTCCGCCGCGTCGAAGATGTCGACGTTCGGCCGATAGGTCCAGCTGTTCCGGCGGGTCGGGGCGGCGTTCACCTCGACCGCCTGGGGGGCCGTCTTCTGAATGGACGTGCCAGCAGTCATGGTTGAGTCTCCTTCGATCGAAACAGGGTCAGCAGAAGCGTCGTTCACGAGCCCTTGGGAAGCGACTTCGCGGCGCGGACTTTGATCCGCCGCGGTTTGGCCGCCTCCGCCTTCGGCATCGTGATCGAGAGGACGCCGTGCGTGAGCTTGGCCTCGACGCCGTCGCCGTCGATCGGACCCGGCACGGTGATCGTGCGTTCGAAGACGCCGGACGCCCGCTCGCGACGCAACGGTCGCGATTCCTCGGGCACCGCGATCTCTCTCGCGCCCTTGATCGTCAGCTCGTCGTCGGTGACGAGCACCTCGATGTCATCGAGGCTCATGCCGGGCAGCTCGGCCTCGGCGACGAAGTTGTCTTCGTCCTCCCACACGTTGATCGCGGGGTAGGACCACTGTCCGCGGAGCGCCGGAGCGAAGCCGAGCGGCTGCGACGACATCATCGAGTCGAACAGCCGATCCATCTCGCGTGTAACGCCCAGGGGGTTGTTGAACATGGTGTTGAGCAACATCGTTGCACCTCCTTCGGATAGACAGGCACTCAAGTACACGTTTCAGTGCGGCCCCACACCGATCGCCGGGACGGCCGGGAGGGGGGTCCAGGGCCGCCGGCGGCAGACATCGGGTGGAGCTGCGAGAAGAGGAGTTGCAAACGGCGTGCCGGACGGGGGTGGGCCGTACGCGGGGGATTGGCTGCCGTTTTGGCAATTGGGGGGTGAGACGCTGTCAGCGTGACGCGCGTCGGGGTGGGTTCTCGGACGGGGGCGGGGCGTCCGCGTCCGCGTCCGTGTCCGTGTCCTCCCCGGTTACGGGCACGGCCCCCATGCCGTCAACAACGCCAGAAGATCGGAGAACGAGACGACGCCGTCGCCGTCGAGGTCGACGCGGCAGCTTGGACACGGGCCCGAGCACGGTCCCCAGCCGCTCAGAACCGCGAGCAGGTCGGAGATCCCCACGACCTCGTCGTTGTCGAAGTTTGCAAAGCACGCCGGGATGGTCAGCCGCGTCGCGGGGCCGACGGTGACGGCGGCCGCATCCTTGATCTCGACCCGCCACTCGTACGTCGTGCCGGGATCGAGGCCGGTCCACTCCGTGGTCGCGATGCTTCCGCTCGGAACCCCGGTGACCTGATCGAGGTACGTCCACGGTCCGCCCGGGGTGTCGGTGCCGAGCGAGAAGTCGCTGTCGGGGTCGGTTTCGTAGGTTCCCAGGGAGGGCGAGTACGTCTTCACGACGATCTCGTCGTCGCCCGATGCGAGCTCGTACAAACGCAGGAAGCCCTCGCCGCCTTCGGGCCGGAGCTGGAAGTTGTGCATGAGCGTGTGCACCGTGCGACCCTCGAACGTGTCGACGCGACGCCCCTCGCCGAGGCGGTGTCCGGCGAAGATCAAAAACAGGTTCGGGCGGTGCTTGAGCGTGTCGTAGACCGCCTCGCCCTGATCGTCCCACCGGGCCTGCTCGCCGGCGTTCGCGGCGAGGATCGCCTCGTGCAGCACGATGATCGCGCGGCGATCGGGATGGGTGGCCAGCAGATCGTCCGTCCACGCCAGCACCTCATCGGTCGGCGCCGGGTTGCGGAACTCCAGGTGCACCGCGAGGAAGCGATCGCCCCCGGATTCGAACAGCACGTAGTGGTTGTCGTTGTCGTCGCCGAAGTGCCCGCCGTACCACGGCACCACGCCCTCGTAGCGGGTGTAGGGAAAGTAGAGGTTGAAGTTGCCGGTGCCCTTCGGGTCGCCGAAGCGAAACTCGTCGTGGTTGCCCACGGTGAGGCCGTACGCGAGCGTCGGGTCCGCGTCGAGAACGCTGATCGCCGCGTTTGCGATCTCCCACTCGTCGACCAGCGACGCGTTGTGGACGATGTCTCCGACGTGGCCGACGTACGGGATGTTGAGCGTCTCGCGATGCGACATGATCCAGTTGGTCATGGCGGGAAAGTGCTCGGGCCACCAGATCGGACGCACGTAGTGCTGGGTGTCGGGGATCACGACGAGGGTGTACGCGCCGGGTCGCGGCTTCTTGACGCGGCCGTAGAACGTGACGTCGAGCAGCCCGCCGTCCGGATCGGTGGCGGTGACGGACAGCGGCTGGCTGGTTCCGAACCGACTCGCGCGGTCCGGCGGGCACGCCGTGCCGGGCGGGTCGGGCGTGCGATCGACGTCGAACGGCGCGCCGTCGATCCAGGCGGCGTTGCCGACAATGATGCCGTTGACGTCGTTGCCGGATGAATCGGCGACGCTGGTCCCGTCGCCTTCGTTCAACCCCCACCGGCCCACGAGCCCGGGCGCCGACGTGACCGATTCGTTCATCGTGGCGCGGATGTCGGCGGCGGTGCGTGCGATCGACCACACCCGCACCTCGTCGATCGCGCCCGCGAACCGGCCCTGCACGGAGCCCTCCGCGTCGAGGGCCGCGCCGATCGCGAAGTGCTGGGTCGTGGCGTCCTGCGCCGCCGCGTCGTGAACGACGTTCATCTCCAGCGTTCCGTCGAGGTACAGCCGCCACTCGTAACCGTCGTAGGCGGCGGCGACGTGATGCCACACGCCGGGCTCGATGACCGTGGTCCCCACGACGGGGTGATTCCACCCGGCCGCGAAGGTGTCCTTGTTCTCGAAGTCCGCGACGAGCAGACGGGTGCTGGCGCGGATGCCGAGGAAGTAGTTGAAATCACGCTCGACGGAGCCGTCGGCTTCGCGGCGTCCCTTGGTGACGATCGGATACGCCGTGCCGTGGGTCCACGCGGTCGCGGTGGCCTGCCCCCCGCCGTCGTAGCGGAACCAGGTCTCGATCGTGAACTCGGGGAGGTTCAGCATGGGGGCGACGCCCATGGTCACGTGGGACGTGACGCCGTCGAACTGGAGCGCCGAGTCCCCGCCCGCGTCCCCGGCCCCGGCCGACGCGGCGATGCAGCCGACCACCGCCGCCCATGCGACCGCTTCCCGCGGCAGTGACGAACGAAAACTCCAGCCCTTCTCGCATCGAGACATGGCGGCCTCCCGGTGGACACGTGCGCCGCGAGAGCCAGACCCGCGTTCGCATCGTGCGTTCGATTATCCGGCGTGGTCGCGAAATGGGCAATTCAATTCGCCCCTTGTTCGACTGCCCTCGGGCCGGCCTCGCCCCGCGTCGGTCCGAGGAGAAGACGCAAGAAATGGTCGAAAGCCCCGGTTCCCGGCGGGGCGACGAGCCCGGTGTCGATCTGCGGCGCCCAGTGGTCGCTGACGACGCCCGGTTCCCCCGAGCTCGATCGCTCGTAGTTCACCGCGCCGCTCTCGTCCACCCGCACCGCGACGATGGCATCGTTGTTCGGCAGTCCCGTGTCCGTGTCCGCGTCCGTGTCCGCGTCCGTGCCCGCGTCCGCGTCCGCGTCCGTGCCCGCGTCCGTGTCCGCGTCCGCGTTAGTGCCCGCGTCCGCGCCCGTGTCCGTGTCCGCGCCCGCGTCCTCCCCGGTTACGGGCACGGCCCCCACACCGTTAACAACGCCAGAAGATCGGGGAACGAGACGACGCCGTCGCCGTCGAGGTCGACGCGGCAGGTTGGAAGCACGGTCCCCAGCCGCTCGGAACGCGAGCAGGTCGGATCCTTGCAGACTGGACGCAGATGATGGTTGGAATTCGCCAGGATCTTCGCGTCGACTTTTCGACCGAGGCCGGTACTGCCTTCGAGCGGTTCCAGGGGATGTTCCGCGTGACGTGGCGTGGTGAAATCAACGCCCAGAACCAAAATGCGTTCGTGATCGTCGTGGGCGTCGTCAGTGCCCTCGCCCTTCCATTGGCCACCGTCGGCAAAACGAGCGGCGCGACATTGACATACGGAGCGTGGCCGCTGATTGAACATCCGCTCCCCCGCCGCGGGCGCACCACCGGGCCGAACATCAACCCTGACGGCTGCTTGACCGGCAGCACCCCCGGATTCCTTGGGACTCGGGTGCGCTGGGATGTCATCACGGTCATACCGCTACCGCTCGCGATAGTGGTGAATCTCCTAGTACTTTCCCGTTGATGTCATCGCGAACGTCTGCACAATGGAGCGAGGCTTCCGGGGACCATTGAACCCGCACGGAGCCGACCATGCCCAGCCCCAACGACCGCGAACTCAGTTCCACGGATATGGCCTTCATCCGAGCCTGTGATCTGTTTGCGCGGGGTGGCCCGGCCTGCCCTGAGCCGGACGACATCCCATGGCTCGACGAGGACGCCGCCGCTGCAGCGGAGACGCCTCCGGACGCTGACGGGCCCCACGGTGTCGACGACACGCCGAGTCCACGGGAGTAGGCGATGACGACCGGTCGGTCCCTCATCGCTGTGGTTGCCGCGGCGACAGTCACCACTGACGTCACGGCGGTCGACATCCACGTTCCGGACGACTTTCCCACGATTCAGGCGGCGATTGACGCCGCGGTGGATGGCGACCAGGTCCTGGTCTCGCCCGGGACGTACCTCGAACAGATTGATCTGCTGGGCAAGGCCATTCGGGTGGAGGGGGTGGACGGCGCTGCCGTGACGACGATCGATGCTGAGGGGAACGGAACCGCGGCCACGTTCCGGAGTGGCGAGGGTCGCGAAACCGTGCTTGCCGGGTTCACGATTACACGCGGCTCCGGCACACGCTTGGAGGGCATCCCTGGTCTCGTCGGTGGAGGTGTGCTGTGCGATGGGAGCAGCCCGACGATCGAAGGCTGCGTGATGCGGCAGAACTCGGCGCCAAATAGCGGCGGTGGGGTATTCAGTCGCGATGGTTCTCCACGGATCGTGTCGTCGGCAATCGTGGACAATAAGGCCAACCGCGGCAGTGGCCTCATGACCATCGGTGAGGGACACGTTGAACTGACGAGCTGCACCGTCGAATCGAACAGCGGATACGACATGCAGGGCATCCGGGGGATCTACACCACGACGGCACTCGCCATTTCGGGTTGCCGGATCATCAGCAACGGTGGTGGCGGGATATTCGCCGACCTCGAGGTCGGGGCCGAGCTGCTGGTGGTCAACAGCGTCTTCATCCAAAACGTCTCACCGGGCGAGTGCTGCCCCGTGGGAGGCGCGGGAGGTGCGGTTCTCGCCAACACAGCCACACTCATCAACTGTCTCTTCGCGGGAAATGTCGCCGGTGGGGAGGGCATTGGCGGCGCGGTCTACGCTTCCGAGGGGTTGGTCGTCGGTTGCACATTCACGGGAAATGTGGCTGCGACTGATCCGGCGATCCACGGCGCCGAGCTCCAGGTTCGAGGGTCGGTGTTCTGGGGCAACTCCTCCGCTGAACTGTCCTCCGACGATGTCACGCACTCGCTCGTTGAGGGGGGCCATCCCGGGGTTGGCAACATCGACGCAGACCCTCGTTTCCGAGATCCCGACGGGCCTGACAACGACCCTGAGACATTTGACGACAACGACTACCGTCTGCAGTCTGGATCCCCCTGCATCGATGCTGGCAACAACGGCGCCTTCCCGGACGAGCTCGGCTTCGACCTCGACGGCGGCTTCAGATTCATGGATGACCCCGCGACCGCCGACACTGGCGCCGGTTCCGCGCCGTTGGTTGACATGGGCGCGTACGAGTTCCAGGTGCCGTGCACCGGTGATGTCGATCTCAGCGGAGACGTCGGGTTCCTCGACCTGCTCAGCGTGCTTGCGGCGTGGGGCCCGTGCCCCGAGTGCCCACAAGACATTGACAACGACGGTGAGGTGGGATTCCTCGATCTCCTCTCGGTCCTGGCCGCTTGGGGCTCTTGCGAAGGCGCGTGCTGCCTGCCAGACGGAACGTGCGACTCGCTCATCGTCGACGACTGTGTTGCGGCCGGCGGAGCGTTCCTTGGGGTTGCCGTCGGCTGCGCCGGAACGACGTGTCCACCGCCGGGCGCATGCTGCCTCTTGGCGGGATGCGAGGTTCGATCATCGACGGATTGCGAGGCGGCCGGTGGACTGTTCAAGGGTGACCTGACCGATTGCCAGGACGTCGGCTGCGCGGAGCCGGGCGCGTGCTGCCTGCTCGATGGAACCTGCGTGCAGGCCGCGGAGGTCGGAGGCGGTGACTGCCATGCCGGCA
>JABDLI010000143.1 GCA_013003065.1 Phycisphaerales bacterium | reverse complement strand
GTCCGATCGTTGCGATCGCAATCTGGCCGGCGCAGTCGAGGCAGGAGCGAACCATCTGGCGGTACCGCGCCTCGAAAATGTGCAGGGGCAGAAGCGCGTGGGGGAGAAGCACTGTCTCCGGCAGGGGAAAGAGAGGGATCGACCGCCGAAAGTTGACCAGGATCGTCTCCGCCATCGCCCGGCATCATAGGCGGGCCGATGACCGCGACCGGTGACCGGTGGGCTCGGACTGATTCTCGCACCGCCTCCGGCGGGTGCAGGGCTGCGGGGGGGCCGGCGGCGTCCATGCCGCCTCGGGCAGGTTGGGTCGGGCGTTTGCGCGATGGGCGCGTTTGCGCTGACGTCCCCGCGTCCGTGTCCGCGTCCGTGTCCGCGTCCGCGTCCGTGTCCGCGTCCGTGTCCGCGTCCGTGTCCGTGTCCGTGTCCGCTTCCGGGTCCGGGTCCTATCGAACGAGTGCGTCCGTCTCTGCGCTGGCCCGCACCTCGACCCACACACGCTCGCCGTCGTACTCGACTGCCCATTCCATTCCCGCGGGCAACGCGGGGAGATCGAGGTGGTCGAACGCGTCGGCCGTGGTCCAGGCGTGGACGACGTCGAACGTCATGCCCACCCGCGGGACGAAGCCCGGAGCGAGTGTGATTCGGAGGGTGCCGCCGAGGATGGCGACGCCTTCGACGCGAAGCCGGTCGTGGGTTGCCGCGTCCAGTGTCACCGCCAGCGTTCCGGCGGGACCGGGCGTGATCGACTCCTCGCCGACCTGACCCTGGCGATACGTCCCGATCACGCTGAGGTCGCCTTCCGGCGCCAACCAGCCGAGGTTCCGCACGCCGCCCTCGACGATGCCCGCGCCCGTGAGCGCGCCCGCGCGGCTGATGAACACGCTGTCACCGGCCGAGACGACGCCGCCGTCGGCGACGTGCATCCAGCCCGCCCCGCCCAAGCCCACGAAGAGGCTGCGGCCGGTGGTGAACGTGCTGCCGCGAACCTCCAGGACGCCGCGTTCGTCGGGCTCGGGTCCGAGGTAGGTGTCGCCGGAGACGACCGCGGTTGCGTCGTGATCGAGGTGGAGCGCGGCGACCGCCGGAGCCCCGCCGAGCAGGAGGTCGAGGCCGGCCGGGGCGAACGGACCGCCGGCGACCTGAACCACACCGCTCTCCCATTCGAGAATCGCGCCGGGCGCGAGGTACAACCCTTCGAGCGTCAGCACCGCATCGGGTCCCGTGATCCGGAGTCGGCCGCCCGGGGCGACGTCGAGCGTTCGCGCGGTGAGCGTGGCGTCGTCAACCACCAGCGTCGCGCCCTCCATGACGAACACGTCACGGGCCAACGCCCCCGGACCGTCGATCGTCAGGACGGTCCGCACCTCGACGTCCGTTCCGGCGTCGGGAGCGAGCCCGTTCTGCCAAACGTCGGGGTCGGTCCACTGGCCGGGCAGCTCGGCGATCGTGCGGGGCGCCGGTCGCGCTCCGTCCATGAACGCCTCGATGTCGTGCCAGTCGATCCAGCCGTCTTCATCCAGGTCGGCGGCGGCGAGGTAGCCGAGCCCGCGGTCCCGCAGCGCCGCCACCGGCGTCTCGATCGTCGGCCCGCCGGCGGAACGCCCCGTCGTGAGCGCGCCGAGGGCGGCGCAGCACGCGTCGTCCGCCCGCTCGAGGAAGTTGATCTGGATGAAGCTGAAGTCCTCCGTGAACACGGTGCCGTCGCCACTGACATCCGGGTGCGGCCCCGGCGTAGCGCAGGTCGTCTGACCGACCGTCTGGGCGAACCGGATCACGAACACCGCGAAGTCGAGGACCTCGATGAACTCATCGTCGTTGAAGTTGCCGCCCAGGAGCCCGTCGTCATCCCCACCGTCGCCGGAGCGATCGGTGAAGTCGGCGACGTACTGGACGCCGACGATGGGCGTGACCCCGAACTGATCGTCATCGGTGCGGCGGAGCGTGTGGAGATCGTCTCGCGCGGTCACGCAGGTGTAGTTGCCGCACTCGATCTCGAGCGGCACGTCGAGGGCGAGGCCGTTCGTGAACATGATCGGCTCCCGCACGACGAGCGGCTCGCCGTCCGGGCACTCGTAGAACTCGAACGTGATGCACCGGGTGATCACCGGCTCCGTCATCGCTTTCAATTCGAGGCTGACGGTGAACTCGTTGCGGTCCTGCACGGTAACGGTGTGGACGGCCAGCGATTCCTCGCCGCACGCGTCGGTCACCCGCCAGATCACGATGGTCTGACCCTGCGGGTAGACTCCCGACGCATCGTCGGTGTCGTTGAAGTCGTTCGTCACCGACACCACCGGGCAGGTCGAGGTGAACTCGAGCGGTGGGATGCTCACGAACGCATCGCACCCGCCGGCGTCGGCGTTCACCGTCACGTTCGACGGGGGCGAGATGTCGACGTCGGTCTCGCCGATCTGGGCCAGGTACTCCACCGCGTCGGCGTTGCCGCAGCCGTCGGTGGCGGTGATCGTGATGGTCGCCTCGCACCCGTCCTGCGTGCTGCTGGCGTCGAGACCGACGGTCGAGCAATCGTCGACGGCGGTCGTGGCGGCGATCGCGGCGGTCTCCGCCTCGTCGAGCGTCGCGAAGCACACGTCGATGACGCCGGGCGTGATCGCGGGCGGCGTCGTGTCCGTCACCGTGATCATCTGGACGCACGTGGCCGTGTTGCCGGTGGCGTCCATCGCCGTCCAGGTGCGGGTGATGGTGAAGTCGCCGGCGCACGCGCCGGGAGTCACCTCGTCGCTGTGGCTGACGCCCGGATCGACGTCGCAGTCGTCGGTTGCGATGGCCGTGCCCGTGTCGGCCGGATCGGTGGAGGCGCTGCAATCGACGCTCGTGTCGGCGGGACAGTCGATGACCGGCGCTGCGTCGTCAGCACCGGCCTCGATCACGATCGAGTCGGATGCTTCACACATGCCCGTCGCGTCCGTCACGGTCACTGAGTACGTGTCGGGCTCGGTCACGTCGATGGTGGGTGTCGTTTCGCCGGTCGACCAGAGATAGGTGACCTCGCCGGCGCCGCCGCTGACTTCGGCGGTCAACGTGACGACGGAGCCGGCGCAGCCGAGGGAAGGCGGGTCGGCCGTGATCGTGAGATCCGGCCCCACGCCGACGAGCAGCTCGGCGCCGACGCTCGTCGCACTGTTGCCGGACGTGTCGGTCACGCGCACCGCGTAGAGTCCGGCGTCGCTGCCGTCGGCGCCCGTGATCGTGAGCGCGTCGCCCGTCTCGCCCGGCAGATCTTCCCCGTCCTTCGTCCACTGGAGCGTCGTCTCCGAGCAGCCGTCGTCGGCGGCCGCGGTGAACGTGAAGTCCGCCCCGGCGCAGATCGAGCCGCCCTCGGGCTCGAGCGAGAAGACCGGCGGCAGCTCGTCGGCGAAGAACACGATGACGCTGCAGCTCTCCATGACCGACTCGTCGTCGTTCCGCGCGGTGATGATCACGTTCACCCCGACCGCGCCGACGATGACGGTGCCCGGCGCGATGCTCTGGGTGATCGTCGTCGGCGTGGGGGCGCCGCAGTCGGCGGACACGAGGACGGTCAGGTCCGGCACGAGCCCGCGGCAGGTCTCGTCGAGCGCGATCGTCGGCGACTCGGGGCACTCGAGCAGGCACGGGTTCGCCGTCGTGATCCACGGGCAATAGTCCACGTTGGCGTCGCTCACGGCGTCGCCGGTGCCGTCCGCGTTGATCATCGTGGCGGGGTCGAAACAGGTGGTTTCGTCCGCTTCGTCGACGCCGTCGGGGTCGAACGGGCCCGAGTCGGTGCCCCAGCGGCAGAATGCCGCTTCGATGACGCCGGTCGCCTCGTTGGAGATCCCGGAGAGGCCGCTGCCGAGGATGGTGTTCTGGTTGGCGTGCATGACCTCGGCGACGCTTCCGGCGGAGATCGCGAGCGCGTGCATCACGCTGTTGGTGAGCCGGTTGCCGTCGATGCCGATGTCGGCGGAGCCGCTGCTCGCATCCTCGACGCGAATCGCGACGTCACACGCGTCGACGACGTTGCCCGAGCAGTTGATCGCAGTCATGACCTGGCCGCCGGTGCTTCCGAGTCGAATGCCGTCGGTGAAGCCTGCGCCGGCGACCATGCCGCCGACGACGTTCTTGAAGATGACCAGGTCGTCCTGGGTGGTTCCCACGCCCGAGGCTGCGACGATGCCCTGCCAGCCGGCGTCGGTCCCCGGCGTCAACGCGGTCGTGACGCTGTTGAACCTCACCGTGACGCGTGAGCGTTCGACCACGATGCCCCGGTGGACCTCGCCGTCGAAGGTGTTGCTCTCCACCATCGTCGTGCCGGCGGGGGTGGGATCGCTCGGCGCGGCGGCGACGACGACGCCGATGTACCCGCGGACACCGGCCCCGAGCGGGGTGAAGGTGTTCTCGCGGATGACGAGGTCGTCGATCTCTCCGCCGGTCGGATTCGTTCCGGGGGGATACGTCTGCACGCCGTACGAGAGCGCGTGCGGCAGATCGGCGTTCGTCACCTCGATGATGCAGCCGGAGATCGTCACGCGATCGCCGCCGACCACGATGCCGCCGGCGAATTGGCCCGGCGTGGCGGCGGGGCCGCGGATCGTCATGCCGTCGATGACGATGTCGCTGCCGAGGATGCTGATGTTCGGACTGGAGAAGCGATCCGCGCCGGCCGCGGTCAACGCGATGCCCACGATGGTCGTGCCGACCGGGCCCGCCGTCGAGGCGATCTCGATGTCGCTCGCGGTGGCGGGGATGATCAGATCTTCGGTGTACGTGCCGGGCGTCACGAGAATGCGATCGCCGGGGTTGGCGAGGTTGATCGCCGCCTGGATCGTGGTGGCGTCACCGGGCACGAAGATGTCGTCGGCGTGCGTGGCCGTCGTCAGCCCCGCGATCGTCAGGCACGCAGCGACCAGCCGGTGGGCCGCTCGAGAAGATCTACCCCGGATGCCGAGCATGGGCATCGATGCCTCCAACCTCCGGGTGCCAGATGCAGATTCACAGCCCTGCCCAGACCGCGGCACCCTCATAGCCCTCACAAGGGTATCGCAGATCCGGCGGCGGACATCCCTTTGGGCCCTAGAAGGTTATGGCTTTCTGGCCGGCGCCGGGTGTTTGCCGTTCGTTCGTGCGGGGGGGGCGTCGCGATATCGGACGTGGCACCGGTCGCAGGCCGCGGCGAGGGCCCGGCGCTGGCGTTCGGCCGGCGCGAACCGGGCGGCGACGATGGCCGCTTCCAGCTCGCGCGCGATCGCGTGGGTCAGGCGAAGGTGCCGGACGAACTCGGCCGGGTCGACGCCGTCGGGCGGGGGGAGCTCCACCGCCGTCCGAAGGTGGTCGACGATGGCGGCGGCTTCGGCGGCGGCGACGAGGTCGGGGTGATCCGGGGGGGTGGTCCACCCGGCCGCGGCGATCCGGCCCACGTTGCTCTCGTGGTGGTCGAGGGCGGCCATGAGCGTGGCCATGTCGCCGACGCGGGCGCGGGGCGGTAGATCGGCGTTCGTCAATGCGTCGAGCACGGCGACGCTGGGGGCCGGAGCGTCGGTGACAGCGGCCCGGAGACCGGGGTAGGCGTCGGGGTCGCCCGCCGCGGCGAAGGCGGCGAGGGCCTGGTCGCCATCGAGGAGGCCCAACGCCCGCAGACCGAAGGCGGCAGCGGCCGGCCCCCGGTAGCGGCCGTGGTGGCAGTGGATGAAGACGGGGGCGGGAAGGTCGCGGAGGACCTTGGCGATCCGGGCCGCGGCGTCGGGGCCGATCGCGTCGTACCCGATCGGGACGTGGACGCACCGGATGCCCCGCTTCGCCGCCTCCGCGGCGGGGGGCGGGGTGGCGTCGACCGACAGGATCGTTCGGATGCCCAGCTCGGCGAGGCTCATGAGGCCATCGGCCGGGCTGGGGGCCGAGCCCACGTAAACGGCCTCGGTAAGCCGAACCACTCGCTCGACGCCGTCAAGCCGCGTGGGGGGTTCCCCGGGGCCCCCGGCGCCGATGGAGAGGACCAAGGCCAAGAGTGATGTGAGGCCGGCGCGGAGCATTGGAGGCCAGATCGTACGGCCCGGACGCCGCCGAATCTGCGTGTCTCCGCCAAAAGTGCCTGTCCCTTCTCGCCCCCTTCTCGCCCTTCTCGCCTGGTCGAAAGTGCCTGTCCTTTATCGAGGCCCGGCACGGCCCGGCACAGGCCCGGCACAGGACAGGCACTTCCCCCGCCCGGCACAGGACAGGCACTTCCCCCGACCGCCCGACAAAGGACAGGCACTTCTCTCGACAAAGGACAGGCACAGAAGTGCCTGTCCCTTCTCGGGGGAGTGCCGGTCGTGTGTCGGGCCCTTCTCAGGAGAAGTGCCTGTCCTGTGTTGGGTGCTTCTCGGGAGAAGTGCCTGTCCTGTGTTGCTGTGTTGGGGTGGGGCTGTTCAGTTGGGTGGTTGTTTGGGTTATAGTTGGGGCATGGATCGGGAGTATTCGGATGCGTTGCCGGGTGGGGTCGCGAGGGGGCGGGGTGCGGGCCTGAACCCGGGCAACCGGTTCGAGGGGGAGCGGGGGCTGCGGCTGCATGTGCTGGGCGAGCACCTCGATGCGGTGACCGCAGAATCCCCCGACGGCCGCCAGGTGCGCACCGAGGTCTTCGACGACAGCACGCGGCGACTGATCAACCGTGTCGACAGCCCCGATCTACCGTTTCACTGGACGATCAATCCCTACCGCGGTTGCGAACACGGGTGCGTGTACTGCTACGCCCGTCCGACTCACGAGATGCTCGGTCTCTCCTGCGGGCTCGACTTCGAGACGAAGATCATCGCCAAGCCCGACGCGCCGGAGCTGCTCCGACGCGAGCTGGCCGCGTCACAGTGGCGGGGCGAGCCGATCGCAATGTCGGGTGTGACCGATGCGTACCAACCGCTCGAGCGTCGCTTGCGAATCACCCGCCGGTGTCTGGAGATCATGGCCGAGTGCCGCCAGCCGGTCACGATCGTGACGAAGAACCGGCTCGTCGAACGGGACATCGATCTGCTCACGACCCTCGCCGCCGCCGACGCCACCCGCGTCGCCGTCAGCCTCACCACGCTCGATGCCACGCTCGCGGCCCGACTGGAGCCCCGCGCGAGCGCGCCGCGCGATCGGCTCCACGCAATCCGCACCCTCGCCGACGCAGGCGTGCCCGTCCTGGCGATGATCGCGCCGATCATCCCGGGGCTCACGGACCAGGAGGTGCCGGCACTCCTGGCGGCGGCCGCGAAGGCAGGCGCGAGCTCTGCGTCGTGGGTCATGCTGCGGCTGCCGCATCAGGTCAAGGCGCTGTTCTTCGATTGGCTCGCGCGTCACGCCCCCGACCGCGCAGCCCGCGTCGAGGCGGCCATCCGCTCGACGCGGGGCGGGGCGTTGACCGAGTCCCGATTCGGAGCTCGCATGCGTGGCCACGGCGCGCACGCCGAGCACATCAAACGCACGTTCGAGGTCTTCGCGAAACGGGCAGGGCTGAGTCGAGACGTCCCGGCACTGTCGTCGTCCGCATTCCGGCGGCCGGAGATGGGAGGCCAGATGCGGTTGTTCGGGTGACGGAGCCGATCGCGGTCACGGACGCCGACGCGGGTCACGGACGCGGTCACGGACACGGACGCGGTCACGGACACGGTCACGGACACGGACGCGGTCACGGACACGGACGCGGTCACGGACGCGGTCACGGACACGGACGCGGTCACGGACGCGGTCACGGACGCGGTCACGGACACGGACGCGGTCACGGACACGGACGCGGTCACGGACGCGGGCACGGACGCGGGCACGGACACGGAAACGGACACGGCCGCGGACCCGGGCCGCGGACCCCGTCAAGACGGTCGCAGCAGCTACGATAGTCTCGCGCAAACCTGCGCGAAGTCCGCACCTCAGGGAGACCAAGCCATGACCACAACCACCGCCAACGTCGACGCCGCCACGCTCAACTTCATCCGCAGCTGGTTCGACAAGCTGATCGAGACGATTCCCGCCGACAAGATGTTCTACCAGCCCGTGCCGACGGCCAACCACGCGGCGTGGATCCTCGGGCACTGCGCGTGGTGCGACGACGCGTTCGCAAGCAGCTTGTTCGGCACGGAAGCGACGATCCCCGCCGAATGGAAGGACATGTTCGGCTACGGATCGGAGCCCAGCGCGGACGCGTCGAAGTACCCCGCGCCGGCCGAGTTGAAGCAGGCGTTCGTCCGGTGCCGCGAGACGCTCATGAAACAGATCGAAGCGATGGACGACGCCAAACGCAGCGAGCCGCTGCCGGAGGATTGGGCCGGCTTTGCGCCGAACTACGGCGCGCTCGCCGCCGCAATCGCCTCGCACGAGGGCGTGCACCTCGGCCAACTCACCGTCATTCGCAAGGGTCTCGGCATGAAGCCGGCGATGATGTAGCGCGACGCCGACGACACCGCCCAACGCGCAAACGCCCGACCCAACCTGTACGAGGCGGCATGGACGCCGCCGGTAACCACGCAGCCCTGCACCCGCCGGAGGCGGTGCGAAAAATAGTCCGAACCCACGTCCAAATCTTCACCGGCTAGCTCGCAGGATGCGAGCGTCGCTTGAGACCCACTGCAACTGGGGTCGAGCCGCAGGACGCGGCGTGAACAACGCGGCAACCTGCGTCCGGCAAGCACAGCAACCGTCCAATGGCAGGATGCCAGCGCAAGGGTCCACGTCCGACCCAACCTGCACAAGGCGGCATGGACGCCGCCGGTCATCCGCGCAGCCCTGCACCCGCCGGAGGCGGTGCCAAAAATAGTCCGAGCCCACGCCCAAATCTTCACTGACCAGCTCGCAGGATGCGAGCGTCATTTGAGGCCCACGACAACTGGGGTCGAGCCGCAGGACGCGGCGTGAACAACGCGGCAACCTGCGTCCGGCAAGCACAACCACCGTCCACTGGCAGGATGCCAGCGCATGGGTCCGCGCCCGACCCAACCTGCCCGAGGCGGCATGGACGCCGCCGGTAACCACGCAGCCCCCACGCTGAACCATCCAGACGCGAGGTGAGCAGGGATGCGGGCGGTGTATTTGGGCGTCCGGGCAGGTTTGTGCCTCGCCGCAGGATGCGGCGGATCGAGCGGGGGCCGGTTGCGCGCCGGACGACTCAGCGTTCAGTGCACGACGATCTGAGGCCGAGGGCGGCAGGACGCCGCCCGTGGAAGCACAGGGCGTCCGGAAGTCACCGGCGTGTTTGCGCGGTTGGGGAGAATTGGAATGGGAATGGGAATGGGAATGGGAATTGGAATGGGAATGGGAATGGGAATGGGAGGGGGAAGTGGAATTGGACCCGGAGAGTGGGGAGCGAGGGAATCGTGAAGTGGAATTCGGCCTGGGCGGCAGGACGCCGCCGGTCACCGCGCGGTCGGAGGCCGGACGCGGGCCCGCCCCCCCAACCACGCCGCCCCCCGCACGCCACTCGAGTCCCCATGCATCGCCCGACGCACCGGCGTGTCGACGCGATCCGAAAAGACGTACTGAGTCCACCCGCGCGGAATACCCTCCGCGATACGCACAACGTTCGACAACCCTCCGCCGAGCACGATCACGTCGGGGTCGAGCACGTTGACGACGGTCGCGAGCCCGCGGGCGAGACGATCGATGGCGTGGTCGAGCGTGGCGATGGCGGTGGGGTCGCCGGTCTCTGCGCGTCGCGCGATCTCCACCGCGTCGCAGGCCTCGCCGGTCGCCGCGGTGTACGCGGCGGCAATGCCCGGGCCGGAGACGAACGTCTCGAGACAGCCGGAGCGGCCGCAGTAGCAGGCGGGCCCCGGGCGTTCCTCGTCGCGTGGCCACGGCAGCGGCGTGTGCCCCCACTCCCCGGCGATGGCGTTGCGTCCCTCGAGGACCCTGCCGTCGACGACGATGCCGCCGCCGACGCCGGTCCCGAGAATGACGCCGAAGACGACACGGGCGTCCGCCCCCGCGCCATCGGTCGCCTCGGACAACGCGAAGCAGTTCGCGTCGTTGGCCATGGAGATCGGCCGGTCGAGCGTCCGCTCCAGATCTTCCCGCAGTGGCCGGCCGTTGAGACAGGTCGAGTTGGCGTTCTTCATGAGACCGGTCGCGGGTGACCGCGCGCCGGGCGTGCCGATCCCGACGGAGCCGCGGTCGTTCGCGGCCTGCTCCAGCTCGGCGACGACGTTCGCGATCGCCCGCACCGTCCCGTCGTAGTCGTCGGCGGGGGTCGGCACCCGAATGCGACCGAGCTCCGCGCCGTCAACGCCGAGGGCGATGCCTTCGATCTTCGTGCCACCGAGGTCGATGCCGATCTGCATGGGGGAGAGCGTGTCGAGAGTCGAGAGTGGAGAGTAGAGAGTAGCTCATTCTCCAGTCTCGAACACGCTCGGCGAATGCCGCTCGGTTGAGTTGATCGGCGAGGAACCCGTAGCCGCGGGGGAAATGCTCGGTTGTTGCGAGTACGTGTCGAGGGCCTCTTGGTAGACCTGGAGGTTCTCGACGGCGAACGGCACTTGCGGAGAGTAAGGGCTCGCGATGTGCCTTCGGTGAAAGCGGTGAAACGACAGAGAGTAGAAAGTAGAGAGTAGACCGAGTAGAGAGGCCTTTGTTCCAGTCGGATGCCCGTATCTCGGCGAGCGCTCGCGGCGCGATGCTCTACTCTCTACTTTCCACTCTCTACTCTCTGATTCATGAAACAGCCCGGCCAAGCGGCCGGGCTGCTTCATGAATCGGGGTGACAGGATTTGAACCTGCGACCTCCTGCTCCCAAAGCAGGCGCTCTACCAAGCTGAGCTACACCCCGTCGCGCGTTCCGCGTGCGGGCACTCCCCAGTATAGACAGTGGAGCGCGGGCCTACGAACAGGAGCACAACAAACCCGCGTGCCGCCGATGAGTTGGCGAACCGGGTCGGAAGATCGATTCAATCCGGCCGATTCTTCGGTACGCTCTCCGCCAGACGCCGAGCGCTCGCGGGTCACACGTTGGAGGAGAGAGCGTCGTGTCGGGAACGATCGAGGGCAGGGGTGCGGGTCGGCGACGGTGCGCGACAGTGATGCTCGCCGTGACCGTGGGCGCGGGCGGTGGGGTGCGGGCCGAGGACATACACGTTCCGGCCGACACGCCGACGATCCAGATGGCCATCGACGAGGCGGGGGCGGGGGACCGGATCATCGTGGCGCCGGGGACGTACTTCGAGGATCTCCTCATTCCCCTGGGGCTCGACGATCTGGAGCTGACCTCGAGCGCCGGCCTCGCCGTGACGACGATCACGGGCGTCGCCACGACGGCCGCCGGTGAGCCCGCGTTTGCCCACCCAGCGTTGGCGATTCACGCCAGCGGCGTCGCGGTCCACGGTTTCACGTTCCGCGCTCCGCCCACGCCGCCGGACACCCGGTGGGGGGGAATCGTCGTTGGGGGCGATGACGTCGCGATCTTCGACAACACGCTCAAGGTGCCGAGTGGTTTCGATCCGGGGCTGCGGTCACGCGGTATCCAGACGTACCCCGCCGCGGCGAACCCGGGGGGGGGCAACCTCGACGGTCTCCACGTCTTCGACAACACGTTCACAAGCGTTGGCACCGGCCCTTCCGGGTATGCGGCGCTCGTCGTCAATGACGCGGCCGGGCCCTTCGCGTCGTTGCTCGATGTGCGGATCGAGGACAACACGATCGTCGGACGCGTCGGTGTGGGCATCGCCGCCGCGCGATCGAAGATGCGGATCGAAGGGAACACCATCCAGACGACGCTGTCGCCCGCGACGCCGCTGGCGCACCGCGGCCTCCAGCTCGCGCCGCCCGGCAACGGGCTGCAGCGGGATGTGACCGTGGCGCGCAACACCGTGGGCGGTCTCGGACCGTCGGCCGGGTTCGAGACCGGCATCCGGCTCGGTGACGAGGGCGGTTCGCGGTTGCGGGCGGTGCAGATGCACGACAACACGATCGGCTCGAACGCGGTCGGCATCGCGATCGACGCGCTCGTCCCGTCCGCGCAGGACATCCTGATCACTCGGAACGAGATCACGGGCAACACGCTCGATGGTGTGCTGGTCGCGGCCGCCAGCAGCGTCGACGGGGTCACCATCATGCGGAACACGATCACCGGCAACGGATCGTACGGCGTCCGCAACGCGTCGTCGGAACCACTCGATGCGACCGACAACTGGTGGGGCGATCCGTCCGGTCCCCTCGATCCCGATGGCCTCTTCGAGGCGGAGATGGGAACGTGTTTCGATCCGCAGGAGATGGCGAATGCGGACGGTCTCGGTGATCGCGTGAGCGACGGAGCGGTCGACTATTGCCCGTGGCGACCGTCCGTCGGTCCCTGCGCGCTCGCCTGTCCGCCCGCGACGTCGGTCACGCTCGACGCCGACTGTACGGGCCTCGTGCCGGATCTCGCGATGCTGGCGTTGGCCGACTGCGGTCCGCCGCCGCCGACCACGATCACCCAGAGCCCGCCCGCCGGTTTCGTGGTCACCGACCCGGGCGTGGTCGCCGTCATCCTCACCGCCGCGAGCGGGGATGGTCGGGTGACCGAGAGCTGCGTGGTCATGCTGACCTTCACGGACGAGACAGCGCCCGACTTCTTGACGACTCCGGCCGGCGGAGTCGCGTGCGTCGGCGGGACCTTCCAGTTCACGACCGCTGCGGAGGATGGCTGCGGCCCGGTCTCCTACCAGTGGATCAAGGACGGGCTCGATCTCCCGGACGCGACCGCTGACACGCTCACTTTCGGGTCGATCACGCCGGCCGACGCCGGGCTCTATGCGGTCCGCGTCGCCGACGGCAGCGGCAACGAGAGCGTGAGCGAACCCGCGCTTCTCGAGGTGGGGGACGGCGTCGCGGTCGAGATCGTCGCCGAGCCGGCGTCGCTGCCGTGCCCGGGCGCGACGGCCACGCTGACGGCGGTTGTCGACGGGGGCACGGGTGTCGTGACCTACGCGTGGTCGACCGGCGCCGAGACGGCGTCGATCGACGTGGATGAGCCCGGCGACTACAGCGTCACCGTCAACGACGACACCGGGTGCATGGCGACGACGACGTACGAGCTGGCGGCGGGTCTCGACGTGACGCCGCCTGCCCTGGAGTGCCCGGCCGACGTGTCCGTGTCCTGCGATGCGAGCACCTCGCCCAACGCCACCGGGACCGCGGAGGCCGTGGACGGGTGCGATCCGGACCCGTCCGTGACGTTCGCCGACGAGATCGTCTCCGGGTCGTGCGGCGAGCGGTTCACGATCGTGCGCACCTGGAGCGCGATGGACGGCGCCGGCAACCTCACGGAGTGCACGCAGCTCATCGAGGTGGACGACACGGTCGCCCCGGTCGTTCAGCAGGGTACGATCGCGTCCTGCCACGAGAGCCCCGACGAGGCCCGGCTCGCCGCCCTCGATGCCACGACGGCCCACGACGACTGTTCACTCGTCAGCGTCGAGGCGAGCGTTGTCGTCGAGGGGTGCGTCGCCGTCGTGACCGTCACCGCGATCGATGCGTGCGGCAACGAAGCGAGCGTCGAGTACCTGACGGCCGTCGACACCGGTGGTCTGGAGGTGATCACGCCGGCGGAGCTCATGCAGCCGGCCGACGCCGGCGGCTGTGACGCCTTCGTCGTCGTACCGCCGCTGGACGTGGCGGCGAGCTGCGGAGAGGTGGCGATCACGAACGACTACACGGGAACGGACGACGCCTCCGCCACCTACGCGGCGGGCGAAACGGCGGTCCTCTGGACCGCGACGGACGCGTGCGGCAACGTCCGCACGACAACGCAGGTCATCACGGTGCTGGAGGTGAACCCGGTCACGGTGAGCATCGAGCTCAAGAACGTGTTGGAGGTCGAGGCGACACGCTGCATCACCTTCGAGTTCTATGGCTGCGACGACGAGACGCCGATCGTCGTCGAGCAGGATGTGGAGTTCGTCGCCGGTCTCGCGTTGGATCTTCCGATGGACATTCCGTGCGGCGCGTACATCTGCGTGACTGCCCGCGACACGCTCCACACGCTGCGTCGCAGCGACGACGACCAGTTCGGAATCGCCCCCATCGTTGGCACGCAGTACGTGGCCGATTTCACCGACCACAGCGCGAGCGGGGGCGACGACGACGGGTTGATCGGCGGCAACGTGAACGACGACGACTTCATCGAAGTGCTCGACTTCGCCCTCTTCGTCATTCGCTTCGGTCAGAGCGTGGGTCAGACGACCTGCCTCACGCCGGGGCCGCATCCCGACTTCAGCGGCGACGGGCGTGTCTTCTCCGAGGACTTCTCGTTCATTCAGATCAACTATCTCGCCACGTCGGATCAGCGGTGCTGTCCACCGGAGGGGGTGACGGAGCCCATGCCGTTGCCGCCGTCATCGTGGTCGCGCGCGGCGTTGCGTCACGACGGGATCGGACATCTCATCGGCGCGGACCTCGACGGCAACGACAGGATCGACGCGGCGGACGTGCGTCTCTTTGCCGGCGGGGCGCGTCCCGCCCGCCGGGTTCGCTCGCCGCGGAACGGCGGTCGTTGGGAGGCCCCCGGCGTCTGGGGCGATTCGGAAACGCCGGATCCGACGACCGACGTCGATGTGCGGGGCCCGCTCGTTCTCGAAGGCGCGGCGACCGCCGCGAGCGTGTTCGTCCATCCCGGTGCGGTCCTTCTCGTCGAGGGCGGCGTGCTGCGTGCAAAGACGCTGGAGGTCGCCCCCGGCGGAACGCTCCTGATCGCCGGGCGTGATGCCCGCGTCGAGGTCGAGTCGATGTGGCTTTCCCCGGCCGCCGAAGTCGTCGTCGAAGCGGGGCTCGTCGTCCACGCCGGCAACGTCTACCCGCCCGCGCATATCGACCGCTTGCGTCGAGTCACCTCGGAGTGAGGCCTCACGCCCGCCGCGACTTGCCCCGGCTCGACGCGCCCGTCCCGAGCAACCCGAGGTCGACGAGCACGGCGAGCACGACGACCACGAGCCGGAACCCCGACACCGACCCGCCGGAGTTGATCGCCCAGGCGTAGGCCAGGGTCGTGAGGGGCATCACGAAGAAGCCCAGGAGCGGCCACAGGATGGTCTCGTACGCCTGGCCGATGTAGTCGGAGAAGAGCACGACCAACACGATTGCCAGCCGTGGGGTGAACAACGCGAGGCAGCCGACGATGAGCGGCATGGGGGACCTCCGATGCTTGTGACAACCGCGGCCAGATCGTATCCTCCGGCCCCCGGCGTCCGCCACCGATTCTTCGGTTGCCGCGGCCGCCGCTTTCGCCCGCCTGGTTGAGGATCTCGCCCGTGCTGACGCTCGCCGTCGATCTCCAGAGCTATTTGCCCATCGGCCTGCTCGTGCTGATGGCGATCGGCTTTCTCGTGGTGAACCTGATCGGCACGCACATCCTGGGTCCGAGCGTCGAGGGCGTCGTCAAGGACAGCACGTACGAATCGGGCATGAACCCGATCGGCACCGCCCGGAAGCGGTTCAACGTGCGGTTCTACATCCTGGCGATGACGTTCCTGGTCTTCGACGTCGAGATCATCTTCCTCTACCCCTGGGCGGTCACCTACACGAAGCTGCCACCGGGGAGCCCCGAAGCCGGGCTCTTTCTCGGGCGGATCCTGTTCTTCATCGGGACGTCGATCATCGCGTACGTGTATGCGTGGCGCAAGGGTGTGTTTCGCTGGGACTAGTTTTTCCGCTCCGTACGGCCGTTCGGCCGACACTCGCTTTCGTGCGCGCGGGGGCGTCGGGGCGGGTGCAGGGCTGCGTGGGGACCGGCGGCGTCCTGCCGCCTTGTGCAAGTTGGGTCGGGCGTGGACCCTTGCGCTGGCATCCTGCCAGGGGACGGTGGTTGTGCTTGCCGGACGCCGGTGGCCGCGTTGTTCACGCCGCGTCGTGCGGCTCGACCCCAGTTGTCGTGGGTCTCATGTGACGCTCGCATCCTGCGAGCTGGTCAGTGAAGATTTGGACGCGGGTTCGGACTGTTTTTCGCACCGCCTCCGGCGGGTGCAGGCTGCGTGGGGACCGGCGGCGTCCATGCCGCCTCGCTTGGGAAGACTTGGACGTGGGCCCCTGCGCTGGCGTCCTGCCAGTGGACGGTGGGTGTGCTTGCCGGACGCCGTGACCGCGTGGTTCACGCCGCGTCGTGCGGCTCGACCCCAGTTGTCGTGGGCCTCATATGACGCTCGCATCCTGCGAGCTGGTCAGTGAAGATTTGGACGCGGGTTCGGACTGTTTTTCGCACCGCCTCCGGCGGGTGCAGGGCTGCGTGGGGACCGGCGGCGTCCATGCCGCCTCGCCTGGGAAGAGTTGGACGTGGACCCTTGCGCTGGCATCCTGCCAGGGGACGGTGGTTGTGCTTGCCGGGCGCC
>JABDLI010000140.1 GCA_013003065.1 Phycisphaerales bacterium | reverse complement strand
ATGCTTTTCGTCGTGGCAAGGAGTCGAACCGACGCCGTATTTGACGATACAGCGAGGATTCGACGACGAAGTCCACGGCGGAAATGATCGTGCCCATGCGGATTCTGAGCCATCAAACAGGACCTAGACTCGAACGTGATTCGACGGGAATGCGATGCCGGAGCGGCGGAAGGGGCGAGACGCATGCGAACACGGTGGTTTCCGAGAAACGGACTCGTGGCGACGCTCGCGATCGGCGGGCTTGCGGCGGGCGTCCGGGCCCAATCGCAGTCCCGGGCCGTCTTTGTCTTGAACAACGTCTCCGATTCGATCACATCGTTCGCGATCGACGAGGACGGCGTGCCCACGCGGCTGGCCACGGTGCCGACGAGCGACGGTCCCATCGCAGCGGCGATCGCCCCCGACGGGCGTCACATCGCCGTCACGCACGGCACCATCGACGACGTCAGCGAGACGCTCCAGATCTTCTCGGTCGCGTCCGACGCCACCGTTGCGCTCGTGCTCAGCACGCTCGTGCCGGACGCGCCGCTGGGCGTGCGGTGGCTCACCTCCGAGATCGTGGCCGTCACCGAGACCGACTTCGGCGGCAACAACTTCATTCGCTCGTACCGGTTCGATGCCCGCGGCCGGACGCTCGAACCGGTCGACGCGCGGAACACCGGCGGCTTCAACACGGATCTCGTGACGCACCCGAGCCTGCCGCTGGTGTACGCGCAGGATTCCCTCGGCAACGACGTGCGTTGGTTCGAGTTCGATTCGGCCGGCGCGCTGACGCCGCGCGGCACCCTGAGTACGGGCGGGATCTTTCCCCTGCGAATGGCCCGCACGAACGGCGGCACGATGTTGTACGCCGCCGGCGGCATCAGCGGTGGCGGCACGAACGTCCTCGGGCTGGCGATGGATGCCGAGGGGGACCTGGCGACTCATCCCGGCTCGCCCTTCATGTCGCCGGGTGACGCGCCGGCGTACCTGGCCGTGTCATCCGACGACCGCTACCTCTTCGTGGGTCACGGCGGAGATGCGACGATCGGCACCTTTGCCATCGCGCCCGACGGATCCGTTGCGCCCACCGGATTCGTCTTCGACGTCGGTCTCCAGGGCACGATCGGCGACATCGAGGTGCTCGGGGAATACCTGATGGTGACCGACGAGAGCACCGCGGGGGACGGCGTCGCGGGGTTGTACTCGTTCCGCATCAAGGACAACGGCGACCTCACCGCGGTCGATGCCATCGTCGACACCGCGGGCGTGCGACCGGAGACGATCGTGGTGTGGGATCCCCCGACGCCCGGCGACCTCGATGGTGACGGCGACGTGGACTTCCTCGATCTGCTGGCGTTGCTGGCGGCGTGGGGCACCGGGTCCGCGGGCGCGGATCTGGACGGCAGCGGGACCGTCGACTTCCTCGACCTGCTGATCCTGCTTGCGGCGTGGACCGGCTGAGCCACGCGGCGATGCACGGCGTCGTCGAGCCGCGGCGTCGCCGGGCGGAGCGATGTCGTCTTCCTCGATTCAAAGACTGGAAGCCTCCGGCCACGCCGGAGGCTTCCAATAGAGGAGAAGAAAGGACCAAGGCGATGCCCCTCCCCTGAGATACGCCGGCTTTCGCCCGATCCTGCGTGGTGTGCCGCGGAAATACGCGCGGGGGAGAGGACGAGGGCCCTTCGCCCCTTCCCGCCCGGGGCCCGGCGCGTTACATTCAGCTATGCACCACCCGCTTCTCAGCCCCGGGTCCGCCGACGACGGTGGCTTTCTTCAGCAATTCGGCCGATCCGAGGAAGCGACGGAGTTCTACTCCCCGCGACCGGAGGGCTACCGCCCCGGACGGCACTGCTACGTCGGCGTCTTCGGCACGGTCATGAGCGGTCTGGGAAAGGGCATCTTCTCGTCCTCGTTGGCCAAGCTGGTCAAGGACAAGGGGTTCGCGGTTGCGCCCGTCAAGCTCGAGGGATACCTGAACATCGATTCGGGGACTCTCAACCCCTACCGGCACGGTGAGGTGTTCGTCCTGGACGACGGGACCGAGTGCGATATGGACCTCGGCACCTACGAGCGGATCCTCGACCAGGATCTTTCCCGCCAGAACTTCGCGACGAGCGGCCAGATCTTCACGACGATCCTCGATCGCGAACGCAGGGGCGGCTACCTCGGTCGCGATGTGCAGATGATCCCGCACGTGACCGGGGAGGTGAAGTCGCGGCTGCGGCAGCTCGCCATGACGGGTGGTCCGGGCGGCGGCCCGGCCGACGTGGTCTTCGTCGAGGTCGGCGGCACGGTGGGGGACTACGAGAACGGCTTCTACATCGAAGCGTTGCGTGAGCTGGCCTTCGAGGAAGGTCCGGGTTCGACGTGCTTCGTGGCGTTGACGTACGTCCTGGAGCCGCAGATTCTCGGGGAGCAGAAGTCCAAGGCAGCGCAGCTCGGTATGAAGCGGTTGATGGAAGCGGGCGTCCAGCCCCACATCATCGCGTGCCGCGCCAAGCACCCCGTGTCCGACACGGTGCAGCAGAAGATCTCCATGTTCTCGAACGTGCCGCTGCGACGGGTGTTTTCGATGCACGATCGCGCATCGATCTACACCATTCCCGAGGCGATGCGAGCGCAGGGACTCGATCGCGAGGTGCTGTCGATCCTCACGCTGCACGACCGCGTTGATCCGACCGGGGAGGATCGCGCCCGAGAAAAGTGGAACGCGTACGCGACCCGCATCGTGGCGGAGCGCAGCCACGCGATCCGGCTCGGCATCATGGGCAAGTACGCGGCGTTGCGTGACGCCTACGCCTCGATCGACAAGGCGATCGAGCACGCCTCGACCCATCTCGCGACGACGGTCGAGGTCGACTGGATCGACACGTCGGAGATCACCCGCGCCAACGTCGCCGCCTGCTTCGAAGAGCACCCGGTCAATGCGTTGATCATCCCCGGCGGATTCGGGGACCGGGGCGTCGAGGGCAAGATCGCCTGCGTCGAGCACGCCCGGGTCAACCGCATTCCGTTTCTCGGCATCTGCCTCGGCTTCCAGGTCGCGGTCATCGAATACGCTCGACACGTTCTCGGTCTCGAGGGCGCCGGTTCGACGGAGTTCGGCGACTGCCCCGACCCGGTCATCAGCGAGCTGCCGGAGCAGAAACGCATCGAAGGGCTCGGAGGGACCATGCGACTGGGCGCGCAGGACGTGGCGATCACCCCCGAGTCGTTGGCAGCGTTCCTCTTCGATCAGGCGACCATCCGCGAGCGGTTCCGCCACCGCTGGGAGGTCGACCCGGCCTACATCGAGCGTCTGGAGGCGGCCGGACTCCGGTTCTCCGGACGCCATCCCTCGCAGCCGATCATGCAGGTGCTCGAGCTGCCGCCCGACACCCATCCGTACTTCGTCGCGGGCCAGTTTCATCCCGAGCTGACGAGCCGTCCCCTGCGACCCCAACCGATGTTCATGGGGCTGATCGCGGCGGCCATCGCCCACGCGTTCCCGGACAAGTCCGCGTCGCAGATCTCAACCCGCTGGCTGTGGTCACCGCCGGGAAAGTCCGAACCCCGCCCCGGCGGGGTCACCCGAGCGGACGTCCGTGACCATGATCGCCGGCCCGCCTCGCCGGCTGCGTTGTCCTGAGATCCGTCGTGACGATCTCCCGCAAGCTCGTGCTCGCATTCCTCGCCCTCGGGATTGGTGTTTCGGCGCTGAGCCTGATGGCGGTGCGGCCCCTGGAGGGCGGTCTGTCCGAGGTTGGCGCGTTCCACATGCCGGCGCTCCTGACCATGCGCGCGGTCCAGACAGAGATCAACGGCGCTGTCCAGGAGACCTTCGCGTTCCTGACGACCGGGGATCCGGGCCAGCGAGCGCAGTTCGAAGAGCATCTGGCGAACGCCGACGTGTTGCTCGCCGACTTCAAGAGGGTCGCCAAGCTCGACGACCCGGCGGAGGCGGCGGAGGCGGCCATTTTCGACCGCATCGTCGCCAACCGAGCCGCGCTGGAGAGAAGGGCCGGGACGCTCTTCGCCGCGAAAGCGAGCGGCGAGTCCGTGCCCGGCGGCTTCTTCGACGGGTACGAAGAGGTGATGGAATCGCTCACGGCCGATCTCGCCGAGATGATTGCGATCGAGACCCTCGAGGTGAAGCAAGCGCAGGGAATCGCCCGTGCGACCATTCGAACCGCCGAACGCTGGCTCATGACGATCGGCATCATCGCCGTCACGCTCTCCGTCGTCGTGGGGATGTTCATCGCCGGCCGGATCACCAAGCCGCTGCGTACGCTGCAGACGGCTGCCGTCGGCCTGCGCGAAGGACGTGCCAGCTCGGTGCCCGTCGTCGGTTCAGACGAGGTCGCGGCGCTGTCACGCACCTTCAACGAGATGGCCGCCGAGGTCGTCGCTGCGCGGGCGACGCTCGAACGCCGGTATCGCGACCTCTACGAATGCGCGCCGGTCGGCATTCTCGAACTCGACGAGACACTGCTCATTCTCGCCGCCAATCCGACGGGAGAGCGAATGCTGGAAACGGGTGACGAGACACCCGTCGTGGGCCGGACGTTGACCGAGCTGGCTCCCGGCATCGATCCCGCCATCGTCCTCTCCTCCGCCCGGGCGGGGGAGGCGACCGATCTCGAGGTCGTCGTTGTCGCGGGCGACGTCGAACGGAACCTCGCCGCCCGTTTCCGGCCGATCGCCGCGACCCACCAAGGGCGGGCGCGGCTGATGGCGATCGTCGAGGATGTCACCGAACGCAAGTGTCTGGAACGACGCCAGCACCTGATGGTGCGAGAGCTCGATCATCGCGTGAAGAACAACCTCGCATCGGTGCTGGCGTTGGCCAACCAGTCGATCGGAGACTCGACGAGCTTGCCCGAGTTCCGCGCGACGTTCGCCGGTCGCCTGCACGCGATGGCGCGGACACACGAGGCCCTGGCGGCCAACAACTGGGGCGGGGTCGATCTGGACTGGACCGTCGAACGCACGCTCCAGCCGTATGCGGACGACGAGCGTCAGCGGGTACGAACGCACGGTCCTCCGATCCGCCTGGGCGCCGCGATGGTCTCCCCGCTCAGCCTCGCGTTGCACGAGCTGGCGACGAACTCGGCCAAGTACGGCGCGTTGTCGCAGAAGGGCACCGTCGAGGTGCGTTGGACGGCCCTCGACGCGCAGCTGCACACGTTGCGTTGGATCGAGCGAGGCGGCCCGCCCGTCGTGGAGCCGGCGGAGCTCGGGACGGGTCTTCAACTGGTCACCGGTCTGATGCACCACGAGCTCAGGGGCGAGGTGCAGCTGGAATTCCCCCGCGACGGAGTCTGCTGCACGATGCGTTTTCCGACCCGCGCGAACGGGGTGGCGACGCACGAGCCGTGAGACGGACCCGGGTCCGGCCGAGCCCGCGCCCCACGCACGTCACCAGCGCGCGAGGCGACGGCCCGCGACCCCGCGGCGGTCGCCTTGACCCGTTGGAACAACCTCCTACACTCCGCGTGGCGATATAGCTCAGCTGGCTAGAGCGGAGGATTCATAAACCTCAGGTCCCGGGTTCGAGTCCCGGTATCGCCATTGGCGGACGCGAGCGCGGACGCGGACACGGTCACGGACACGGTCACGGACGCGGACACGGACACGGTCGCGGTCGCGGACACGGACGCGGACGCGGTCACGGACACGGACACGGACACGGACACGGACGCGGTCACGGACGCGGTCGCGGCCCCCGGCCCCGGACCCCACCTCTACAATCGCCGCATGAGACCAGCCGCGCTCTCCCTCCTGTTCCTCACCCTCTCCCTCACCCCCGGCTGCCGCGCACCGGCGATCACCCCACCCCCCGGCATCGGCACGATGGTCTACGTCAACGGCGCGGCCATCACGAACTACCATCCCACGCCCGCCCTGCGAACCCGCCGGACGCTCGTCGATCGGGCGAAGTATCCAGCGGTGGATGTTCACTGCCACTGGGAGGTGGAGGCGGATCCGGTCGCGATGCTCGCGGCGATGGACGAGCGGAACGTGCGGGCGGCGGTCAACCTCAGCGGCGGCTTCGGTGACGATCTGGATGCGATGCTCGAGCGGTTTCACGCCGTCGATTCCGATCGGTTCATCATCTTCTGCAACATCGACTTCTCCCGGATCGACGAGCCGGACTTCGGTCCGGCGGCGGCGGCGGCCGTGCGGGCGGCGCACGCGAAGGGTGTCCGCGGGCTGAAGATCTTCAAGAGCCTCGGCCTGCGGATCCGCGACGGATCGGGGCGGCTCGTGCCCGTCGATGACCCGAGACTCGATCCGCTCTGGGCTGTCTGTGGTGAGCTGGGCATGCCCGTGTTGATTCACACGGCCGACCCGGTTGCCTTCTTCGCGCCGATCGACGAGCGCAACGAACGGTGGATGCAGCTGAAGCGACATCCCGATTGGAGCTTTCATGGCGAGGCGTTTCCGACCCGCGACGAGGTGCTCGCGCAGCGGGATCGGGTCTTCGCCCGCCATCCCGGAACGATCTTCATCGGCGCGCACGTCGGGAACAACGCGGAAGATCTGACGGCCGCCGCCGCCGCGCTCGATCGGCATCCCAACTTGTACGTGGACATTTCCGGCCGCGTGGCGGAGCTGGGACGGCAACCGTACACGGCCCGCCGGTTCTTCCTGGACTATCAAGACCGGATTCTCTTCGGCACCGATCGCTATCCCGGTCGTGCCGATCAGCCGCGGTACCGGATCTACTACCGGTTCCTCGAGACGGCGGACGAGCACTTCGATTACCATGCCCACCACTTTCCCCCGGCGGGTGACTGGAAGATCAACGGGCTGCATCTTCCGGATGCAGTGTTGAAGAAGATCTACCACGAGAACTTCGACCGGATCCTGCCGTAGCGGTCCCGCGAAATCGGAGAGGTGTTCGTGCTCGGGGCGATCCTGACCGCATCGACACTGTTGCTCATCGGGTTCGTGCTCCGCGCGCGGGTGCCTGCGTTGCAGTGGCTGTACGTGCCGGCCTCGGTGGCGGGGGGCCTGGCGGGTTTGCTCCTCTTTCAGACGCTCACCCGCGTGCCGGCGACGGCCGACACCGTGTCGTCGCTCAGCCTCGCGCTCCGCGGGTGGCCGGGGCCGCTGATCGCGGTCGTTTTCGCGGGGTTGCTGCTCGAGCATCCGAGCCGGCGTCTGGCCGACGCGGCGCAAGGCGCTGCGAGCGCGGGCATCATGGTGTGGATCATCGTGCTCGGTCAGGTGACGCTCGGGCTGGCGGCAACGTGGCTCGTGATCGCGCCGGCGTACGACGTGCCGCCGGCGTTCGGCCAGCTCATCGAGGCGGGTTTCGCCGGAGGGCACGCCACCGCGGCCTCGCTCGGGGAGATCTACGGCGAGCTGCTCGATTTCCCCCCCGGGATGGATCTCGGGCTGTTCATGGCGACGATCGGTCTCGTCTTCAGCGTCGTGAGCGGGATCGCGCTCGTGAACATCGGCGTGCGGCGAGGCTGGACGCGACGGGGGACGGCCGACCTCCGACTGATCAGCGGCCTGGAGAACCGTTCGGTACGGGTGCCCATCGCGTTCGCTCGCGTGCGGGGAGAGGTCATCGATCCGCTCGCGTTCCAGGTGCTCATTCTCGCGGCGGCGGTCGGCGTCGGAGTCGTGATGCAGCGGGGCTTCGCGTCTGCGGTCGGCACCCTGCCCGAGGAGCACGCCTTGCGTGCGCTCGAGAACGTACCACTGTTTCTCTTCACGCTCATCGGGGGATTGCTCGTCCGCAAGACCATGGTCGGGCTCGGCGTGGGAGATCTGATCGACGCGGAATCGATCAAGCGACTGGTAGCGATCGCGATGGAGTTTCTCATCGTTGCCGCCGTCGCGTCCCTGCGGCTCGAGGCCGTCGTGACCTACTTCCTGCCCCTGCTGCTGTTGGTGACGCTCGGGTGTGCGTGGGCGGTCGTCTGTCTCGTCGTCATTGCGCCCCGGCTGCTGCCGGCGGACTACTGGTTCGAGCTGGGCATCATCAATTATGGCATGTCCACGGGCACGACCGCGCAGGGGATGATGCTCCTGCGGATCGTCGACCCGGATCTGGAGTCGCCGGCGGCGGAGGACTACGCGTTGGCCGCGCCGCTCTCCGCGCCGTTCGTGGGCGGCGGTCTCATCACGCTGGCGTTACCGGTCCTGCTCCCGCGGATCGGCCTGCCGCTGGCGACGATCGGGCTGCTCGTCGCCCTCGCCGGCCTGCTGACGCTCGGGCGTCTGCTGCGGCGTCGCGCCTGAATCGGCTCGTCCGCACAAACGGAGGGGATCCGCTCGACTTCGACCGCGGACGCTGGCGTCCCGCCCGTTTCGTGTCATGCTCGACACAACTTCGGTGCGACGCGTGACGAGGGGAGCCGGCTCCCCTCGTTCTCGTTCGTGCGCGGGCGCGACGCTCAGGCGATGACGTCGATGATCGCGCCGGCGACCTCGTGCCGCAGCGCCTCGGCCCCGGCGCTCGTGAGCTGCTGGGCGCTCTGCTCGATGGCATCGAGCGCGGCGGCCAGATGCTCCTCCACCATCGAACCGGTCGTCTCCAGCGCCTCCCGCATGACGGTCGCCTGAAGCTCCGCTCGCACTCCGGCGGCGACGGCGGCAAACGAGCTGGAACCGATGGATCCGATGGCCATACCGGTGTCATCGGGTCGCTCCGGGTTTCGCTGAAGGGGCAGGACGCCCGGAGCGGTTATCGGCATGGTCTGAACGTGAAGGGTTGACCAGAGTCACGCGGCGTCCGGCGATTCCGGTCGCGTATCGGACACCGACGAGACGAGTGCGCGCGGCTGTTCCGTTTGTGCGAGGGTCCCCGGGGGGCATCGATCCTTCCCACGGAACCGGCGTGTCCGATCTGCCGAAATAGATCGTGAATCGACGGAGAGCCCGATGCCGCCCACCCCGCGACGAACGACGAAGAAGAAGACCCCCGCCCGCCCGGCGGCGCGTCGGGCCAGCGGCACGATGGCCCGGAAGAAGGCCACTGCGGCGCGGAAGAAGACGACCACCAAGAAGACCGCCGCCAAGAAGAAGACGACGGCTCGGAAGAAGGCCACCGCGAAGAAGGCCGCGACCAAGAAGACCGCGTCCAAGAAGACCGTGGCCAAGAAGACCGCGACCAAGAAGAAGGCCGCGACTCGCAAGAAGGTCGCGTCCAAGAAGAAGACGACGACCCGCAAGACGACCACGCGGGCCAAGAAGGCGACCGCGAAGAAGACGACCGCCCGCACCGGCGTGCGGAAGACCGCGACCAAGAAGAAGACGACCACCCACAAGAAGCGGGCCACGCCGGCCCGCGCCGCATCGACCAGGAGCGTCACGCCGACGGACGCGTCCACCGCGTCCACCGCGTCGCCCGCGTCGACCAGTCCGGCGGCCGACAAGGCACACGACATGGGGGTGCGGGTTCGTCGCTGGATGTCCGACGCCTGGACGCGACTCCGCGAGATCGTCGACGAAGCCAACGAACAGGGACGAGGCCCCGGCCTCTAGGACACGCCCTCGTCCGGCGCCCGACCACACCGCCCGGGAGGGAGCGGTGGGGGGGGCGAGCGATGGGGGCCGTCCGGACGCGAACACGCGGTCCGTCGACGCCTCTGCCCGACTCCTCAATACACCTCGAGCATGCACCGCTTCGTCGATCGGACGTAGCGTTTGATCTTGTCGCGTGGCCAGTCCGCGGGGTCCATCGCGGCGAGATCGTCGTCTTTGATCGACAGATACCCGTCCCCGACCCCCTGCCGCGCGAGGACCTGGAAGAGGCCGATCTGCATGCCGGCAAGGCCGCAGACGTAGACGAGCGTGCGCGGGCTCTGGAGGAATGAGCGGAAGGTCCCGTCCATCATTTCGTCGATCAGACCGTCGACGTAGATGCCCCGGCTGCTCCCGCCGCGGGGCTCGCGGCTGATCGCGGTGTGATAGTGGAAGTTCTCGTGCCGCTCCGCGTAGTCGCGGAACAGATCGTCGTACAGCAGGTCACCGCGATACGGTGCGCCCATGACGAGGTGGATTTGACTGGACACCGGACCGCCGGGGCCGTCGAGCAGCTCCATCGCCATGCCGCGGAACGGCGCGATGCCGGTGCCGGTGGCAACGAAGAGGTAATCGTGCTGTTCGGGATCGGCGGGAAGGAGGAAGCTCTTGCCGGCCGGCCCGGTCACCGGCACCTCGTCGCCCTCACGGAGATCGCACAAGTAGTTCGAGCACACGCCGAGGAACAGCCGGTGATCGTCGGGATCGTCCTCCGGCCGCTGGGGCGTGCGTTCGTCGATGACCCGCTTGGGCGTCGTCGACAGCACGTTGCCCTCGCCATCCTCGCCGTACGACGGGGAGGCGATCGAGTACAGCCGCACCTTGTGGGGCTTGCCCTTCTCGTCGACACCGGGGGCGACGACGCCGAACGACTGGCCGACGAGGAAATTCTTCGCCAGCGGCGTGCCGGAGACGTCGATCGCGACGTGCCGCACGAAGCTCGCCGACTTGCCGTTCATGCAGAGACGGGTCGAAACGACGCGGCCGATGACGGGCTCGGTCGGTCGCACGAGGTGCATCTGCGCCTTGGGGAGAGTCGGTGCGGCGACGTCGGTTTCGCTGGTCATGGCGGGGAGTGTAGCAGGGGTGGACACGAGCGCGGGCCCGCCCGACCGCCAACAATGGTGCCACGGACAGCGAAGCGTCCGTGCCGTGCGTCGTTCGTCGCGCGGGGGAGTCGGACTCCCTTGCGC
>JABDLI010000104.1 GCA_013003065.1 Phycisphaerales bacterium | reverse complement strand
CACGGACGCGGACGCGGACGCGGACACGGACGCGGACACGGACGCGGACACGGACGCGGACACGGACGCGGACACGGACGCGGGCACGGTCGCGGACACGGGCACGGACGCGGGCACGGACGCGGGCACGGACGCGGGCTGCTCTGCGGATCCCAGCGGCTCGGCAGCGCCGCCGCTGCTGCCAGACTCGCCCCTCGGCGCATCGGAGCTCGGGCGCGGCGGTCATCGAGGGCCGTGACGCGTGCGGTTGACTCACCGGCGGCAACGCTCGCCTCGATTCACTCCCGTGTAGAGCATCATCGTCTTGCACGGGGCAACCGGATCAGGGGAGCGGCAGCAGCGGCGGCGCCGCCGAGCACGTTCGAAAGAGTCTGCGCTCCAAACCGGTGCAGAGGCATTCGAGCACTGTCGGGTGGCCGGTGTCGCGGTCGTGACCAACCGCGTCAGCTTATCAACACGCATCTACACATCGACCGGGCGGTCCCTACACTGCTCGCTTGTCGTGGCCGGAGCTCCTCATCCTCCTACTCCTGGGCCTTGCCGCCGGCACCCTGGGCGGCTTGCTCGGGATCGGCGGGTCGGTGCTCATGATTCCCGTGCTGACGCTGGTGCTGTATCGCGATCAGCACCTCTCGCAGGCGGCCGCGATGATCATCAACGCGTTCGTCGCGTTGCCGGCGACGCTCCGCCACCATCGGGCCGGGGCGGTGCCGTGGGACGTCGTTCGTCGTCTTCTGCCCGGCGCGTTGATCTTCATCGTCATCGGGGTCGAGGTGAGCGACCAGTTCGACGGCTCGATCCTCATGCGCGTGTTCGGCGTGTTCCTGATCTACGTGATCTACGTGAATGTCCAGAAGCTCCTCCACAAGGGACCGGCCCCCGACCCCGACAACGGTCGATCCGGCTGGCTGCCCGTGACCATCGTCGGCAGCATCACCGGATTCGCGGCGGGTCTTCTCGGCATTGGCGGCGGGATCATCACCGTGCCGCTGCTCCAGCGGGTCGCGCATCTCCCGCTGCGTCGGGCCATCGCGGGCAGCGCAACGATCATGTGCGTGACCGCCGTCATCGGCGCCACCCGCAAGAACCTGACGCTCGACGTGCACGGGCTGCCGGTGCGGGAGAGCCTGCTCATCGCCGCCTGTCTCGCCCCCACGGCCCTCGTTGGCGGACACCTCGGCGCATGCCTGACGCACGCGTTGCCGCTGCGGGTCGTCCGGCTCGTGCTGGTGATCCTGTTGGCGGTGGCTTCGGCGAAGTTCCTTGGACTCTTCTAGCAGGCCGCTCAAGAACTCCGGCGCGATCCCAGATCGAGTGAGGTTTCGTCCTGATTGCGCCGGCGATTCGAAGGCATATCCCCTGTGATACGTCGAGAATCGACGGTGCGATCAGGGTGGAAGCTCGCCGATCTGGGGCCGTCGGAGTTCGCACTCAGACCGACCGGACCTGCAGCTCCTCGCGCATGGCGATGATGCGGGTCCGGAGCAGCTCCAGCACGTCCTCGTCTGTCCCCTCCAGGTCGACGCTCTTCAGCGGTGCGCCGATGCGGACCCGAAGACGACCGCGGAGCCGGGGCAGGCGACGCGAGCGGGGCCAGATGTCACGGGCGCCGGCAATGGCGACCGGCACGATGGTCGCGCCGGTTCTGCGGGCCAGCATGACCACGCCGCCGCGGAACTTCCCCACCTCCGCGCCGGACGCACGGGTGCCCTCCGGAAACAGGAGGACGCACCGGCCGGCCTCCAGCTCGGTGATCGCCGCCCGCAACGCGGTCGTCGCCCGACCCCGCTCCAGCGGGATCGAGTTCAGGAATCGGATGAGCCGGCCGAAGAGGATCGGGCGAAACAGGCTTGCCCGCGCGAGAAAGGCGCACGGCCGCTCCCGGACCGCGGTGGCCACGAGCGGAGGATCGAAGTGCGACTGGTGATTGGCGGCGTAGACGATCGCCCCGTCCGGAGGGATGTTGTCCATCCCCTCCCGTCGCGCGTGGTAGACGATCCGGAAGAAGGCCGCCGTCGCGGTCGCCGGAATGATCCAGGCCACCCAGTGCCGAAACCGGGACCATCCCGGCGGACGTCGGTGCGTGGTCATGGGTCGGCAAACCCGGCGTACGGAAGCTCCCGCCGAACGATCGCCTCGAGGTGCTCGACCACCTGATCGAGCGTGCGATCGCTCGTGTCGACGTCGATCGCGCCCTCGGGACGAATCAGCGGCCCGTCCTTGCGGGTCGAGTCGATTCGATCGCGTTCGCGAATGCGGTGCATGACCTGCGCGCGATCGCCGGGCTGTCCCATGGCCGCCAGCTGCGAGAGGCGGCGATCGGCCCGGACCGCGACGTCGGCATGCAGGTAGAAACGCACCGGGGCGTCGGGAAAGACGACGGAACCCTGATCCCTTCCTTCCGTCACGAGCCGCGGGTGCTCCGCCGCGATGCGACGCTGCCGTTCCACCATCACCTGCCGCACGGCCGGCTGGGTGGCCACGATCGAGACCACCTCGGAGACGTCCGCATCGCGGATACGCCGGCTGATGCTGCGGACCCCGACCCGCAGCTCAGGCGGATCAACCGTCCAATCGAAGTGCAGGTGGGCGGCGCGGATCGCCGTGGCCAGGTTCGGACCGTCGTCGGGAGCGAGACCGGCCTCGATCGCGATGAGCGCCGCGCCGCGGTACATCGCGCCGGTGTCGAGGAACTCGAGCCCGAGCCGCTCGGCCAGGTGATGGGCCACGCTCGACTTGCCCGTCCCCGCCGGGCCGTCGATCGTGATCACGACCCGCGGCCGACCGACGCCGGCCGAAATGGGCAGATCGCTAAGGGGCAGCTTCGATCGCCTCCTGCAGGAGCTCACGCGCCCGCTCGATCGCGGCCACCGCGTTCGTCTTCCCGCGGTAGTCGATCGCGAGGGTGTTCACGAATCCGACGCTCCGGATCGCTTCGACGCATTCGCCGAGATCGAACCCGGTGTGCTTGCCCGCCTTGCTGAACCCCATGACGCTCGCGTGGACGGCGCCGGCGTACGGCGCGAGCTTCCGGAGCGTGCCGATGACGTCCCCAGTGGCGGCGGCATGCTCGAAGCTCGGAAGCGAGCCGATGCGGAATCCGCCGATGCGTTTGATCAGATCGGTGAGGCGATCGGGATCGTGTGTCAGCCCCTCGTTCGGCGCGAGCAGCACGTTCAGCTCCATCCGCTCGAGCGACGGCATGAGCCCGCGCATTTCCTCGGCGACGAGCTCGAAAGCGTCGTCGGTGTCCGCCGCCTCGAAGGAGATCGACAACGCATTGCACCCGAGCCGCTGCGCGGCCGCGGCCAGCCGACGGACCCGCTCGGCCGCGGCCTCCCGCTTCTTTCGGGAGGCGGCGGCGAAGGCCAGCGGTTGCTCTTCGATGAGGACGAGACAGGGGCAGCCGGCCTTGTCGGCCCGATCCCGCAGGCGGTCGAATTGCTCGAGCGACCAGCCGGCCAGCATCGACGCCGGGACGTTCATCCCGCGGAGCTGGAGCTCGCGGATCGCGTAATCCGGCAGATCCAGGATGGGGATCTTGCCGTTGGGTTTCTCGCGTCCGCCGCCCTCGGGGCGGATTTGGCGAGCCAGGGATCGGGTAGCGAGTGTCAGGAGCATGTGCGGGGGCGCCGGAGAACCGGCGAGTCTACACCCCGCCGGCACCTCTCAGCAAGCGTTTCCGGGTGTGAGGGGCTGGCTTGGGACAGGCCCCGGCCGGGCCGCTGAACCGCCTCGAGCGCAAAGAAAACGCCGACCAGAGACGGCCGACGTTTTCCGGAGGGGAGAAAGATCAAAGTAGAACAAACCTGGCGGGTCCCGCTGGAAGCGGATCCTCGCTATGCGGTATCGTAGACACCCATCGGCCGGAGGCAACGACCCACGGGCCGTTTTTTGCCTATCTTTCCAGCCCAACCCCTCCAATCCCCCCAAAATGGGCAGGATCAGGCCATTCACGATAATTTACCGACTTGGATCCGTTCGGTTTCCGGGAGGGTCCGACCCTGCCCCTGCCCCGCCCCCGCCCCCGGGAACGCCCCCCTGAACCACCCCGACCCGGGCCTATGATGCCCACCTTCACCCCGGGAGCCCCTTGCATGCCGAGCGTCAACGAACGCCGATTCACCGAGTCTCACGAGTGGTTCGCCGCGGACGGCGGCGTCGTCACGGTGGGCATCACCCCCTACGCCACCAACGAGCTGACCGACATCACCTACGTCGAGATGAAGCCGGCCGGCACCCAGGTGGTCGCCGGCGAGGCGCTCGGCGAGGTGGAGTCGGTGAAGACGGCCAGCGATATCTTTTCGGCCGTTTCCGGAGAGATCGTCGAGGTCAACGACGCGGTGAGCGCCGACCCCGCGCTGCTCAATCGCGATCCGCTGGGCGCCGGCTGGCTCGTTCGCATCCGCGTCGACGATCTCTCGCCGCTCGAAGGGCTGCTCGACCAGGACACCTACGACGAACGTCACCCCGTCGACTGAAGGGCCGGCGGGCGCGTCACCGCGTCGCGCCCCGATCATGGACCCGATCGTCTCCATCGATGACGTGACCAAGGTCTACCGACTTGGTCCGCGGCGGGTGACAGCGTTGCAGGGCGCTACGCTGCGGATCGATCGTCCCGGATTCGACGCGATCATGGGACCGTCCGGAAGCGGAAAGAGCACGCTCCTCCATCTCCTGGGCGGGCTCGATCGTCCCGATGCGGGGTCGATCCAGGTTGGCGGCGAGCGGCTCGATCGTCTCGGCGAACGCGGCCTCGACGCGTACCGGCGTCGCCGGGTTGGCATCGTCTTTCAGCAATTCAATCTCATCTCGACGCTCACGGCCCTCGAGAACGTCACGCTTCCCGGACTGCTGGACGGCATGCCGTCCGGCGTGCGCCGCGAACGCGGTCTCGCTCTGCTCGAACGCATGGGTCTCGCCGACCGCGCCGGCCATCGCCCGGACGCTCTGTCCGGCGGCGAACAGCAACGGGTGGCCGTGGCGCGAGCGTTGCTCTTCGCGCCCCCGTTGATTCTGGCCGACGAGCCGACCGGGAACCTGGACTCGGCCACGAGCGAGCAGATCTGGCAGTTGCTCGCGGATCTCGCAGCCGCGGACGGAAGTACGGTGGTGATGGTCACGCACGAACCGGCGGCCGCGGTCCACTGCCGGCGTGTGTTCATGCTCCGAGACGGCCGGATCACCGAGACGTTCGACGTGGAGGATCTCGATGCGGCCGAGCTGGCAACTCGCGCGCAGCACGCTCGCAGCTAGACGCGTGCGCTCGCTCTTGATGCTCGGCGCGGTCGCCCTGGCGGCGAGCCTCGTCGTGGCCGTGTCGTGCACGATGGCTTCGGCCCAGGCGAGTGTCGAACGGAACCTCCGCCGCTTCCTCGGTCACGCCGACGCCCGGATCATTCATCCCGCGAACGGCCGTTTCGATGCCGGGCTGCGCGACCGCGTCGCGTCCTGGCCGGATGTCACGCACGTGACCGGACGTCTCTACGCATCGGTCATCGTGATGCGGCCCGGCGCCGCCGACGGCCCGCGTCTCGCGCCGGGCGCCATCGGTCTCGACTTCGCCCGCGAACGCGACTTTCGGTCGTTCGAGATCACCGACGGCCGGCTTCCGATCGCCGAGGAAGAAGTGCTCATCGACCCGCTTCTCGCCGAGGGCCTCGAACTGTCCGTGGGGGATCGCCTCCGCGTCGATCGCTACGAGGATCCGTACGAGCTGCTCGTCGCCGGCATCTACCGACGGCAGCGGCTGGGGACGCTCCAACGACCACGGATCTACCTGGACCGAGATCGCCTGCAACGCGGAACCCGCTGGGAGGGCGAGCTGAGCGCGGTCTACATCCGGCTCGCGCCCGGCGTCGACGTCGCCGAGTGGTGCGCGCGACACGCCGACGACGTACCCGAGATGCTCGTCCTGGAGCCGGCGGAGATGGTGCGGACCGGTTTCGACCAACGGGTGGCCGCGAACCGGATCTTTCTGACGGTCTCGACCGTGCTCACGTTCCTGAGCGCCTCGTTCATCGTGCTGCTGGCGATGACCACATCGCTGACCGAGGGCGCCCGCGATCTCGCGCTCCTTCGTTGCGTCGGCGCTCGCCGCGGTCAGCTCCTGCGGACCCAACTGCTCGTGGGCGGCGCCGTCGGTCTGGGTGGCGTCCTCGTCGGCCTGCCCCTCGGCCTCTTGCTCGCGGCCACGCTGACGCGTGTCTTCCGCGAATCGCTCCCGGCCGGCCTCGTCGTCGATGGTGGGGGCATGCTCCTCGCGGCGGGCGGTGCGATCGTGGCCGGCATCGCCGGCGCGCTCTATCCCGCGCTCGTGGCCGCGCGGACGCCGCCGCTGCAGGGACTGAGCCGCGCGGCGTGGACCGCGTCGCGACGCCAACTCGCGTTGGCCACGCTCGCGGCGCTGGCCCTCATCGGGACGCAGGTCTTCATCGTCCGCGGCGGCGACGCGGAGACGCGGTTCTGGCTCTACACGAGAGCGGGGCTGCCCGCCATGCTGACCGGCTGGTTCCTCCTCGGCGTGCCGATTCTGATTCTGCTGCGGCTGACGCTGGCCCCCGCGTTGAGCCGGTTGATGCGTGTACCGGGCGGGTTGCTGCACGGGTCGCTCGCCGCGACCCCGTTCCGGCACGGGCTCACGGCCGGCGCTCTGATGATGGGCATGACGCTCCTGGTCAGCACGTACGCGTCCACCCAGGCGGTGCGGCAGGGGTGGTTCGATCAAGTCCGGTTCGCCGACGCCTTTGCCATGCAACCCGGTGGCATCGACCCCCGGACCCAGCGGGCCATCGCCGATCTCCCGTTCGTCGAACGCACCTGCCCCATCGGGTACCTTCCGGCGCGCATCGTGGGCGAGCAGGTGTTCGGGTTCCGCGACCTCGCACCACGCAATGCGGTGCTGGTCGGCTTCGACCCCGAGGCGTTCTTCGCGATGAACGCCGTCGACTGGCTCGAGGGTGATCCGGCCATCGCGATTCCACGGCTGGAGGCGGGTGACGCCGCCATCGTCGCCGAGCGATTCCTGATCGCGAAGGGCATCGGCGTCGGTGATGCCATCACGCTCGGCGTCGGTCGCCGGACGCGGGAGTTCGAGATCGTCGGCGTGGTCTCCTCGGCCGGTCTGGATCTCGCCACGCAGCTCTTCGGCGTTCGGTCGGCGTACATGGACTTCGCACTGAGCTGCGTGTTCGTCGACTTCGAGACCGTGGGCGAGGCGTTCGACAACCACGATGCCTACATGCTCCAGGTCAATCTGATGCCGGGCACCAGTGACGAGGACGCAGACCGGGGCGTCCTCGAGGCGGCCCCGGGCGTGATGTTCCGAAACGCCCGTTGGATCGGCGAGACGATCGACGAGATCGCGCGTGGTCTCGCGGGCATCCACGCGGCAATCGCGTTCGCGGCCCTGGGCCTGGCCGCGATTGCGGTCGGGCACGTGTTGGCCGCCGGCGTGCACGGCCGTCGGTACGAATACGGCGTCGTACGCGCCGTCGGGGGCAGCCGCGGCGTGCTGACGCGACTGATTCTCGCCGAAGCGATCATGCTCGCGGTCGCGGGAGCGGTCGTCGGAACGCTCGCCGGGCTCAACTTCGCCGCGCTGGACCTGCGCAACCTGCGTGATCTCGCCGGCTTGCCCGTTTCGCTCGTCATCCCGTGGACGTCGATCGCGTTCGGGACCGGGGCGCTCGTCGCGGTGACGTTGCTCGCGGCCCTGCCGGCCGCCGTGGGGGTCATGCGGAAGCGACCGGCTACGCTGGTCGCCCTCGGCCGAAACGACTGACGCGACTCTCCACGAACTACAATCAACCTCACCCGCATGTCCGCACCTCGCCCCTTCCAGATCCGAAGCGAATTCAAGCCCACCGGGGACCAACCCCAGGCCATCGCCGGTCTCGTCGAGACGATCGGATCCGGTCGCCGCCACCAGACCCTCCTGGGCGCGACGGGCACGGGCAAGACCTTCACGATGGCGTGCGTGATCGAGCAGGTTGCCAAGCCCACGTTGATCCTGAGCCACAACAAGACGCTGGCGGCACAGCTCTACGAGGAGATGAAGGAGCTGTTTCCCGAGAACGCGGTCAGCTACTTCGTCAGCTACTACGACTACTTCCAACCCGAGGCGTACATCCCCCAGCGGGACATCTACATCGAGAAGGACGCCTCCCGCAACGACGATCTCGACCGGCTCCGGCTCGCGTCGACGAGCAATCTCCTTTCGCGGAGCGACGTGATCATCATCGCGTCGGTGAGCTGCATCTACGGTCTCGGGTCGCCCGATGCGTACCGCGAGCGGGTCCTGCGGCTCTCCGTCGGTGACACCGTCGATCGACGCAAGCTCCTCCTCGCGCTCACCGACATGCAGTACGCGCGCAACGACTTCGAGTTCAAACGCGGTCAGTTCCGCGCGAAGGGCGATGTCATCGAGGTGTACCCCGCCTACGAGCAGTTCGCGATCCGCATCGAGCTCTTCGGCGACGACATCGACCGGATCGAGCTCATCCACCCCACGACGGGCGAGGTGCTCGCCGAGGAGACCCAGGCGTTCATCTTCCCGGCCGTGCACTACGTGTTGCCCGAGGCGCAGCTCGCCGGAGCCCTGGCCAACATCCGGCAGGAGCTCGACGAACGCGTGATGGCCTTGCGGCACGAAGGGAAGCTGCTGGAAGCGCAGCGTCTGCTGGCCCGCACCCGCTACGACCTGGAGATGATCGAGGAGGTCGGCTACTGCTCGGGGATCGAGAACTACTCGGCGCCGCTGGAAGGTCGCCCGCCGGGATCCCGGCCCCACTCGCTGCTCGACTACTTCCACTTCGTCCCGGACCGCGCTCCCGACGACTGGCTCGTCTTCATCGACGAGTCGCACGTGACCATTCCCCAGGTGCGGGCGATGTACAACGGGGATCGCGCGCGGAAGCAAGTGCTGGTCGATCACGGTTTCCGCCTGCCCAGCGCGATGGACAACCGACCGCTGACGTTCGACGAGTTCGAGGAGATCGTGCCGCAGACGGTGTACGTCTCGGCCACGCCGAGCCCGTTCGAGCTCGAGCGTTCCGAGGGTGAAGTCGTCGAGCAGGTCATTCGTCCGACCGGATTGCTCGACCCCACGATCATCGTCCGTCCCGCGCGGGGCCAGGTCGCCGACCTCGTCACGCAGTGTACCGAGCGCGCCTCGCGTGACGAGCGCGTGCTCGTGACCGTGCTGACGAAGCGGCTGGCCGAGGATCTCACCAACTACCTCCACGATCAGGGCCTTCGCGTGCGGTTTCTCCACAGCGAGATCGACACGCTGGAGCGCCTGGAGATCCTCCGCGAGCTGCGCGAAGGACGCTTCGACGTGCTGGTCGGCGTCAACCTGCTGCGGGAAGGGCTCGACCTTCCGGAGGTGTCGCTCGTCGCGATCGTCGACGCCGACAAGACCGGCTTTCTGCGGAGCACGACGAGCCTGGTGCAGACGATCGGCCGGGCCGCCCGCAACGTCAACGCCCACGTCATCATGTACGCCGACGAGATGACGCCGCAGATGCAGGAGGCCATCGACGAGACCGAGCGTCGTCGCGAGAAGCAGGTCGCCTACAACGAGGCCAACGACATCACCGCGACCACGATCAAGAAGGCGATCCGACGCGGCATCGAACGCGAGCTCCAGGCGCGGAAAACCGCGCGGGATGCAATCAGCACATCGGCCGGCGAGGAAGAGGTCGATCGGGCCGAGATGATCGCCGAGCTCGAGCGGGCGATGTATCAGGCCGCGGAGCGTCTGGAGTTCGAACGCGCCGCCGAGCTGCGCAATCAGCTTGCCGAGCTCCGTGCGATGCCCGACTACGGTCGGGTGAAACGCTCCGAGGTCACGGGCGGCAAGAGCAAGGCCGGAGCGGCGCGATCGCGGGCGGGGATGACGGGCCGCTCCAAGCGGGGCAAGTCATAGCAGGCCCCGAACCCTCCGGCGATGCATGCGTCCGCGCGTCCGCCGGGTCAGGTCGTGTCAGCGTCGCCGCAACGCCACGAGCTTCTGACCGGGCGTGTCGACCGGCGCCACCCGCTCCGAAACATACGCGAGGGCGGCCCGTTCGATGTTGATCATCAGCTCGGTGAGCACGCGACGTGATGCATCGTCCGCGCATCCGCCGATGATCCGGCGGGTCTGAGCTCGCACCTGACAGAACTGGTGCCGCACGCCGTCGTCGGGGCCGTCGATGCCCATGGGATCGGTGCCGAAGAAGCCGATACCACGCACCGCCGAAATCCGCAGCCCGGCGGCCTTGATCGCCGCCTCGAATTCGTATCGGCTGCGAACGAGCATCCAATCGGTTCGCATCGTCGCCCGCGGAAGGAACTCCGTGATCATGACGACGCCATTCGGGGCCAGGAGCCGGTGGAGGTTCGCGAGCGCCCGAGCGAACTTGTCCGGCTCGGGGACGTGGAACAGCACGTTCGCGACGTTGATGAGGTCGAACGGCCCTTCGAGATCGAGGTCGGCGGCCGTGATGTCCGCGACGCGGAACCGGGTGTTGGCGGCGTCACCGTGCCAACGCTCGAGAAGCTCGATCGCGGCGGCACTGAAATCGGTGCCGACCAGCTGCCGCGGACGCAGCGTTTCCTGGAAGAAGCGGATCCACCGTCCCGAGCCGCTGCCGACGTCCAGGAGATCGAGGGCACCGGCTTCCGTCCGCACGCCGAGATCGGCGAGCAGCGTCCGGTAGACCTCGAAGGCAACCGCATCCTGCACCGGCCCGCTGTAGACGAGGTCGGCGGTGCTCCGGGCCGCGTCGTTCCGACGTGTCCAATCACGCTCGTAGTGAGCGTGGATGTCGTCTTGCGTCATCGGCATGACCGTGTCTCCTCGCCGGCGTCGGCTTCACGCGGCCGGGCGGATCTCCGCCGGAGGCCACGCTCGCAGGCGAATGCGTTGTGTTGCTCGTTCCAGCTCATCGGCGAGACGCTGCGATTCGGTTCGGACTTCCGCCGGCGGGCTGGCAGCGACGGGGTCGCGATCGTCGGATGACTCGGTCACGGCGGATCTCCATGTTTGGGAATCGGCCGCCCGCGGGGGCGGCTTGAGCCCGATCGACGCGACGCGGGCTCCGACGCGGTGGAGTACACTGCGGCGATGGCCCGACCCCGCCCCTGTCCTGATCGGTGCACCGTGCTGCTCCTCGGCGGCGGCGGCCGCGAGCACGCGCTGGCGTGGAAGCTCGTTCAGTCACCCCGCCTCGAACGTCTCTGGCTGACGAACCCCCAGAATGCCGGGCTCTCGGCGCTCGGGGAGCCCTGCCCACCCGAGATCCTGACCCGAGGTTCCTTCCACTTCGACCGGTGGTGCGATCAGGTCGGGATCGATCTCGTCATCGTCGGGCCCGAGGGCCCGCTTGCGGACGGCATCGCGGATCAGCTCGCGACCGATCGACGGCTCGTCTTCGGCCCATCGGCAAACGCGGCTCAGCTCGAGGCCGACAAGGCGTTTGCCAAGGAGGTCATGCGGCAGGCCGCCGTGCCCACGGCCGAGGCCCGCGTGTTCGAACGAGTCGAGGCCGCCCGTGAATACCTCGAGGCGCACGACGAGCCGTGCGTCATCAAGGCCTCCGGCCTGTGCGCCGGCAAGGGTGTCTACGTCTGCGAGACGCCCGCCGAAGCGCAGGAGGCGATCGACCAGCTCATGATCACACGCGTCTTCGGCGATGCCGGCGGCCGTGTCATCATCGAGGAGAAGCTCATCGGCCAGGAGCTTTCGGTCCTTGCGCTCGTCGACGGACGCACCATCTGGCTCCTCGATCCGGCCCAGGATCACAAGCAGGTTCACGAAGGCGATCGCGGCCCGAATACGGGCGGAATGGGCGCCTACTGTCCGACGCCGCTCGTCGATCACGCGACGCTCAAGGTCATCGAGAGCGAAATCTTCGTTCCGATCGTGGACGCGTTGCGACGCGACGGCATCGAATACCGCGGCGTCCTCTACGCGGGGCTGATGCTCACCGCCGGCGGACCCAAGGTCCTCGAGTTCAACTGCCGATTCGGCGACCCGGAGTGCCAGCCGCTCATGACGCGTCTGCAGGGCGACCTTGTCGAGATCGCGTGGGCCACGGCGGCGGGCAACCTCGACGCGCAGACGATCGACTTCGATCCGCGGGTGTCGTGCTGCGTCGTCATGTGTTCGGAGGGGTACCCCGGCCCCTACGAGAAGGGCAAGGTCATCACGGGCATCGAGGCGGCGGAGGCGTTGGGCGGACCGGACGAATCGGTGAAGGTCTTTCACGCCGGCACGACCCGCACGAGCGACGGTGATCTCGTCACGAGCGGTGGTCGCGTGCTCGGAGTCACCGCGCTCGCCGCGACCCTTGCGGCCGCCCGCGATCTGGCCAACGCCGCGTGCGCGGAGATCCACTTCGAGGGCAGCTTCCATCGGCACGACATCGGCGACCGCGTGCTCGCGGCGACCGAGACCCCCACCAACCACTGAACCGGCGGCGTTCGCGCCCTCCGACGAGCCCTGCGATGACCAACGGTCTCCCGAACTGGCAAGAGCGGTACAACGCAAAGTTCATCCTGACGATCCGCGTTCGCGTCCTCGACGCACCGGGGAAGCTGGCCGAGCTGCTGGAGACCGTGGCGGAAGCCGGCGCATCCGTCGGCGACATCCGGATCGCCGGCGCGGACAGCACGCACAAGGTCCGCGACGTTCAGCTGTTCCTCACCGACGAGCCGCGGCGGAAGGCCGCGATCGCCGCGGTCGAGGGGCTCGACTTCGTCGAGCTGCTGCGGGTCACGGACGAGGTTCTCGAGATCCACCGCGGGGGCACGATCGAGACGCGAGCGCGGGTGCCGCTCGCGACGGTGATGGATCTGCGGATGGTGTACACGCCGGGCGTTGCGAGCGTGTGCGAGCTCATCGCCCACGCGCCCGAAGCGGCCCGCACGTACACCACGATCGCCAATCGCATCGCCATCGTCACGAACGGAACGGCGGTGCTGGGCCTCGGTGATATCGGGCCGGTGGCCGGCATGCCGGTCATGGAAGGAAAGGCTGCGATCCTCGCTCATTTCGTCGGCGTGTCGGCGGAGCCGGTGCTGCTGAACAGCAAGAACCCCGATGAGATCATCGACGTCGTGGAGCACATTGCGCCGGGCTACGGCGCGATCCAGCTCGAGGACATCGCGGCGCCTGCCTGTTTCGAGATCGAGGAGCGTCTGCAGGCCCGGCTCGACCGTCCCGTCTTTCACGACGATCAGCACGGCACCGCCACCGTCGCGGTGGCCGGGTTGATCAACGCGCTCGAGCAGACGGGGCGTTCGCCGGCGGACTGCCGCGGCGTCATCCTTGGTGCCGGCGCCGCCGGACAGGCCATCGCGCGTTTCCTCGTCGACTTCGGCATCCGTGACCTCGTCGTGTGTGACAGCAAGGGGGCGATCAGCCTCAACCGCACAAAGGGCATGGACGAGTGGAAACGCCGGTTGGCCGGCTTCACCAACCCCGACGGCGTCGACGGCGCCATCGCCGACGTCATCACGGATCGCAATCTGTTCATCGGCGTCTCACGCCCCAACTCGGTGACCCGGGCGATGATCGAGTCGATGGCACCGGACTCGATCGTGTTCGCGCTCGCGAATCCCGTCAGCGAGATTCCGGTCTCCGAGGCGTTGGCGGCGGGCGCCGCGGTCGCGGTCGACGGCCGCGGAATGAACAACGCGCTCGCGTATCCGGGCATCTTCCGCGGCGCGCTCGACGCCGCCGCGACGCAGATCACCGCGGCGATGAAGCTCGCCGCCGCCCGGACGCTGGCGGCGTGCGCCACGGACGGTCTGCTGCCGGACATGCTCGATCACGCGGTGCACGCCCAGGTCTCCGCGGCCGTGGCCGCGGCCTGGAATCCCGCCGACACGCGGACGGAGCCGTCCGCCCGCGTCGCCGCGCGAACCTAGCTCAAACCCCGGGGACAGCCGATCAGCCGAGCGCGCTCATGCTGCCACGCAACCGGTCGATGGCGGCCGGGATGCGCTCGAGCGCCGTGTCGATCTCCGCCGGCGTCGTGTCGCGGGCGAGGCTGAACCGCACCGACCCGTGCGCGACATCCGGGGGAACGCCCATCGCGAGCAGAACGGGGGACGGCTCCAACGAGCCCGACGAGCAGGCGGCCCCGGCCGAAACGCACAACCCGCGTTCGGAGAGCAGCAGCAGCACGGCCTCGCCTTCCATTCGGCGGAAACCGACGTTGGCCGTGTTCCACATCCGCGGCGCCGCGCCGCTGTTCACGACCGCCTCGGGCACCGCCGCGCACAGGCGACGCTCGAAATCGTCGCGGAGGGCTTCCTGGCGAACGCGACCGTCGGTGGCGAGCCATGTGTTTGCCAACCGCGCCGCCGCGCCGAGGCCGAGGATGCCCGGCACGTTCTCCGTCCCGCCTCGTCGACGCCGCTCCTGCGCGCCGATCTGCTGCGGGATCAGCCGCACCCCCGGCCGGACGAACAACCCCCCGGCCCCTTTCGGTCCGTGGAACTTGTGCGCCGAGAAGCTCAGCAGGTCGATCGGCAGCGTCCGAAGATCCGTTGGCATCTTCCCGACCCACTGGACCGCATCCGTGTGCAGCCAGACATCACGCTCCCGACACCGCCTTCCGATCTCCTCGATCGGCTGAATGATGCCCGTCTCGTTGTTCGCCCACATCACCGACACGAGCGCGATGGCGTCAGCTCGGGCGGCGAGAAGCTCGTCGAGCGAATCGAGCCGAATCAGGCCACGCTCATCCAGCGGGAGCCAGACGACCTCGACCCCCTCCTCCGCGAGCGTCTCCGCGGTATCTCGCACCGCGCTGTGCTCGGTGCGGGCCGTCACGATCACCGTTCGTCCCGGCCGCGCCGCCAGGGCGCCCCGCAACGCCAACGTGTCCGACTCCGTCCCGCCGGACGTGAAAAGCACATCCCGGTCTCGGCAGCCGAGCAGCTCGCCCACCGCCTCCCGCGCCAGGTCCACGAGCTGCCGTGCCCGTTGCGCCGGGCGGTAGCCGCTGCTGGGGTTGTGCCACGCTTCACGGACAGCCTGGGTCATCGCCTCGACCACCTCGTCGGCGGGTTGGGTCGTGGCGTTGTGGTCGAGGTAGATGAGGTCGGGCATCGGGGTGATCGTAGCGTGGCGGGTGGGGCCGGGGCTGCGTCCGTGTCCGTGACCGTGTCCGCGTCCGTGACCGCGTCCGTGACCGCGTCCGTGTCCGCGTCCGTGTCCGTGTCCGTGTCCGTGTCCGCGTCCGTGTCCGTGCCCGCGTCCGCGTCCGTGTCCGTGTCCGTGTCCGTGTCCGCGTCCGTGTCCGGGCCCGGGTCCGCGTCCGGGTCCGCGTCCGCGTCCGCCTCCGTGTCCGCGTCCGTGTCCGCGTCCGTGACCGTGTCCGTGAGCGCGTTTGCGTCCGCGCCCGCTCCCGCGGCTCACTTCCCCGGCGTCACCCCCGCCCGCTCCAGGAAGTGGCGGATCTGCATGACTTCGTCCTTGAGATTGAGCGTCTTCCCGTGCGGGATCCGAAAGGTCTCCTCGACGCCGTTCAGCTTCACCCGCTCCCGAACGCCGTGCAGCTCCTCCACATCCGCTCCGAACGACTCGAACATCCGGACGATGTCGGACCACTTGATGTTGACGGCGATCGGATGTTGGAACAGGTGTTCGAGCGTGCGCTGATTTCGATGGCTCATCCGAGGGTCTCTCCGGGCTGCTTCTTGTGTGACGAGACGCGTCGCGCAAGCCGGCGTGCGTCGTCACCGAGGAACATAACAGCTTGCCGGCTTCCCAACCGGACCCCGGGACGATGGGGGTGAGGCTCGTCGGCAGCCTTGCCGTCCGGGTGCTGGTCGGGCCGGAGTCCTCGCCCCATTTTGGACCCATCGCCCAACCCCCCCCGCCACCCCCAGTACCATCCGGTCACACACTTCTTGTTTCCGCGGGGGCGGATGACAGAATTGAGACGGTTCACGGAGCGCGAGATATGCGTGCGCGATTGTTGCTGGGTCTGCTTCTCCTCTTCTCGTCGCCGGCTCTCGCCGGTGAACCGCTCGTCCTGCGGGTCGATGATGATGCCGCCCCGGGCGGAGACGGCGCGACGTGGGACACCGCGTTTCGATTTCTGACCGACGCGATCACCGCGGCCGGCGGGGCCGGCCCGCCGGTCGAGATCCGCGTCGCGCAGGGGCGCTACCAGCCCGATCAGTCCGAGGCGAATCCGGCGGGAACCGATGATCGCACGGCGACGTTCGAGTTGCGGGACGACGTCACCATCAAGGGCGGGTACGCGGGGCTCCTGACCCCGGATCCGGACGAGCGGGACATCGACGCGTTCCCGACCAGCCTCTCCGGCGAGCTTGGCGGCGCGATCGAGGCGTATCACGTCGTGGTTGCGATCGACGCAGCGCCGACGGCCGGGTTGGACGGCTGCGTGATCTCCGGGGGTCGGGCCGACGGACCCTGCTGCGATCCGCCGTCGTGGGGCGGCGGGCTCTACGTCGCCGGCGGCGCCCCCACGATCGTCGACTGCACGTTCGTCAGCAACACCGGCGAGACGGGTGGCGGCGCCGGGGTCGACAACGGCGCGCCCCTCTTCGAGCGGTGCGTGTTCCTCGACAACACGGCCCAGGTGGGCGGCGGGCTCTACGCCGCCGGCTTTGTCGCGCCGACCGTACGCGAGTGCCGGTTCGAGGACAACACGGCCGAGAGTGGCGGCGGCGTCTATCTTCGTGGCGACGGATTGCTCATCGAGTCCAGCTTGTTCGAGGAGAACACCGCCACCAACGCGGCTGGCGGCGGTGGCGGCATCCGCATCGCGCGGTTCAGCGAAGCAAATATCCGCTCGTCGCAGTTCTTCGCGAACACCGCGCTCGGATCGGGCGGCGCCGCGTACGGCCAGCTCGCCCTGATCGAGCTGGAGGGGTGCTCCTTCTTCGGCAACGAGTCGGGCGACGATGGCGGCGCTCTCTTCTCATTGTCGGGCGGCGCCTGGTTCCTGACCGATTGCACGTTCGTCGGCAACATCGCCCCCGGCCGCGGCGGGGCGATGAGGTCGTCCGCTCCCGTCACGGCAACCGACTGCGTCTTCTCCGGCAACGACGCCGATCGCGGTGGGGCCGCGCAGCTCTTGGGCGGCGGCCACCGGCTCATCGGGTGCGACTTCACGTTCAACACGGCCCGGCTGCGGGGGGGCATCGACTTCTTCGGCACGTCGACGCTCGATGTCATCGAGTGTGATTTCACCGGCAACCAGGCGCTCGAGACCAGCGGTGGCGCGGTGGGGTTCAGCTTCGGCGGCAGCGGTACCGGCACCTTCGACGCGTGCACTTTTACCCTGAATACGGCGGAACGGAGTGGCGGCGCCGCGGTCCTCAACGGCTTCCGGCGTTTCGTCGACTGCGAGTTCTCCGGCAACACCGCGGCCGAGGATGGCGGCGCCGTCTGGATCGACAACGCCGCCGCCCCCGGCTTCGAGCGCTGTGCGTTCACGAGCAACCTGGCGCTTCGCGACGGCGGTGCCGTCTTCGGCGAGAGTGGCAGCGTCATCGCGTGTCTCGACACGACGATGGTCAACAACGAGGCGTTCGGCGACGGCGGCGGGATCGGCGTGACCGGGGCCCAGCTCCTCCTCCACGGCGTCACGTTGCTCCTGAACGAAGCCGCGGGCGACGGCGGTGGGATCCGGATGTCGGGCACCGATCTCACGATGTCGGGCTCGAGCCTGGAAGACAACGTCGCGGCGGATCGGGGCGGCGGCATCTATGCGACGTCCGGCGCGATCGTGGTCCGGCGGACCCGGATGATCGGCAACGCGGCCGCCACCGGCGGCGCGGTGCGTGTTGACAGCTTCCCGTCGACCTCCCTGAGCTCGTGCCTGATCGCCGAGAACGCGGCCGACCGCGGCGGCGGGCTGTACCTCGGGAGCGGCGCCACCGTGGTCCGCAACTGCGTGCTCACGGGCAATGCCGCGAGCGACAGCGGCGGCGGCATGTATGCGACCGCCGGCGCCGCGTTGACGGGCTGCACGATCCACGCGAACACCGCGGCGGTCGCCGTCGGCGGTGTGCACGCGGACACGGGGGCGGCGATCGTGAACCTGACCAATACCATCCTCTGGGCCAACACCGACCCGAGCGGCGCGAGCCTGTTCGCGCAGCTCGCCGGCACGTCCGGCGGCATCACCACGATCAGTCACGCCTGCATTCAGGAACTCCCGCCCGACTTCGGGTTCGGCAGCTTCGGCGCCGACCCGCAGTTCATCGACGCGGCGGGCGCGGACGCGGTGCCCGGCACCGCCGACGATGACCTGCGACTCGCCCCGGTCTCACCCTGCGTGGATGCCGGGAACAACACACCGATCGACGCGTGTTTCCCCGACGCCGACGGCCACGAGCGGCGAGCGGACGAACCGGCGGCCCCCGACACCGGCGCTCCCCGTGGCGACACGCCCTTCGTGGACATGGGCGCCTTCGAGCGTATGGCCCCGATGCTCCTGGACTGCGACGCGAGCGGCCTGGCCGATGCATGCGACATCGACCTGGGCGATGCCGACGACTGCGATGGAAACGGCGTGCCGGACGGGTGCGACCTCGCCGCCGGCGTGGAGGATTGCGACGACAACGGTCTTCTCGATGTCTGCGATCTTGCCGCAGGCGCCGAGGACTGCAACGGAAACGGGATTCTCGACGCCTGCGAGGTGGACAGCACCGACTGCAACGCGAACGGCATTCCGGACGACTGCGATCTCGCGAGCGGCGTGGACCTCGACTGTGACGGCAACGGCGTTCCGGATCTTTGCGACATTGCCGCCGGTCGCGAGGGGGACTGCAACGCGAACGGCATCCCCGACGCGTGCGAACTCGCGGACGGGAGCGTGCCTGACTGCAACGAGAACGGCGTGCCGGACGGCTGCGAGGTCACGGGTGCCTTCGCGGCGACGAGCGGACCGCGCTCACCGATCGGAGACGGGGTGCCCGTGGCCTACGTGCTCGGCGCCGCGCGAGCGACCGCCGGCGATGTGACGCTGCAGGTCAACGCGCGGGCGCAGCTCAACTCGTCCTCGGAGATCATCGAGGTCGACGTGAACGGCACCGGCGTGGCGGAGCTGTTCCGGTTCGGGGCGAGCGACTGCGCCGATCCGCCGCTGAGCGAGACCGTCGTCCTGTCCACCGGCGTGTTCAATTCACTTGTCACGCCGGGGGCCGACGCGGTCATCCGGCTGCGGCTCTTCGGGGGTTCCGCGGACGCGTGCGACGGGGCGTCGTTCGCGGAGGTCATCGTGGCGTATGACGCGATCGGACCCAATGACGCCAACGACAACGGCGTGCCGGACGACTGCGAGTGCATCGCCGACCTCGACACGAGCGGCGACGTCGGCTTTTCGGATCTGGTGGCGGTGCTCGCCGCGTGGGGCCCCTGCCCGGGCTGCGTCGCCGACCTCGACGGCGACGACGACGTGGGGTTCACCGACCTGCTCCGCGTCCTGGCGGATTGGGGGCCCTGCCGTTCACCCTGAACGCGTCGGGCGATCACGTTCGGTTCGTCTCTGCGTAGTCGTGATGTCGCCGGATGTGCGCCCGCGTCGCCCTGATCGCCGCGATGCGTCCGTCGCGCTCGTTGACGCCGAGCATGAGCACCAGGCCGCCGATGAAGAAGATCCCGCTCGACGCGACGACGAGGTTGTATCGCCCTGCGAACATGTGCTCGGTGAGAATCGTGAGCGCGAGGCCCAGAATCGCCGAGATCTTCGTGGCCTGCCCGTAGAAGCCGAAGAACTCCGCCGACTTGTGCTTCGGGCTGAAGAGTCCGACCATCGCGCGGCTCGACGTCCCGAGCATGCCCATCCCGAATCCGACCCCACCGCCGACGGCCCAGAAGAGGGCCTTCCACTCGGGCCGGATGAAGGCCGCGGCGATCATGATGACGGTCCAGAGGACGAGCGCGAGGAGGATCGTGTTGCGGGTGCCCACGCGATCCTGGAAGAGCATGGTCGTGAACGCTCCGACGATGGCCGAGGCGGCGGAGACGGCGACGTAGATGCCGAGCTCCTTCATCTCCAGATCGAACAGCTTCTGCGCAATCGTGCCGCCGAAGAAGATCACGATCTGCATGCCGGCCAGATAGAACGTCATGATGAGCAGGTATCGGAACAGGTGGCGGTACTGCCGAATCGACCGGAAGGTGCTGGCCACCCGGTGGAAGCCGACCGTGACGATCGTCTGACCCGGTGGCAGCTCCTCGCGGAGCTTGCGTTCGCGCACGAAGATGAACGTGGGGAGCGCCGCCACCAGGAAGAACAGCCCCGCCCAGACGCAGGCGAGGCGGAATCCCGTCGGGCCCTCGAAACGCATGAACAGGATGACCGCGCCGGCCAGGCACACGAGCCCGCCCGTATACCCCAGCGTGAACCCGAAGGCGGAGACCTTGCCCATTTCGCGATGTTCGGCCAGCTCCGGCAGGAAGGCCCCCATGAAGTTCTCGCCGGTGGCGTAGAACAGGTAGCCGCAGATGAAGAGGATCATGCCCAGGGCCGCGGCGCCCGGGGGCACGAGCCCGAGGGCGGCGGTCAGCACGACACAGCCGGCATAGGTGATCAGCAGCAGCTTCTTCTTCGCCCCGGAGAAGTCCGCCAACGCCCCCACGATCGGCGAGATGAGGATCACGATCACCTGGGTCGTGATGTTGCTGGCGGCCCAGAGCTGCCGTCCGAGCGACTCGTCGTCCGCCACGACGTGGTAGACGAAGTAGAGCTGGTACATCGTGGTCAGGATGACCAGGGCGAACGCCTGGTTGGCGAAGTCGAACATCGCCCATCCGAACGTCTCTCGGTTGAGCCACGCGCGCTGTGCCACGTTCGCACCCTTCCCCGCGGAGCGCCCGACCCCGCGTGATGACGCCGTCGAGGCGGGGTCAAAAACACCGCGACCCCGCCGCGGCGGGGTCGCAGGGAGTGAATGCGGCTGAGAGGAGTCGAACCTCCACGGGATATTACTCCCACTAGAACCTGAATCTAGCGCGTCTGCCAATTCCGCCACAGCCGCGAGGCGAGGGGCAGATTCTAGCTCGGTTCGGGTGTGACGCAAGGTGAGGCGAACCCGGCGTTTCAACCCACCAACCGCCAAGCCGCCTCGACTCGTCCGGTAACGCGATGCGACGGCCAACGGCAGCGACCGAACCTTCGTCAAGCCGGGGCCCGATGCGGCCGATCTCGGACCATATGTGGCGTCGCGGCAGCAAGTCACGATTCGACCCGACCTCCGATCACCCCCGGCGTCGGGCCAAGAGGCACTCGGTCGATCTCACGAGCGACCTTGGCGTCGTGCTGGACCTGTCAACCGTCGGCATGCGGATCGAGTGCGAGGGGAAGCCATCGCTCAAGGTCGGCTCGGTCGGCGAGATGAAGCTGCGCATTCCCGAGGGCAGCCTGGCCGTGACGGGTCGCGTCGTCTGGGTCGATCGGAAGGGACTTCGCACCTATCAGATCGGCGTCGAGTTCGTCAACGTCAAACGCAGCGTGGCCGCCGCGCTCGACCTCCTCGCGCAGTTCGGCTTCATCGGTGAGCCCTCCGCCGCCGGTCAACCGGCGGCGGCGAGCAGCAGGAAGAAGAAACGCACGATGCGGGCGTCGATGAAGATCCCGAACTACTACCGCATCCTCGGCGTTGGGGTCGACGCGACGTCCGAGGAGATCCAGTCCGCCTTCCGCGCGCTCGCGCGAAAGTACCACCCCGACGTCACTACCGATCCCCACGGGCCCGAGCGGTTCATCAAGATCAGCGAGGCGTACGACGTACTCCGCAACGAGGAGCAGCGGAAGAAGTACGACGCCAGACGCGCGGGCTAGCTGGTCGAACGGACGTTCGGACAACCGCTTCACCTTGCGCTCGGCCGCCCGAGACACCGCGGACCCCGCGTCCGACACGGTACAATCGCCGCATGACTTCCGAAAGCGGAGCGCTCGTGCGCGTGGTTGCGGTGGGTGGCCTGATCACGGCGATGGTCACGGCTGTCGCAGTGTGGAGGGTCCTGGGCCCCGCCGGTACGCCGGAAACCGGCGTGTCATCGTTGGCGGCGGCCGCGCGCGACGTGTCCACGCCCCCGCCCGCGGCGCCCCGCCCCGTGGCACCGGTGCCGGAATGGATCTGGTCGACCGCAACACCGCAATCGGGTGAGCGGGTGTGGTTCCGACGCACCCTCGATTTCGGCAACGGGGTCGAGCGTGTCACCCTCACGATCACGTGTGACAACTCGGCCGAGGTATTCGTCGGCGATGAACGGGTCGGCCGCACCGCGGACTGGCCGAAGGCCGTCGTGATCGATCTCACCGCGGCCGTCGCCCGCGCGCCGTCGTCGCCGCTGATCATCGCCGCCGAGAACGAGGGCGGGCCGGCGGGCGTCGTCGCGATCATCGACGCGGACCTCGCGGGCGGCGGGCAGCATCGCATCGTCACGGACGCCACGTGGATCGCCGCGACGGATCCCGCGTTCGCGACCAGCCGATCCGCGGTCTCCGTCGGCACGCACGGGGACGAGCCGTGGGGGATGATCGCCGGGCTGCCCGCCCCGCCGATCGATCGGCAGATCACCACCCTCCCGGGGTTCGCCGTCGATCTCGTCTACCGGGTCCCCGGCCAACAGGGCTCGTGGGTCAGCCTCGCCGTCGACGACCGCGGACGGTTGATCGCGAGTCCCCAGTCCGGCGGGCTCTACCGAATCGATCGACTGCAAAGCCCGACGCCAAGGGTGCTGCCGCTCGACACCCCCGTGGGCTCCTCCCAGGGACTCTTGTGTGTCGAGCAGGATCTCTACGTCATGGTCAACGAGGATCGCGGCGACGGACCGGGGCTCTACCGCGGTCGCGACACCAACGGCGACGATCAGTACGACACGTGGCAACGTCTGCGCGCGATCCGCGGCGGCGGCGAGCACGGCCCCCACGCGGTGACGCTGGGTCCGGACGGGATGATCTACGTCGTGGCGGGGAACCACACGCCGCTGCCCGAGCCCGAGCGTTTCACCGCCCCCCCGGTCTGGGATGAAGATACGCTCCTGCCCCGCCTCTGGGATGCGAGGGGGCACGCCGTCGGCATCATGGCGCCGGGCGGCTGGGTCTGCCGCACCGACCGCGACGGCCGGACGTGGGAGGTGGTCGCGACGGGCTTTCGCAATCCGTACGACCTCGCCTTCAACGCCGACGGTGAGCTGTTTACGTACGACGCCGACATGGAGTGGGACATGGGCGCGCCGTGGTATCGGCCCACCCGAATCAACCACGTCGTCAGCGGCGCCGAGTTCGGTTGGCGAAGCGGGTCGGCCAAGTGGCCGTCGTCGTATCCCGACAGCCTTCCCGCGGTCGTGGACATCGGACCGGGGTCGCCGACCGGCGTGCTGTTCGGCACCGGCGCCCACTTCCCCGGTCGGTACCGCGAGGCGTTGTTCGCCCTCGACTGGACGTTCGGGACGATCTACGCCGTGCACCTCACGCCCGACGGCGCCAGCTACCGCGGGTCGTTCGAAACGTTCATCACCGGACGCCCCTTGCCCGTGGCGGACGCGGTGATCAACCCCACCGACGGGGCGATGTACTTCGTGGTCGGCGGCCGGGGCACGCAATCCGCGCTCTTCCGCGTGCGATCTCTCGCGGGCTCGGCTCCGGCCGGAGCGACCACGCGTGACGAGGAGGCCGCTCGACTGCGCGGCCTCCGGCGCGGCTTCGAGCGTCTGCACCGACCGGCCGGGAGCGGAGACGACGTCGACGCACTGTGGCGTGGACTCGCCCACGACGATCGGTTCGTGCGCTTCGCCGCCCGCGTCGCGCTCGAACACCAGCCGCTCGAGGGCTGGATCGATCGTCTCGAGGTCACCGGCGGCCTCGGCCCACCGCTCGAGGCGGTCATGGCCGCCGCCCGTACGGGGGACGGAACCCACCGCGATCGCCTCGTCGGTGTATTGCTCGGAATCGACGAGGACACCCTGGACCGCGATCGGCGTCTGGCCTGGCTGCGGGCGTGGACGCTCGTCTTCGCCCGCACCGGCGCCCCCCCGCCACGCCCGCGCGAGACGTTGCGTCGGCGGCTCGAGTCCGTCTACCCGACCTCCGATCCGGAAGTCGACCGTGCCCTCTGCGAGCTGCTCGTCTTTCTCGACTCGCCACGCGTCGTCGCGCGGACACTGCCGCTGATGGAAAACCCCGATACCGAGGTCGCCCCCCCACCGGACGCCGCCCTGCTTGCGCGCAGCGCGAGCTACGGAAATGTGATCACGCAGATGATTGCTGCACCACCGCAAAGGCAGGCGATTCACCACGCTTTGACGCTTCGTCACGCGACGAGCGGGTGGACCCCGGCACTTCGCGATCGCTACTTCGACTGGTTTGAAGCCATGCGGCATGCGAGCGGCGGCCTCAGCTTCCCCGGCTTTCTCGATGGCATCCGCACGGAGGCCCTCGCGAACATGCCACCGTCCGAGCGGGATCGTCTGACCGCCCGCACGCCGGACACGACGCCCGCTCCCGAGCGGCCCACCCCGGCCGGACCACCCCGCCTGTGGACCACGCGGGAAGTCGTCACGCTCGCCGGCGCGGGTCTGACCGGGCGTGACTGGCAACGGGGCCGGCGGATGTACCAGGCCGCGCGATGCGCCGAGTGCCACCGCTTTGCCGGCACCGGGCGGGGCGGCGTCGGTCCGGACCTGACGGCGGTCGCGACGCGGTTCACCGTCCCCGACCTCGTTCGCGCGCTCGTCGAGCCGAGCGCGACCATCTCGGATCAGTACCAGCAGACGGAGCTCTTGCTCGCCGACGGCACGCTGCTCGTCGGACGCATCGTGAACGAGACCGCAGACGAGATCACCCTGCTGCCCTCTCCCTTCGCTCCCGAGCACCGGGTCGTCGTTGTGAAACAAGACGTACGCGATCGCACGCCGTCGCAGCTGTCACCGATGATGCCCGGTCTTCTCAACCCGCTGGGGCCGGAGGAGCTGCTGGATCTTCTCGCATACCTTCTCGCCGAAGGCGACTCCCGCAGCTCTTACTTCGGCGATTCGTGAACAGACGACTGTCCGCGACTTCAGCGCACGATCGCACGCGCTCCGGCCGGGGCAGTCGCCCGACCGAACCGCGCAACGATCGCTCAGGATCCATTCAGCGTGCTCCTCCATCACGCTGCACGGGTCCGCCGCCGGGGAACGTGTGTTCCCTCGGCTCCGCTGCTACTTGCCTCGCTTGCCGCGTTTCTCCGCGGCGCCGGGTGCCCGCGATGGCTCTGCTGCTTCGGGAGTCTTGTCGGCGGGCGAGTCCGCGGGGCCGGCCGCACCCTGCTCCAGGTCGGTCACGGGCGCTGCCAGCAGACCGCGTTTGATCATGACCTCGCGCTTGATCTCCGCGAAGAGATCCGGATTGTCCTTGAGGAACTGCTTGGAGTTCTCCCGCCCCTGGCCCAGGCGAATCTCGCCACGACTGAACCACGCGCCGCTCTTCTTCACGACGTCATCGGCCACGGCAAGGTCGAGCAGGTCACCCGAGGTGCTGATGCCCTCGTTGAACATGATGTCGAACTCGGCCTCGCGGAACGGCGGCGCGATCTTGTTCTTCACCACCCGAACCCGCACGTGGTTGCCGACGTTCTGGTCACCATCCTTGATCGCACCGATGCGGCGGATGTCGATGCGAACCGACGAATAGAACTTGAGGGCACGACCGCCGGGCGTTGTCTCGGGCGATCCGAACATCACGCCGATCTTCTCGCGAAGCTGGTTGATGAAGATCACGATCGTGTCGCTCTTGGAGATCGCTCCCGTGAGCTTCCGCATCGCCTGGCTCATGAGCCGGGCCTGCAGGCCGACGTGGCTGTCGCCCATCTCACCCTCGATCTCGGCGCGGGGAATGAGCGCGGCGACCGAGTCGACCACCACGACATCCACTGCGTTGGAGCGAACCAGCAGCTCGCAAATCTCGAGCGCCTGCTCGCCGGTGTCCGGCTGGGAAACCAGGAGCTCTTCCAGGTTCACGCCGATTCGCTTGGCCCAGACGGGGTCGAGCGCATGCTCTGCGTCGATGAACGCAGCGACGCCACCGTCCTTCTGAGCGGTGGCGGCAACCGACAAGGCGAGCGTGGTCTTGCCGGAGGACTCCGGCCCGAAGATCTCGACGATGCGGCCCCGGGGCACGCCTCGTCCGCCCAGGGCGATGTCGAGGCTCAGGGCCCCCGTGGCGATGCCCGGGATGGCCTTGGGGTCGTCATCGAGACGCATGATCGAGCCGCTGCCGAAGGTCTTCTCGATCTGGCCGAGGGCCCGCTCGAGGGCCTGGAGACGCCCCTTCTCTTCCGTGATCACGTTTGCCATTGGTGGTCCTTCACTCGCGGCGGAACGGCGGCCCGAGCCGCCCCCCGTCCGCGTGGCGGGGGTTGCAGACTTGGCGGCGAGCTTCCCGCGGCCGCCGACCGCTCCCTTCGCTGCCGTCCTGAGCCCCTTTGCGGTCCCGTTCTGCTTCGCCGCCGTCACCATAGCATGCGTCCTCTTTTCGGGTCAATGTTTGGTGTTCGATAGGATCCAGATTTGATCGGATCTGTCAAGGGATGTTCGGTAGTTTTTTGGGAGAGATTCGCCAGCGGCCGGATGGCTGCGGCTGCCTCTGGAATGGTGCCATGGACAGCGAAGCGTCCGTGCCGTGCGTCGCCCGCTGCGCAGGGGGGTCAGCGACTCGCCTTCGCAATGGACGCTGACGGCACGGACGCTTCGCTGTCCGTGGCACCTCGTGACACCGCCGAGCCGCACGTCGCCCCCACCATCGCGAGAGCGAGTGTCGGCCGCAGGCCGTACGGAGCGCTCTAATAGTTCGGGGTGGGCGCCCGGTACATCGAGAGATCGGCATCCCGAAACCACGCGATCGTGCGTTGCAGCCCCTCACGCAACGCGACCGCCGGCTCCCACCCCAGACGCGTGCGGGCCAGCGTGATGTCCGGTTGTCGCTGCTTCGGATCGTCTTGCGGCTGCTCGCGATCGTGGATGATCTCGGACGTCGACCCGCTCAGCTCGACCACCAGCTCGGCCAGCTCGCGGATCGTGAACTCGTTGGGGTTGCCGAGATTCACCGGGCCCGGGAACTCGTCCGGCATCGTCATCATGGTCAGCATGCCGTCGATGAGATCGTCGACGTAGCAGAATGATCGTGACTGCGCACCGTCGCCGTAGAGCGTGATCGGCTCGCCGGCGAGCGCCTGACGGATGAAGTTGCTCACCACCCGACCGTCGTAGGGGTGCATCCGCGGACCGTACGTATTGAAGATCCGCACGACGCGCACCGACACCTTGTTCTGCCGGCGGTAGTCAAACATGAGCGTCTCGGCCGCGCGTTTGCCCTCGTCGTAGCACGCCCGGGGCCCGATCGGGTTCACGTTGCCGTGATAGGACTCCGGCTGGGGGTGGACGTCCGGGTCGCCGTACACCTCGCTGGTCGAGGCGTGCAGGATGCGCGCGCCGACGCGTTTGGCGAGGCCGAGCATGTTGATCGCGCCCATCACGCTCGTCTTCGTCGTCTTGATCGGGTTGTACTGGTAGTGCCCCGGGGCGGCGGGGCAGGCAAGGTTGTAAACCTCGTCCACCTCGAGGAACAGCGGGTGGGTGACGTCGTGCCGGAGCAGCTCGAAGTTCGGCTTCCCCAGCAAGTGGGCGATGTTCGATTTCTGGCTCGTGAAGAAGTTATCGACGCAGATCACGTCCTCACCCGCCTCGACGAGCCGGTCGCAGAGGTGGGAGCCGAGGAAGCCCGCGCCGCCGGTGATGAGGATTCGCTTGATCATGCGGAGGCGGGCACGATACCAGGAGGCGTGCCGGAGCGGCTGGGCTCCGCGGATGGACGCGGACGCGGGCCCGGGACGCGGCCGCGGCCACGACCGTACCATGCACCCCGTGACACGACGCATCGTCGGAGTGATGACCGGCTCGAGCATCGACGGCTTCGACGCCGCACTCGTCGAGGTCGAGGGAGTCGCGCTCGATGCTCGCCCGCGGCTGATCCGGCACCACGCCGAGCCGCTCGGACCGATCGCCGCCGACCTGCGCGCGGCGGCAGACCAGCGCCCGATGCCCGCGGGCTGGTTCGCCCGCCTGGCCAACGCGTTCGGAGCTCGCCACGTCGAGGTGATCGAGCGTGTGCTCGCCGGTGAGCCGGCGCCCGACCTCATCGCCGTTCATGGTCAGACGGTCTATCACGACCCGCCGGATTCCTGGCAGCTCGTCAGCCCCGCGCCGATCGGGGCCCGCTTCGGCTGCCGTGTCATCCACGACCTGCGGCAGGCCGACCTTGCCGCCGGCGGTCGCGGCGCGCCGATCACGCCGCTGGCGGACTGGCTGCTCTACCGGACCGAGTGTTCGCGGGCGGTGGTCAACCTCGGTGGGTTCGCCAACGTGACGATCCTGCCGCCCAAGGACCACCCCGATCCGCTGCCCGCCATCGCCGGCTTCGACGTCTGCGCGTGCAACCACGTGCTCGACGGCCTCGCGCGGGCGTGTCTGGACCGGCCGTACGACGCCGACGGCGTGGTCGCGTCGACGGGCGTCGTGCGGGACGACGTCGCTGGGTCGCTGCGGGACGCGTTGCGGGAGCAGACGCGGGCCGGGCGCGCGCTCGGAACCGGCGACGAGCTGGCGGCGTGGGTGCGGCGGCACGCCGGCGGGTCCGCGGCGGCGGATCTCTGCGCGACGGCGGTCGCCGCGATCGCGGAAGTCGTGGCCGAGACGGTGAACACGCACGACGTGGCCGACGTCGTGGTCGCCGGCGGCGGCACCCGCAACCGAACGCTCCTGGGGTCGCTCGGGCGAGGCCTCGAGCCACGCGTCGTCGCCCTGGGCGCCGGTGGGATTCCGCCCGAGGCCCGCGAGGCCGCGGCGATGGCCGTGCTCGGTGGGCTGTCCGCGGACGGCGTGCCGATCACGCTGCCGGCGGTGACCGGACGGCGCGCGACCACGCCCCGCGTGACGGCTGACGTCACCTCCTGACGACGCTCGACACCACGAGCTCGTGCTCCCGATCCCGCAGCATGGTGCCCCCGAACCGCCACGTCACCCGGGTGCCGTCGGCGCCCTCGCCGTTGTGCCCCACGAGCGTGCCGGGCATCTGCACGGTCACCGTGAACGAGTCGTCACCCAGATCCTGCGTGATCTCGTGCGCGGTGCGCTCGACCCGGTAGGCCCGCATGAACGCGTTGACCCCACCGGGATCGACGCCCAGATCGCGGCGGAGGGTGCGCTGGATCGTGGTCTCGAGCATGGTCAGCATCTCGGTCTGGCGACGCTCGAGCTGCGCCGCCCGCTCCTGCTCGTCCTCGACCGCCAACGCGGCGAGGATCGGCCCCACATCGAGCCCGTCCACCGTCTCCCCGACCACCCCGTGCAGGTGCAGCCAGGCGTCGGGCGGCAGCTCCGGCAGCGTCGCCCGGAACGCGCGACGCACGAACACCTGCGTCTCGACCGCCCCGACGCGAGCGTAGAGAAGCACGCGGTCGCGTTGCTCCTCCGGCGTCATCGCATCGAACTCGTCGCCCGGTCCCGCGTGCTCCTCGAGCAAGGCCCGCGCGTGATCGAGATACGCCCACGGTCGCGGCGGGTACACCCGCGCGAAGTGGTAGTACACGCCGTCGGGCCGCGGCTCGATCGTGAGCGTGGTCACGAAGTGCAACACGGACTGCGGGTCGGGGTCGCGCGGATCGGCGTACGTCGACGGCAACGCCGTCTCGGGCCCGAACACGGCGTCGGCAATGAGCCGAAAGCGCTCGGCCCCGTCGACGTCGCGTTCTGTCCGCTCCTCCACCAGCCAGCCTCCCGCCACGCTGGGCACGGCATCGCCCTGGTAGAGGTCGTCGAACGAGTCCGAGGCGAACGCGAGGTGGACGCGAACCGTCCCGTCGGCGTCCACGGTGATTTCCTCGTCGCGCTCGACGCAGCCCCCGAGGACAAATGCGAGCACCAACGCCATCGTCACGGGTCGCTGCATGGTCGTTTCCTCCGGCCGGCGCTCCGGCGTCAGGTCAAGTATTCTTCGCAGGCCGGCCCCGAGACGCCGATCCGTGCCGGTCCGTTCTCGATGAGTCTCTCCGGGAGCACCGATGGGTTCGTTCAAGCTCTTCTGGAACACGCACAAATGGACGGGCCTCGTGCTGTCGGGACTGATCACCGGCACGACGGCCACCGGGTTCCTTTTGCTGATCAAGAAAGAGGTGGACTGGATCCAGCCGCCCACTCGTGAGGGCGCGGCCGGCAGCCCGGAGGACTTCATCCCGCTGGGCGGGGCCCTTGCGGCCGTCTACGCCCTCGAGCATCCCGACTTCCAGGGCCACGAGGACATCGACCGCATCGACGTGCGGCCGGGCGACCGTGTCTACAAGATCCGCTCGGAGCACCACGACGCGGAGGTGCAAGTCTGCGCGGTGACCGGTGCGATCCTGAGCGTGGACACCCGTCCCTCCGACCTCATCGAGCGGATCCACGACGGATCGTTCTTCGGCGACTGGGCGCACGGCTGGGTCATGCCCGCGTATGCGGTCGCGCTCCTGTTCATGGTCTTCAGCGGATGGTGGCTCTGGATCGAGCCGATGGTGCGGCGTCGGCGGTGGCGACGGCGGCATGGGAAGTCGTGACCGGTGGACGGGGGGCGGACGTGGAGAGCGGGCACGGACGCGGGGGCGGACGCGGGGGCGGACGCGGTCACGGACGCGGGGGCGGACGCGGGTACGGGCGCGGGCACGGACGCGGGCACGGACGCGGTTGCGGACGCCGTCACGGACACGGATGCGGACACGGATGCGGACGCGTTTGCGGGCGTCCTGCTCGGGCAAGTCGCGCAGGCGACCCCGCGCGCGAGACGCCGCGTCCTTGCGGCTCGCCTTTTGGTGTCCGGACGTGAGGGAATGACGGGCATCCTGCCCGGGGACGGTCCATGTGCTTGCCGGACGCGGGGGACAGTGCTTTGACGCCGCGTCCTGCGGCTCGACCCCAGTGGTCGGACGCCTCCATACGCCGGCGGCGTCCTGCCGCCTGGTTTCCTGGACATTGATCAGCGGGTCACATTTCTATTTTTCGCACCGCCGTCCGGCGGGTGCAGGATTGC